>CANRJO010000045.1 GCA_947630965.1 uncultured Alphaproteobacteria bacterium
CCGTTCTGAAAGATATGCCCAGTGCGTTTAACGTGCAATCGGCAAGGATAGCCTTGCTTTTAGACGAGCATCATCAAAAGTTTTGGGCGCTTGTCCTAGAAACGCTAAAATCCAAAATTTCGGCAGATAAATTGCCGGCAACCACGCAAAAAATAGAGTCTTTTGCGGCGGCTTACGGCACAATATTATTTTTTGAAGATACCGCCCCAACGCAAAAGCTTAAAGAAACTTACCCGACCTATGCCGCAAATTTTGACACATGGGCAGAACAAGGCAACGCGATGCTAGAATTTGCGCTTTGGACACTTTTTGCCGAGCAGAACATCGGTGCGAGCTTGCAACATTATAATCCGCTAATAGATCAGAGCGTCCGTGATGAATGGAATCTGCCCTCAAGTTGGCGCTTAATCGCGCAAATGCCTTTTGGTGGCGTTCAATCTGCGCCAAAGCCCAAGACCTATTTGCCGCTTTCGGAAAGGCTTAAAATTTTTGCAACAAACGCCTCTTAAAAATTATCAAAAATAAAGCATCTCCAAGTAAACACTTGCGATAAACACGCTCAAAAGCATAACGGGAACAGACCAAATTAAAAAGCGCATAAAACCAATCGGGTGCCCCTCGCGACTGGCAAGCCCGGCAACAATCACATTGGCAGAAGCCCCAATGAGCGTGCCGTTGCCGCCAAAACACGCGCCCAATGAAAGCGCCCACCAAACGGGCATCATCGCCTCGCGTCCGCCCAAATCAGCTTCCATAGATTTCAACATCGGGATCATCGTGGCAACAAACGGAATGTTATCAATGGCGCTTGAGAAAAATGCCGAAACCCACAGCACAAGCGCCATCGTCTTTTGCACACTTCCCTCCGTAAGCGTTAAGAGCCATGCGCCTGCTTTTTCCAAAACGCCCAAAACCTCAAGTCCGTGAACCATCATAAACAAACCGCAAAAGAAAAAGATCGTTGTCCAGTCCACCAAATTAAAAATCTCTTCCGTGCGTTCATCACGTGTTTGGTGTGGAGCGCCCCAGGTATAGAGCATCAAGAGCAAAGCCGCGCCGCCAAGGGCAATCACGCCATTTTCAAGTCCGATATATTCGGCGCTGATAAAGCCCGCAATCACAAGCCCCAACACAATGAGCGACTTATAAAGCAACGCCCAGTCCGTAATACTCTCTTTTTCATCAATCATCATCACAATGGCGCGGTTACGTTCTGCTGAAGTCAGGGCGTGCCGCCATATTAGGGCAAACGCGCCAATCAAAAGAGCCATCGTGATGATAACAATCGGCGTAAGTGTGATAAGAAAGTCCATAAACGACAGCTTGAGCGCCGAGCCAATCAGAATATTCGGTGGATCACCAATCAGCGTTGCTGTACCGCCGATATTAGCGGCAAAAATCTCCAACAGCAGATAAGGGTAGGGCGTAAGCTCCAACTTTCGTGTAATTTGCAAAGTTACAGGCACAATGAGCAAAACCGTTGTGACATTATCCAAAAAGGCGGAAAACACGCCCGTCACGGTTGCCAAAATAATCATAATCCCAAGCGGGTGCGCATGCACTTTTTTGGCGCCCCAAATCGCCACAAATTGAAACAGCCCCGAATGTTCGGTCATATTCACAATCGCCATCATACCGATTAAAAGCGAAATGGTATTAAAATCAATCCCGGCAAAAGCTTCTTCCTGTGTCTGGAGCCCCAAGAGAATCATCAGCATGGCGCCCAAAAGCGTCACAACGGCGCGGTTGATTTTTTCGCTGAACAAAATCAGGTATGAAATCGCCACAAGCCCAATTGCCAAATAAGCGGCGGCATTAAAGTCTGTAAGGGTTTGAAGTTCCATGGCGTTCTCTTTCTACAAAAAGTGCAAAACATACAAATAAAGCATAGCCGTTGCAACCGAAACAAACATCACGGGCAGCGACCATATCAAAAACTTAAGAAAGCTGATGGGCCGATTTTCGCGGCTCGCAAGTCCCGCGACAATCACGTTGGCGGAAGCCGCAATCAGCGAGCCATTACCACCGAAGCACGCCCCGAGTGAAAGCGCCCACCAAACGGGCATCATCGCCTCGCGTCCGCCCATGGAAGGCTCCATAGACTGAAGCATCGGGATCATGGTGGCAACAAAGGGGATGTTATCAATAACGGTAGAAACCAAAGCCGAAAGCCACAGCACCAAAAATGTTGTTTTCTCAACGCTACCTTTCGTGAGTTCAATCAGCTTATCTGCCAAAAGCTCCAAAACGCCCGTCACTTCGAGCCCATAAACAATGGCAAACAAGCCGCAGAAGAAAAAGATGGTTGTCCAATCCACCATACTGAAAGCGCTTTCCACATTTTGGTCACGTTCGCGGTGTGGTGTGCCCCATGTATAAAGCAAGAGCATCAAAGCCGCGCCAAAGAGGGCGATGGTACCGTTGTGCAGGTGCAAATGTTCAGCGCTGATAAAGCCCGAAATCACAAGCGCCAACACAAAGAGCGATTTATAAAGGAGCTTGCTGTCGGTAATGCTATCTTTTTCATTAATGCGCATCACAATGGCTTTATTTTCGGGTTCGGCGCTCATTTTCCGACCATATATAAAATCAAACACCCCAATGAGCAAAAGCATATTAATCATCACAATCGGCGTGAGCTCATACACAAAATCCATGAACGAGAGCTTGAGCGCAGATCCAATCAAAATATTTGGTGGATCACCAATTAGCGTTGCTGTTCCGCCAATATTAGCGGCAAAAATCTCCATCAGCAGATAAGGGTAGGGGTTGAGCTTCAAGTTGCGCGTGATTTGAAAGGTCACGGGTACAATAAGCAAAACCGTTGTAACATTATCCAAAAGCGCCGAGAAAACGGCGGTCACAAGAGCAAGCATCAGTAAAATGCCCCGTGGCGAGGCTTTCACAATTTTGGCTGACCAAATGGCGGCAAACTGAAACATACCGGACTTTTCGGCAATGCCTACAATTATCATCATGCCGATTAAAAGCGAAATAGTATTAAAATCAATCCCGGCAAGGGCTGTTTCTTGGGTTAAAATGCCGGTCAAGATCATCACGGTTGCGCCCAATAGGGCAACCACCGCGCGGTTTAATTTTTCGGTAAACAGAAGCACATAGCTGACAATCAAAATGACTGTCGCCAAAATTTGCGGATTCGAGCCTAAAAAAATGTTTTTAAGTGCTTCCATTGTTAAATTTTCCTCAACATACGTCCACACTATATAAGAGCCATTATTAAAAAATAAATAATAAAACGTTTTATAAGTCCAATTTTTTGTTTGCAAGATTCTTTAAAATTCTCCAAACTGAAAACAGCCATAATTTTTATGAAGGAGATGAAAATGAAAAAACTTTTATCTGTTTTAGCCGTGGTGGTTGCATTTACGGCTTACGGCGCGAGCGCGATTGATTTAGTCAGTATGGCTCAAAAGGCGCAGGATAAAGTTGATGCCGCTCAAGCCAAGTTGGACGAGCAAAAAGCGGCAGCTGATGCCAAAAAGGCTGAAGACGAGGTCAAAAAAGCCGAAGCTCAAGCCAAAAAAGAAGAGGCAAAAGCTAAACTTAAAGACGATGTAGAAAATTTGAAAAAAGATTTAGGCACGCTCAAAGATGCCTATAAATAAAGATAGGTTCGTAAAAAAGCCTCCTTTGAGAAGGAGGCTTTTTTCGTGCTAAATTACTGAACACGTCCCCAATTATCCGAGCCATCTATTTCTGAAAGCTCTGTTGTTGCTTCTTTAGTCGGGTGGTACGAAACACCATTTAACACCAAAGTGTCATTAAGATTTGTTGCCTGAATTTTTGCGTTCGATACATTTTGAGTATTAATTTCTAAACGCGCGGGCTCGCTAGGAGTCCCTGAAAGGTTAATAACCGTATTACCCCCTATTTGGTCTAATGTAAAAGAAACATTCGCATTCTTATTTAAATTTAAGTAAGCAATCTGATTTTGAGATTGAGTCCAAAATATAGTTCCACCTGTATATTTAAATTTTGTGTTTTCAAAATGAACATTCGTCGGCATTAAGAGAAAATTGCTACCGTTATCCATTGTAAACTCTGAATCTTTAAAATTAATTGTTCCCCTTGTAAAGCCATTTCTATGCTCACCGCTTCTTTTAATAATAACTTGTGCATTGATAAAATCTATATTACTACTTTCTGATAAACGTGTGGAGCGCCCGTGATTGTTAAAATCAACTTCAAATCTACCACTAACTGTTACTTGAGATTGAGAAAATAAGATGTCATACTGATTATTAGATAAGGCAGCGCCATCACCATCAAAGCGCACATTATGGAGAGATCCGTTTCCCCGAACAAAGTCAAATTTATGAGCGTTACCCGTTTGCTTATAATGAACATTGATGTTTTCCAGCCCGCTGTTTTTTGTAAGATGAAAAGCAAACAAACCTGATTTTGTTCCTGAAATATTAAATGTTAAACCATATCCCCCACCGTCTATTGTTGTATTTTCGGCAAGTGTTAAGGTCATATCTTCTGGAAGAACAATGTCGTTACGCATCGTGACAACTTTGCATTTACCGGAAGAAGCGAGTTCTTTAAGCTCTTGCGCATTTGTTGCGACACAAGCTTTTTGACAAAGCGTCATTTTTTCATTGCCCTTGCATTTGATGAGGTCCGCGCACCAGGATGTTTTGTCCGATTCGGTGAAACCTAAGGCTTCACAGTTGTACTGCACACAGACTTTATAATCCTGATCAAACGGACAGTTGAGATAACCGTCCTCAACGCAGTTCGGATCTTCACCTTTGGAATAACCCAAGCTTTCACAATCGGGCAATTCCTGACAATTCATCGCTTGCGCCACATTCACAAACATCAAACCCAATAAAATCAACACATATCGCATTTTCTTTTTCCCTTTCTTTTCTTGCAACAGCCTCTTTACGTCATCCTGAACTTTGGCGCTTTAGCGCCATTCGTGAAGGATCCAGGAAAAAAGTAGCTTTATTTATTGTCCTGGATGCTTCACGCTGTTCAGCATGACAAACGGCGTAAAACCTTGGGAATGCGTAGAATGAGGTGAATGGAGTGATTTTTTGCTCAAAAGTACCGCAGCGTACATAAGAAGTACGTGAGGACACTTTTGAGAAAAAAATTGCTCTAGGCACCAACTGTCTTGCTCATAAGTTTTGCGTTCATCGCAAAACTAACTCGCTTCGGTCACCGCTTTGTAACGCTTGCTTTGGTGCTTGTCAGCACCTCGCAAGCTAACATACGCGTGATGTCACCCCAAAAATACCAATTACTTTTGGTGTTTTTGGGGTTCTACGCATTCCCTCGAATCATATCAATTTTAAGGTACCTTTAAATGCAACACCTTTAAGAATTTTAGAACTTTGATTCTGCTTGATTTTTATTATTGACAACGGCACTTTTTTAAGGTACCTTAAAATTGCTATAGTAAAGCAACAATAAAAATATCAAACAACAAAAACGACCAACAAATTTTAATTATCTTTAATCGCCTTGAACCCCAAAATTAGGGACAAATTAGGGATAATTCCATTTTAGGGATAAAAATAAGGCTCTCACCAAAACCGTGAAAGCCTTTATTTTCTAACTGGTAGGCGCATAGGGATTCGAACCCTAGACCCACTGATTAAGAGTCAGTTGCTCTACCAACTGAGCTATGCACCCATAAATCGCAAGGACTATAACACACCTTTTTTATTTTGCAACACTTTTTTTATAAATTTAAAAATTTTTCCCCGAATTATAACTTTTTGTTGCATATTTAAAAAAAACATATATGATTTTATTGTATTTTTTATGGAGGTATCTATGGTTCAAAATTTTAAAAAATCATCCCCTGCACAATCCAAATCTGTGAAAAAAACACCTCAAAAGGCCCCTGTAGAGGCAAAAAACAGCCCCGCACCCAAAGCCACACCCAAAAAAGAATCTTTTTGGAAAAAGCTGTTGAGAAAATGCTTTTTTTTCGTTGATATGAAGCGCCGTTACAAAGTTTTATCCTTTTTTGCGCTTTTGTTTGTTGTGGTTTATTGTGTCACGCCATCGCCCGAGTGCGTGGTAAAGCGCTTAGTGCATCAATACGGTTCTCAATTTTTGGGTACAGATGTAAGCATTCAGGGCTTTGAGCTTTCGCCTTTTTCGGGCAAAGCCTCGGTAAAAGGTTTACGGATTGCCAATCCGAAGGGTTATCAAGCACCGGCTTTGTTTGATTTAAACGAAATCAGCGTTGATTTAGACGTCAAAAGTTTATTGACCGACACAATCATTGTGCATTCCATTAACATTTCAAAGCCTGCATTTACCTATGAAATGCTTTCATTCACGCAAAACAATGTTTCAGACTTAATGAACAACATTCAAGCCAACACGGCTTCTTCAGCAAATGAGCCGACAGAGCAAAAAGCGGAAGAAAAGCCCGCAGCAAAATCCGAAGGTGGCAAGAAAGTGATTATTCAGAGCTTAATTGTTGATCAGGGTGAAGTTTCCGTCATGGCGGGTTTTGCCAACATGAAAAAGGCTGTCACACTGCCATTGCCGAGCATCAAGCTTGCCAATATTGGGCAAGAGAAGAAAGGTGCCTCGATTCCTGAAACAATCAAGACTGTCTTAAATGAAGTCTTAAATGCTGTTTCTCAAACGGCTTTCACGGTTGTTGGCAACGTGAAAGACTTGGGCAAAGCCTCGCTTGAAGAGGTTAAGAACTCGGCTGAAGACATCAAAAATCAGGCTGAGGAAACAACCAAAGGTTTAACAGGTGCCATAAAAGGTTTGTTTAACTAACAAGCGTTACTTCAAAAAAAGCGGTCGTTTTGACCGCTTTTTTGTGCCTTAAGCAAATTCAAAGCCCGCGCGCCAAAAGCATTAAGACCACGGCGGCAAAAAAGCCGGCAAAAACATCATCAAGCATCACGCCCCACGCATTTTTGAGCTTGGTGTCCGCCCATTTAACGGGACCGAATTTTAAAATATCAAACAACCGAAACAGCCCAAATCCCAAAGCATACATCAGCCACACTTTCGGCTCAAGGTTATGTTCAAGGGCATTTGCCACAATCAAAAAGCTGCAAAGTTGCCCAACCACTTCATCAATCACGATTTTGCCGGGGTCTTTTTCCGCGCTGTCTTTCGTACTTTCGTTAACAGCCCAGACGCCCGCAAAAAAGATGATAACCGCGGCAAGCAAAAGAGCATCGCGCCCGCCGAAATATGAAAGCACAAACGCCAAAGGCAGAGTTGCAAAAGAGCCCATTGTGCCGGGGGCAACCGGTGACAAGCCTGCGCCAAAGAAAGTGGCAATCGTCATCGCAAATTTTTTAAACATTTTTTTCCTTTCCTTTGAAATAATGGTCTTTATTATAAAGCCACAAATTTAATTTGCAATCTTAAAATTTTACCGTTATAGTCGCTTCAAGGGAGAACCATCATGGTTGAAGTTGTAACTTTCGGATGTCGGATTAATCACTTTGAATCCGAGGTTTTGAAAGAGAAATTTAAAGATTGTCCTAAACTTTGCATTGTCAATACCTGCGCTGTCACGGCAGAAGCGGAAAGGCAGTGCCGCCAAGCCATACGCCGCTTACGGCAGGAGCACCCCGAGGCACGCATTGTGGTCACAGGCTGTGCCGCGCAAGTGAGCCCCGTTATTTTTGCCAAAATGCCGGAAGTGGATATGATTTTAGGCAACAAAGAAAAAGCCATGGCGGAGGAATATATTCGCAAGCGTCACAGGGGCAAAGCCTACGTTGGCGATATTTTTGATTTCAAGGGTTTTGATCCATATATCATCACGGGATTTGACGGTCAAAAGCGGGCTTATGTTCAAGTTCAGCAAGGCTGCAATCACCGGTGTTCTTATTGCATTATACCATTTGCGCGTGGCAATGGTCGTTCGTTGTCAAAAACTCGTGTCATCAAGCAAATTCGCGCCTTAATCCGCCAACAATTTAAGCACATTTGCCTCACGGGGGTTGATTTATGTTCATATGCGCCGTCTTTTGTTGAGCTTTCCGCGCAAATTTTGGAGAAGGTTAAAAGGCTAAAAGTGTTACAGTTCGGCTCTTTAGATCCTGCCGCCGTTGGGGATGATTTTGTTGAGCTTGTCGCGCAAAACCCCAAGATATACCCACATTTTCATCTTTCCGTGCAGTCGGGGGATGATTTAGTCTTGCGCCAAATGCGTCGGCGGCACAAGCGCCAAGATGTGATAGATTTGTGCAACAAAATCCGTCAGGTGCGCCCAGAAGCAACTTTCGGGGCGGATTTTATTTGCGGTTTTCCGACTGAAACGGAAGAAGCTTTTCAAAACACCTGCAAACTGGTTGAGGAAGCGGGCATTGATAAGCTTCATGTTTTCCCATATTCCGAGCGACCGGGAACGCCGGCGGCGCTTTTGCCTCAAGTGCCGATGGTGGAACGTCGGCGCCGCGCGCAAATTTTGCGTCAAATGAGGGAAGTTGAGGAAGAAACACCGCAAAACATCATTGAGGGTGAACAGCAAAATGGCTAATTTTTTGAAAAAACTCGGGTTTGGGCTTAAAAAATCAAGTGAAAAAATCAATCAGGGCTTGGCGGACGTGTTTACCAAGCGCAAGCTTGATGAAGAAACGCTAACCGCGCTTGAAGATGCGCTGATTGAGGCAGATTTAGGCGTGCATGCCGGCGCGCGGCTGATTGAGGCTTTTGGCAACAAACGGTTTGAGAAAGACGTTTCCCCGCAAACGCTCAAAGAAGCGCTCGCCCTTGAAATTGAAAAGCTTTTAGAGCCTTTGGAAGCCACGTTTTCCACCGAAAAAGCGCGTCCTTACGTTGTGTTGGCGGTTGGCGTGAACGGTGCGGGCAAAACCACAACCATCGGCAAGTTAGCCACAAAGCTCATCAGGGAAGGCAAGCAGGTTTCGTTTATTGCCGCCGACACTTTCCGTGCCGCCGCGGTGGAGCAGTTGGTGGTTTGGGGAAAGCGTGCCGGCGCGCGGGTTTTTACGGGTGCGCCGAATGCCGACAGCGCGGGGCTTTGCTTTGACGGCTTAAAAGCCGCGCTCCAAGCGGGCGATGATGTTGTTTTTATTGATACGGCAGGGCGCTTGCAGAACAAAAACGGTTTAATGGACGAGCTTCAAAAAATCGTGCGGGTCATTCAAAAAGTGTTGCCCGAGGCGCCACACCTCACACTTTTAACGCTAGACGCCACAACGGGGCAAAACGCCGTTTCGCAAGTGCAGATTTTCAAAGAAATTGCGCATGTGGACGGGTTAGTCATCACCAAGTTGGACGGTTCGGCGAAAGGGGGCATTTTAGCCGAGATTGCCACAACTTGCCCGACACCTGTTTATTTTGTAGGCGTTGGCGAGCAAATTGATGATTTGGATGTATTTTGCGCAAAGGATTATGCGCGAAGTTTACTCGGTCTTTGAAAACCATCTCGCTAGCCCTATCCACCTTTCCAACTCGTCCACCGCTCAACGTCATCCTAAATCCCTTTAGGGGGGGTGAAATAGCCTGCTGACGTCATCTTGAACGAAGTGAAAGATCCAGGATAACAAATTAGCTACTTTTCCCCTCCTGGATTCTTCCTCCCTTCGGTCGTCAGAATGACGTACCGAGGCAGACGCAAACTCCATTCGTCATCCTGAGCTTTGACGTGAGGAGCTTCTCCTGCCTGACTGACATCAAGGCACGATCGTGAAGTCTCCACCTGTAGACAGTTTCAAACAGTGACAAACTCCTACTGTGCATGTACTTGTACAAGCCGATCCACCACAGTTGGTGCAATTGCATGGCAAAGCGCACGCGCTACTACCGCCACCTGGCGATGGTGTTGGCGTTGGTGTTGGCGTCGGGGTCGGCGCTGTGACACAGTGTAAGCAACGCCACTCTGTACCTGACGGGTATGCAAAGAAACATTGTACTTTCCCTGTACGTGAGCTTGTGCATTCATACGCGTAGTCTGGACATGTGCCGCATGGTTTTGCTGATAGATTTTCATCGCAACCGGTTCCGGCAGAATTTTTGATATAACCACTGTCACACGCCCAA
>CANRJO010000046.1 GCA_947630965.1 uncultured Alphaproteobacteria bacterium
GATGTTTTTGTAATTTTTATCTATATAACCGATAATCATTTTTTGTGCTTATTTCATATAAGAATCTAACCAACGTTTGATTCTTGTACAAGAAAAATTTTAGAGAGTCAAGCTTAATTTTCTGAAAATAAGCAACCATCACAAAAACAAATAAAAGATTGTTAAATCAAAATCATAAGAATCTAACGTTGGTTAGATTCTTGCACGTGTTTCAATAAGCTTTTGTTTTTTTGATTTTCCGTTATTTCTTTATTCCGTTTTTTCCAGAGCCTTGAGCAAAGCTTCAGGCATGGTGCGTTGGCAGCGGATGCTTGTGACGCCAAAGGTTTTTAAAAATGCCAATGGAAACTGATCAGGCTTGAATTTTTTAATCAGTTTGATTTCCATTATTTTGTTTATGGTTAAATTTTTATCTTGATAATGATAGGGCGTATCGGTTTTAAGGACTTCACATTTAAACATTACGGCAGAGTAGGGCGCGCCAACATACATGTATGCCATGTCGCCGGTTTTGATGTTGCCGGATTGTTTCCATGTAATGCATTTTTTCTTTTGAAAAGCCCCGATAATATCAAAAAAACTCGGATTTGCCGGTACGAGCCATACATGTTGATTCGTCTTACCCGCGCCTTTGCTGTTTAAGGTGAATTGGTGGCTTGTTTCAATTAAATCTTCAAGTGTTTTATCATCTAAAGTATCGTCCAAAAGCGCCGTTATCCAATATTTTTTGTTCATGTGATAAGCTTTGTAAAAGCCCTTTTGCTTGGTCAGGATTTCAATTTGTTCAGGCGGTAATTTGAGGTTCATCACATCGGTTTTGCCACTTTTTTGAGGGTCTAATTTTGCGCGGTCAATATTCATCATCAAGCCGTACCACTTGCCGTTATTCGGATTTTTGAAAACTCCAAAGCCCTCATATTTTTCCCAAGGGAAATGTGGCGTATCGGCATATTTTTCATAAATCCGCGCTGCCAAGCGGTTTGCCTGCGGTGTGGCAAAAGGCGTTTGCAAAAAACATTCGCGGCGGATTTCTTCTAACAGTGCCACATAAGCCGCACGAACTTTGCCTGTGTAGCCCTTGTTCATGCTTTCCACGCGTAAAGGCTCAAAAGCTTCGTTTGTGGCGGTTTCAATAACTTTGCCCTGAACGACACCTTCAAAATTAACTACGATACGCGCCAAAAAAGCATTATCTAAAAACTTTTTTTCAAGCGTATATCCTGCCTTATTTTTTTCAAAACCATAAGACAAAAGCTTGTTAGCGCGCATTTGTGTGCGCTTAAAGACCGTTTCTTCTATATCAGCGTTCACGTTATCAACCTCCACGGGAAAGCGTAACATGAGAGAGGGTAAATGGCAAGAAAAAAATATGGGGTGTCTAGCCTTGCAAAATATTTTCCTTTGTTAGTTTAGTCCATTGTTTTTTCATTTCTTCATAAAATCTGTCACCTTTATGATTTTCGCAAATTTCGATTATATTTTTTATTCTTTTATCTTTTTCTAATATATTGTTGTATTCATCTATAAAACATCCATATTTCTGATATATAAGATTATAAATTTTGTCTTTCAAATGCATCTTTAATTTACTTTCAGGTGTTTCGTGTCCTGTAAGCGGATCAATCACAATTGGCGTATAGATAATATTCCACGGATTTTCAAATAAATATATATTTTTTGTATATCCCCAAAGATGCGATATTCTATAATTTTGTATAGCTTTATGATTTTGAGTGTCTGTTTTACTTACTTTATATTTTATAATCCTTTTCATTAATTTCTTCGGTCTCTCATTGTTTGTTCTGTCTAAACAAATATGAACATTAAATTTTGCTTTGTCATACAATTCCTGTATTTTATTAATTTTCCCATTTTTCTTGTCTCTCCCATAACCTCTTATCCAAACCTTTCCTGACTTAATATTATTTTTTAATTGATTCCAGTTAGTTTGAACAACTTTAGAAGCGGGCATAAGTGTTTTTATTTCCTCTATTCCCCAAGCAACAAAATCATCTTCTGTTATTTTAAACTTTTGAAACATTTCTATGTAAGAATCTCTCAAGGTATAATCCTTTCAAATACTATACTTCTGTGCTATTTCCTTTTTCCTTAAAGCCTAACTCTTGAACTAATCTAGCGATTATTTTTTTCTTTCTATCTCCTATAAAATTATCAAAAATATTCCAAGTCATATCATAGTCCGTAGGCATAAAATTTTCTTGCTTATAATTATTTTTATTCTTTTTGTATACGGACACAGGCCGTAATAAGAGACAACAACTACAGAAGCCGCCAATGGCACCATACAACAAAAAGCCTAACAGCTCAAGCTTTATAAAAACCCAAAACCCTTTTAGAACCTTTTTCATTTGTTTCTTCATGTGTTATCCAGATCCTTAAGTTGCATTCTACCGTTTTTATCAAATTTTGTCAATTAGAATTATCTCTTTTTTCTTGATATTATAGGTTTTCTGCCATATTCAATGTAGGGTGAGACGTGGAGAGCAGAATGCCTGCTGCCGGACTGTTTAATAAACAGGAGCTGTAAGTTGGGTAGGCAACCAACGGCGTCTCACTTTTTTATCTTCTTTCTTTCAGGTCATATATATCTTCTTATTCAACCTGATAAAAAGGGAAAATATAAAGCAAACGTTTGTCTTTCTGCTCTTGCGCTTTATATCAAAAAAACGAAGCGCAAAATTAAAAACGCTGATCTAAATCATCAACTAATTTATGGTTCGATGCAATTATATGCTTATCTGGATGAAAAAGATTGTAAAAAAATTTTGAAAACCACAATGAAAGAGGATGAATGTATAAAACATCCGCTCAAATCTTGGCTTGGCAAATGGCTTGAAACTTTTAAAACGCTGATGAAGAAATAAGAAATTTAAGCGCTACATTTTTTAAGAGCATTCACTGTTCTTGGAACCTTCACGAATGCCCTACAGGCAAAGCTCAGCTGAACGATGAGAGATTCAATGCCTTTTTTGCGAAAAATTATATGAAGTTTTTATAAGATGCATTTTTTTGCTTGAATTTGCACATTTAAAAATTACCTCTTGACTTTCTACTACACATTAAGTACAGTATCGACATGGCAGAGTTTCTGCCCAGGGCGTCAAAACCCTTCATGTAGCTGGTCGTATGCACACGACTTTAAATTGTGCCGACTTCTTGTCTTATGGACGGATGTCGGTGAATAAGGCTCCGCCAAATAAGCCGAGCCATTTAGCTATGTGTGGTTTTGAACATCCGCCCGCTTCTTTTGGAGCGGCTTTTTTATAAAACTTTTTATAAAGGATGTTTAAATATGAAAAAGAATCTTTTAATAACAACAGCCTTGGTGGCGGTCAGTTTTGCGGTGGTAAATACGCCGGCTATCGCTGGGGAGCCGACTGCGTCGGATGCCAAGGTTGTATCGGGAAAGCTTAGTTCAACAACAGGTCAAAAGACCCATGGTATCATTGACAGAGAAGCAACAGGTGATAATCTTACCGTAGAAAATAATGAGGATATGCGCTCTAGTGAATATCCGTATGGTGAAGGAGGTAAAGACGTTGGTGGTGCCGGTGGCGCCCTTAGCGTTCCGACCCCTGACGGTAAACTCACACTAAACGGTGGTACTTTTAAAAACAATAGAGCTTTATATGATGGCGGTGCCATTGGTAACTATGGTACGTTAACTATTAGAGGCACAACTTTCTCAAATAACCAAGCACACATGACAAAAGATGCAATGAGTGACAGCAATCCTGTTGGTGGTGGTGCCATTTCATTGGGTAGTGGATCTAAGACAACCATTGAAAATGCCAAATTTGATGGTAATACAACAGGTTTTCGTGGTGGCGCTCTTGCAACGCGCAGAACATTGTTCAAAGGTAGTGATGACTATAAAACGGATTATGCTAAAGCTAAAGATGCTTTTTTAACAATTAAAGATACTGACTTTACGAACAATAAGGCCGATATAAGTTTAATCAAAGATGCCACCACAGAGACATCCAAAGTTACAGCCGGTTATGGCGGTGCTGTTGCCTCAAGTATCAATACGAAAGTCACTGGTGGTACATTTGAAGAGAATTTTGCTACAAATGGTGGTGGTGCCATTTATTTAACAGGTTTTGTTGGTGTGGACGATCAGGCGAAAGTCCTTGGTAAGGAACTTCAAGCTGGTGAACTAACCATTAATCGAACCGCATTTAAATCAAATAAAACAGATGGTCAAGGTGGGGCGATTCTTTCGGGCACAAGCTCCAAGGAAATGAAAATTACAGGCTCCGATTTTACAGGCAATAAAGCGACAGTCGGTGGTGGTGCCGTTTGGTCCGGCAGCAAAACCGAAATTTCTGGTGGTAGCTTTGTGAACAATGAAGTCACTGGCGATAACTATAAGAAAGCCGAAGATGGTAATGAAACTCACGAGGGTGGTGGTGCCATTTTTGTTGGATCAGCCTCCCAAGTAAGTATTAACGCTGATAGCAATACAACAACGCTTTTCAAAGGTAATAAATCCGGCACGGTCGGTGGTGCAATTGCAACGCGTTTGAATAGTAATGCAACCCTAAGCGAATTAATTGTTCATAACGCTCTCTTTGAAGACAACAGCGCCAAGATATCCGGTGGTGCCATCAACCTTGCCAAGAATAAGACGGTTGAGCTTCAAGACGTTCAATTTGTGGACAACCACGCTGCAAAAGGTGGTGCTATCAACATCACTTCCGAAGGAAACACGACAGGTGCAGATCCGAACATAACGTTCAAAGGCAATATTGTCTTTGAGGGTAACTACCTCACAGATAAAGACGGCAAACAAGTAACAAAGAACGACATTAACTTTGAAAAGAAGGGTGAAATCACGGTTGCGGAAGGCGCTTCGTTGACTTTAGACGGCGGTATCAGTGTTGAAAGCGAAGATAGAGAAAATGCCAAACTTACGCTTGCTAAAGGTTCAACTTTGAGTGTGAACAATGAGACTGTCATTCAAAGCAAGACCTCTGTTAATGGTGGTACAGGCGAGAATGCTCGTTTGAAATTAAGAGTTGCTGCCAATAGCGACAATACTTTTGATTTAAAGAAGAACATCAACGGTTTTAATACCGGCATTACGGGTTTAGAGGTTGATACCTTAAACAACCTTTACAACATCACAGGCAAAGACGGCGTATATACCGCCACGCAAAAATCTGCCGGTGAAGTTGCCGCCAACTTGGGTGTGAAAAAGGCTGAAGCTGATACCGTTTTAGGTATGATGAACATCAACTCAACCAATGCAGGCTTCCAAAAAGTCCAAGACACATTAGCTTTCATCGCTCAAGAAGATACGGTTGATTCCAAGGAAATCAGCCGCGCGGCTGATGCTTTAGGTGCTGACGGTGCTCCGGTCGTGCGCACACATGCAACCATGTTGAGCAACATGATTTTTGACACTGCTGATGAGGCTTTGAACGATACTTTGCAAAACGCTACAGTCGGTCAATCTTCCGGCGACAGCGTGTTTGAGAAAGCCAAAATCTGGGTCAAAGGCTTGTTCAATTATGCCGACAAAGACGACACTTCCAAAGCACACGGCTTTGATATGGATACTTATGGCGCCGCCATGGGTGTTGATAAAGAAGTTGGCAATGGCAAAGTTGGTTTAGGTTATGCCTATAGCAAATCAGACATTGACGGTTACACCCGTAACACAGACGTCAAAACACACACCGCTTTTGTTTATGGTCAATATCAACCGGCAGATTGGTACGTCAAAGGCGTTGCCGCTTACAGCTGGTCCGACTATAAAGAGAAGAAGAGCGTCTTGGGCGAAAATGCCGATTCAAAATACGATGTCGACACTTTGGCATTGCAAGGCATCTTCGGTTACAACTTCCATGTTGAAAACGACTACGACGTCACGCCTGAAGCAGGCTTGAGATACTTGCGCGCTTCGCAAGATGCCTCAACAAATGCTTTATGTGTTCGCGTAAAAGCTCGTGACATTGACGTGTTAACGGCTGTCGCCGGCGTGAAAGTTGCAAAGAACTTTGCTTTAACAGACAGCCTGACGATTCGTCCGGAAGTCCGCGCGGCTTTGACGTATGACTTGGATGCCGATAACAATGACTCCATTGTGACCATGGGCAACACGTCATACCGCGTGAACGGCGAGAAACTGGAACGCTTTGGCTATGAACTCGGCGCGAAACTCGCCACCGACATCACTTCTCAATGGGAAGTGGCAGCCGGTTACGAAGGCAGATTCCGTGATGAGTATAGCGATCACACGGGGATGCTCTCAGCCAAATACAAGTTCTAGGATGAGGAAAGGCGTATAACCGCTCATCTAGAGCGAAAAACTGCAGAACGGTCAAAATTCATGTACCTTTTTAGTACACTAGAATTTTGACCGCTTTGTTTTTCACTCTATCTAAACGGTTCTCCACCTTTCCGCGAGCTATGAGGGAATTTTGCTTCTATTCGCCTCATTCTCCGCCTTCCCGTGAGCTATGAGGAAGGGGTGCGGCTGCCTGCTTCTTGCTCAAAGAGCAGAGCTTACGAGCAAGAATGTTTCAGCATCTCTTTGATGAGATCCCGAAACAAGTTCGGGATGACGATTCGGGAGGGTTGGTTGTTCTGGACTTTTCAGTTATAGAGATTTGTTTGTTTACCTGCCGTGTCCGTAGTTATTGTTCCGGCCTTTCGAGTTGGAACGAATCAGGCGCCGTTTGGGCATTTTTTCAAATCTTGGCAAATCTTCTTCATCTTCGTATTTGTATTTATAAGATGTCTTATCAACTGATTTGCTCGGAACCACATTTTCCGCCTCGGTAATTTTTCTGATGGGTTGATAATTTTCCGTGACTTCCCAATATTCCGATATGCCGGCAGGAGGTATGTCACGCTCATCTTGAATGCCAGGCATAACCGACTTGACAGCAAACCACGTTACGGGTGTTGCTTTCGGTGCAATGACGGAAATTTTGCCATTGCCGATTTCCAGGTTTTCTAAATTGCTTGCCATAAAACACTTTACACCTGTGGTTTCCGCTAATGTCTTGGTGTTTTCGCATTGCTCAGGATTGCCGTGAATCGGCACCACAATCATATTTTGAGCAACACCTTTCATAGATTCTAACAATTCGGCTAAGGCTTTGGCGTTAACATGTCCGGAATCTTGCATTTGGACTTGTTCAAAGCCGCCGATGTCTCTGCTGTAAGGGCTTATAACCACTTTTGCTCCTTGGGCGGCGAGCATCTGAAGCATTTTTGGACCTGTGCGCCCGTTGATTTCATCTATAATGCGTTGGCGTGCTAAAACAAGCATATTTTTATCAACATGTACGTACGGATGCAAATCTAATGCCATTTTGGTTGCCGCTGCCAAAGGAATGGGTGTGGTATCATCAATGCCGCGGTTAAATTCATAATTTTCAAGCCCTTGCGCAAAAGCACCGGTGCAAACAATATATTTTTTGCTGATAGATTTATCGTTCATATAGCCTTTTAACGAGCCCTTATAAATAACATCGTCAAAATCTTTATAGCCGGATAAATCCATAGCTTCTTTTACGGTTTGGAGCCATTTGCCGTCAAGGGCAATTTTGGTGTGCATAGCGCGGGCAACTTCAATATCTATCGCCATATTTTGGATACTGCGCGATATTACGGGTGAAACAATCAGCGAACGTTCAGGCGAGCGGTTAATGACCTCAAGCGTATTTTGAACGGCTTTTTCAAAACCAATGCGGTCTTTGCCATGTGGTAGCGTTGAGGTTGAATCCAAGCACAAAACGGTAAGGGGCGCTTGTTTGCGCTGAAAAACGTCTAAATAAGCCGCTTTGTTAAAAGAACGACCAACAGGCATTTCTTCTTCCGTCAAAAAATCGCCATTATTCATAACTGCGGCATATGGTTTGTCATTCACAAAAGTTAAAACGTGAAAACCCAAAGAATCGATAATGCTATGGCTCACATCAACGGCTTCAACCGTCATATTGCCGTTTATAAGCCTATTGTCGCCGGCTTTTAGTTTTTCAATTTCGGGAATCGGCAGACCCTCCTTTTTGAAAGCGAGCCGAATGAAATTCCGTGTGAAGCCTGAGGCTTTCAAAGGTGGTAAAATATAGCCCATCTTCACATAATTCACAAGCGCCCCGATATGATCTTCATGCGCATGCGTGATGTAAAGCGCATCAATAGGCTTCAGGGCTTTGTAAAACTCACCTGTTTTTGGATCAAGCCGATCAAAATACTCATCAACATTAGGGTAGGCGGCAACAAACCCCGATTCAAAGGGTGTAAACATGGAACCTAAATCAAACATCACACGGCTGGTTTGACCTTGTTCATCCGTATGTTCCACAACCGAACAATTGCCACCAATTCGGTCTTTATTCACCCCGCCGATAAAGCGTAAAACAGTTTGAGCCTTTGTCATTTTTATTTTCTCCTTAATGTGTGAGAATAGCACATTTTTGTCAAAAATCAAGTTTTTTTTGGACAAGACTTGAAATTTTTTTGAGTGAACTTATTTTGCTTTCGGAGGCTTTTCATGGAGAATGTCATTAAATTTTTGTACAGTTTTTTTGCCGTGGCGGTCACAGCCGCGGTTTCGTCATATTTTGTGGGTTTCGGCATGGAAACTTTTTATCATCAGCTTGATTTGCCCGCTCTCACACCGCCTGATGCCGTGTTTCCGGTGGCGTGGTCAGTGCTTTATGTTTTGATGGTGATCTCTTTTTACCTTGTTTTGCGTGAAAATGACGATATTTTGGTTCAAAAAGCTTCACTTTTGTTTTTGGGACAGCTTTTGTTACAGATGCTTTGGTGCTATTTGTTCTTTTATGGGGCTTATTTTTTGTTTGCACTGATTGTCCTTATTTTACTTGTTTTAACGGTTTTTGCTATGATCCGGCGCTTTAAGGAAATTAATAACATTGCCGGAAATTTGCAGTATCCTTACCTTTTGTGGCTTTTGTTTGCCACTTATATGAACGCGGGTATTGTTTATTTAAATGGCACTCAGTTAAATTTTTAAAAAATAGCGCTTGCCAAAACCCGAAGTTTGCTTTAAGTTATATCGGCTTAAGAAAAAACTTTGGGAAGAAAAAATGACAACCACATTAAAACAAATTCGTCAAACCTTTTTGGATTATTTTGAAAAGAATGGGCACACGGTTGTGCCGGCTTCTTCTTTGGTGCCTGATAATGACCCGACTTTGATGTTTACAAACTCGGGCATGGTGCAGTTTAAAAACATTTTAACCGGCGTGGAAACACGCGATTATACCCGTGCGACATCTTCCCAAAAATCGGTTCGAGCCGGCGGCAAACATAATGACTTGGACAGCGTGGGCTATGATGTGCGTCATCACACGTTTTTTGAAATGCTCGGCAACTTTTCTTTCGGCGATTATTTTAAGGAAGAAGCCATTCATTTTGCTTGGGAAGTGGTGACCAAAGAATTTGCGATTGATAAGAATCGGTTGGCGGTTACGGTTTTTCATACCGATGATGTGGCTTATGATTTGTGGAAAAAAAT
>CANRJO010000047.1 GCA_947630965.1 uncultured Alphaproteobacteria bacterium
TTTTCCCAAATGTTTTCCGTCACAAGCGCCGCGCCAGGGACAACCGTCATCAGCGCCATAAATTGGGCTTGTAAATCGGTTGGGAAGCCGGGGTAATAATCGGTCATAATGTCTTGTCCGGTCATATCGGCGTTGCGGGCGTCAACAATAATGCTATTTGGCTTTTCCGTGATTTTGATGTCCATCGCACGCAAAATATTTAACGGTGCTTGCAAATGCTCGGGCTTGGCGCCAACAAGCTCTATTTTGCCCTTGGTGATGGCGGCGGCAATCGCATAAGAACCCGCCTCAATCCGATCCGGAATAACGGCATGTTCCGCGCCTTTGAGCTTTGAAACGCCCTCAATGGTCAAAACCGACGTATCACGCCCCTCAATGTGCGCGCCCATCGCGTTTAAGAGGTCTATCAGGTCGCCAATTTCAGGCTCTTTGGCGGCGTTTTCTATCCGCGTTGTGCCTTTGGCTAAAGTTGCCGCCATTAAGATGTTGCACGTGGCGCCGACAGAGGCTTTGGGGAAAATAATGTTTGCGCCTTTCAGGCCCTTTTTGGCGTCAGCAATCACATAACCATTCTTGATTTCAATCTGCGCGCCCATTTGCTCTAAGGAATTAAGATGAATGTCCATCGGACGCGCGCCAATGGCACATCCGCCCGGGAGCGATAATTCCACATGCCCTTCACGCGTTAAAAGCGGACCTAAAACATAGTAAGAGGCACGCATTTTGCGGACAAAATCGTATGGGGCAATCAGATTTTTGAAACTTTTGGATTGATAAGTATATGTTTTGGAAGTGTTTTTACCCGAAGAAACCGTTTTTTCTTCAATTTGAACGCCCAAAACATCAAGAAGGGCATTGAGGGAGTTGATGTCCGAGAGAATCGGCATATTGGTAAGGCTGACTTTTTCTTTGGTTAAAAGTGAGGCGCAAATCAAGGGCAGGGCGGCATTTTTCGCACCGCTGATAAAAATTTTGCCGCTTAACTGATTGCCTCCGATAATTTTAATCTTGTCCATGGGGTTGTTCCTTTGCTTTTTTGAGTTTTTGGCGTGCGAGTTGTTGCTTTTTACGTTTTTCCAAGTTTTTTTGAAGGGCTTTTGCCTCTTTTTCAAAACGAATCTGCTTTTCGGATTTTGGCTTATTCATGAAAGTTCCTTTGGTTGAATTTGCTTTAGAATAGCGCGCAAAAGTTAAAGATTTGTTTGTGAAATTTGCTGATGTGAAAAAAATTTAAAAAAATTCTTGCAATTTATTTTTGATGTGATATTAAATGTGTCCATAACATCATGCGGGTATAGCTCAGGGGTAGAGCGCAACCTTGCCAAGGTTGATGTCGTGGGTCCGAATCCCATTGCCCGCTCCAATTAGAAAAAGCCACCATAAAGGTGGCTTTTTCTAATTGGAAAGCGTGCAGGGATGCGGACCCACGAAGTAGTGGTCCGACTACGAGGCAAAGGCGGGCGGAAGAACGCCGGTCGGCTTTAGCCGATTGCCGAAGTGAACGGAGCGAAGCGGAGTAATCCCATTGCCCGCTCCAATTAGAAAAACAGCCACCTTTATGGGGCTGTTTTTGTAATTATAGTTGGCGACGGATTTGGACCCACGAAGGAGTCTCCGTCCTACGCTATATATGAAAATATTTGACAAATGCTTCAAAAGTGCTATATCTTAAATTTCAAAATATCTTATTGTGTATGTATTTAAAAATTATAAACTATGGAAACAAAGAAAATTAAAACCTTTTTTTCTTATGTCGCGTTTATCGTCGTGGCAGTGATCTTGTTTATGACCATCGCAAATTCTTTTGAAGCTGCAAAAGCAGATGAAACTTATGTCGCCATGTTCTTGGTTTCGTTAAAAGGAGCCTTTTTCTCTGGAGTCTTTCTGACAATCGGTCTCATGCTCCGAAGCAAATATCTCCGTGATGGAATTGAAGCGGGGGTTCATCTCACAGCTGCCGGCTGTCTTACCGCATTAGGCATCTTCTTAGGTTTTAATGGGCTTGAGCTGTGCACTGTGTGTGCTTTGGCAGCTGCAATTGTCCTGTTTATTCTTGGCGTTGTTGCCATAGAATGATTTTAAAAGCTCCGAATTTTGTTCGGGGCTTTCGTTTTTTTTATCCTTGCTGATTTTCTTGTGAATAGATTCAAATTTTTTTCATTTTTTTAGGGGCTGTTTTCTCAGTCTGATTATGTTTTATTTAACGAAAAGTAAGTTGAGGATACGCAAAAGATTGTCAGCCAATGGTGCAAAAAAATAATTGAACTCATATAAAATACTCTTGCATTTTATGTTATCTTAAATTAAAGTTATGTTATCGCGGAGTTGTTTTGACTTCGCGGTTGCGTGCCTGTTTAGGTGCAAGAGAGCTGTCGTAAGCTCAATATTGTCCACGGTGTTAGGGTATAACATCGTTATATATTGTCGAAGTGATCGGCAATAAATATATCCCCGATTTATCGTCAGATGGTCGGGGAGCTTTTAGCGAATGTCCAAAGCCTCGGCTGAAAGGCTAAAAGAATCATTGTGGACAATATGATTTACGAACTCTCCGACCGCCTCAGACAGGCGGTTTAACTTTTATTTGGAGAATACTATGAATAAAACATTACTTTTAGCCGGTGTTGCTGCTTGCTTCTTTGCTGCGAATGCCAATGCTTTTGATTTTCAGCAATATGTTTCCGTAAAAGGCACATATAATGATATGTCTAACGAAGTAAAATGGGTAGAACCCGAAAATGAGGATGAACCTACCGGTAAAGTCAACTTAGATGATGAAGTTTTCGGTGCAAGCTTTGCTTATGGTATTAAAACCGGTCCGGTCAGAACTGAATTAGAACTGAACTGGCACGATGATGCAGAGAAGAAAGATGATGGAGACAAAATCAAAGTACAAAACAATTCCATTATGTTGAACGCTTACTATGACATTGACACAGGCACGAAATTTACGCCTTATGTTGGCGCCGGTTTAGGTATGGCTCATTTAAAGCTTAAATCCGACGATGGTTTCAAGAAATCTTCTAACGAATTTGCATGGCAGTTAGGCGCTGGTGTTTCTTATGCCGCCACAGACAATGTTTCCGTTGATCTCGGTTACAGATATGTGGACAACGGTTCATTTTCGTGGAATGAAACAGACGAAGATGGTTCCTCAAGAAACAAATTCAGCTCAGACTCTAACGAATTTTATCTTGGCGTGAGATATGCGTTTTAGTATTTTCTGTTAGAGAACTTCTTTTAAGAGGGGCTTGATTTTTCAAAGCCCCTTTTTCTTGTGAATAGATCAAAATTTTTTTCATTTTTTTTGAGGGCTTGGAAATTCGCGCTCCAAGCCCTTTATGGCGGTTTTAAAAACTTTTTTATCAGAACAAAATGCGAACTGTTAAAAATTTCCTAAAATTTACCATTGAATCCCATAAAATACCATGCTATACCATAAGCATCAAATCATGAGAGGATTCGCAAACATGCGCAAAACATTTTTGTTTATGGATACCGTCACAAACAAGGTTGATGCCAAAGGCCGTGTTTCTTTGCCGGCTGAGTATCGCGCGCTTGTGAAAGAGGCGAATTCTGAGATTGTGTGTTATCGGAGCATTTCTCAGCCCTGCATTGAGGGGTGCTTGGAAGATTTGTTGGAAAAGCTTGCCGCCGATATTGAAAATGCAACAGACTTTTTCTCCGAAACGCAAGATAACCTCACAAACCTGATTTTCGGCGATGCCCGTCGCTACACGTTTGACACCACCGGCCGCATTATGTTGAGCGAAAAACTTTTGGCGCATGCGCACATTACCGATTCGGCGGTTTTTGTGGGCAAGGGGCGCAAATTTCAAATTTGGAACCCCGAAAATTATGCCAAAGAAGAGGCGCGAATCCGTGCCGCCGCGCTGAAATGCCGGCCGTCTTTACACCTTAACAAGGAAACCGAAAAATGACCGTCGCGCGTGAAAAACATATTCCCGTAATGCTCCATGAGGTTTTGGAAGCCTTGGCGCCTCAAAAAGGCGGGGTGTATGTTGACGCGACATTTGGTCACGGCGGTTATACGCAAGCCATTTTGAACGCGGCAGATTGCAAGGTGATTGCGCTTGACCGTGACCCCAATGTGCAGTCGCGTGCGGAGGAGTTTTCAGCTCATTACGGCAATCGTTTTCGCTTTATTCCCGGCTGTTTTTCGCGTATTTCGGAACTTGTAAGTGAAAAAGTGGACGGTGTGGTGTTTGATATTGGCGTTTCTTCCATGCAACTTGACGAATCCGAGCGCGGGTTTTCCTTTGCCAAAGAAGGACCTTTGGATATGCGGATGTCGCAAAAAGGCTTGACCGCGGCAGATATTGTCAACAATTTTGATGAAACTGATTTGGCAAACCTGATTTATCAATACGGTGAGGAGAAAAAGTCGCGCGCGATTGCCAAAAAGATTGTGGAAGCGCGCGCCCTGAAACCTCTTGAAACCACAACCGAGCTTGCCGAAATCATTTATAAAGTTATACGCCGGCAACCGCATCAAATTGACCCCGCCACACGCACTTTTCAAGCGCTGCGCATTGTGGTCAATGATGAGCTTGTTGAGCTTGAAACAGCGCTTCACGGTGCGCTTCAAATTATGAAAGATCAGGCGCGTTTGGTGGTGGTTGATTTTCATTCATTGGAAGATCGAATCGTTAAAAACTTTTTTAATCAACAAAGCGGCAAAACGGCCGGTGTTTCGCGCTATGCACCGCCGTTGCTTGCACAAGCACAGCCCGCTGTTTTTTCTGAAATTTCGCGTGCTCTTAAGCCTACTGAGGCTGAATGCGCCGCAAACCCGCGGGCACGCTCGGCAAAGTTGCGCTATGGCATCAAATCAGACGGAGGCAAACATGATTAATACAAAAACGGCCATTTCTGCCCTATGGATTACACTTACATGCTTTGTGTGTTTTGGCACGTTTGTCCTGAAAAACCGTGTGCATGAGCTTGAAACGGAGCTTACACGCCTCAATACGGGCATTCAAAACGATGTGAAAGCCATTCATGTTTTGAAAGCGGAGTGGAGCCACTTAAACAGCCCGGCTCGTTTGCGTCAACTTGCTGAAGAACATATTTCTTTAAGTAAGGCCCGTCCTGAACAAATTATTAACCTTTCTGCGTTACCTTTTAACCACGAAGAGGGCGGAGTCGAATCTGCTTCTCAAAATCAAGATTTAGGAAATTATAAACGGCTCGTGAAAGCCGAAAGATAACGCTAGAGGGAAGGGTGTTCAAGTTTCATTTTAGCAAAACGCCAAAAAGTCTGCCGCAAAAACCGGTTGTTTCTTCTTCAAAAGAAAACACCATTCTTTTTGAAGAGGGCGCTAATATGCGCGCCATGGTTGTGTGCCGGCAACGTATGTTTTTTGCCATTTTGGGCTTTTTGCTGATTTATGCTGTGCTGATCTTCCGTGTTTTTGATTTGTGCTTGGCAGATGGCTTAAAGCTCCCGAGTTTGGATGACGAGGCTGTGCAGAAGCACGCGAATGCCGTTATGCCCATTGCGCGGGCGGATATTGTTGACCGAAACGGCACGGTTTTAGCCACGTCTTTGCCTACCGTCAATTTGTATGCCAATCCCAAAAATGTGCGCCACCCCGAGGAAGTTGCCGAGCAACTTACGCTCTTGTTCCCCGAAATTGGTTATGATGAGCTTTTAGCCAAACTCACACGCCCGAAAACATCATTTTCGCTCATTAAATATAATCTTTCGCCGGCGCAACAATCGGCTGTTAATAATTTGGGTATTCCGGCGTTGGAATTTCAAAACAGCGAAAAGCGCGTTTATCCGCATAACAATCTTTTTTCGCATGTTTTGGGCTATACAAACATTGATAACCTCGGCTTGGCGGGGCTTGAAAAATCTATGCACAAACGCCTGACCGAATCCACAAAACCTTTGGAACTGACCATTGATTTAGGTATTCAGGACACCATCCGTGAGGAACTTCTGAAGGCGGTTAAAAAATTTAAGGCGGAAGGTGCAACCGCCATTTTGCTTGATGTTAATACAGGCGGGGTGATTGCTATGGTTTCCGTGCCTGATTTTAACCCGAATCAAAATATTCCGGTTGGGGATCGTTCGTTGTTTAACTTTGCAACCCAAGGCGTTTATGAGGCGGGCTCCGTTTTCAAAACGTTTAACACCGCGCTTGGCTTGGAAAGTGGCAAAGTTAAGGTGAGCGATAAGTTTGACGCCACAAAGCCCATTAAAATTCAAGGCTTGACCGTTTCAGACTTTAAGGGCGAAAATCGGTGGCTTTCGGTTGGGGAAATTTTGATTTATTCCTCCAATATCGGTTCGGCGCAACTTGTTTCACGCGTGGGGCGTGAGGCACAACGGAAGTTTCTGCAAAATATGGGCTTTTCCGAGCCTTTGAGCAAGTTTGAAATTTCTGAAAAAGCTCGTCCTTTGTTTTTGAGCGAAAAACGTTGGCGTGATGACACCATGGCAACAGTTTCCTATGGCTATGGCATTTCCGTGACGCCGCTGCACTTAATCAGCGCATTTGCAGCTTTGATGAACGGTGGCATTTATCGCTATCCGCATATTTTAAAAAATGCCGATGTCCCTGCGCCACGGCGTGTGATTTCGGAAAAAACATCCGTTGCCATGCGGCCTCTTCTGCGCGATGTTGTGCTTTACGGCTCAGCGAAAAAGGCGAACATTGAGGGTTATCCCGTTGCGGGCAAAACAGGCACAGCTAACAAGCTTGTGAATGGGCATTATGTGGAAAAAAAGGTGATGACATCGTTTATTTCCGCGTTTCCGTTTGAAAACCCACAATACGCGCTTTTGGTGGTTATGGATGAGCCCAAAGGCAGCAAAGAAACTTGGGGCTATGTGACCTCAGGTTGGAACGCGGCGCCCACAGGTGGCAATATTATCAAAGAGATTGCCCCGCAACTCAATATTCCCGCTGAGTTTGATTTGGAATCGCAACGAAAGCATATCCAAAAAACCGCACATATCAGATAAATTTAAAAAATTTAGTTGACAAAGCTTCTCTTAAGGCTTACATTTTTGCTACATTCAAATTTTTATGTTTTACTTAAATTATTTTGTTATGGAAAAAGCATTAATTGGTCAAAAGCGCAGTTCTTTACATTCGGCGCTTTGCTCGTTTGAGGAAATTCCTGTTAAGGAGTGGAAAGCTACACGCGATTACAACTGTATTCCGGCAGGTTTTTTGTTCTTGGCCGGCGTTGTTAAGTATCGCCATCACAGAGGGCTTTCGCCTTATAAGTTTGACAAAGATTATATCTTTGTGCAGAGTATGTTGCCATATTCGCCCGAGATGTCAAACCAAAAACGCCGAGGTTTCGGTCAGGTTTATTCCCTCTACGAGCCAACAGGTATTTACGATGATGACGTTGTCTTGAATGAAACGGCTATCTATCAAGCCATGCCGGATGAGCATTTTCGCCTTATTTTGGCAGACGGCGAACATCGCCATGCGAAATGCGTTGCCACAATGTTTGCTCAAATGCGTGAAGATCAACGCTTGGAAGATTTTTCAGATGGTGCGTCACCGAAGTTGTATAGAGTGACATTTCAGAAAAAATCCTGCGGCTACTTCTTAAAAGGACGTACGTATTACGTTTGGGCTATGCCAATCGGTATCCCCAATTTCCAAGAAGGACGCATTAATAAAGGTTGGATTTTTTGTGATGCTTTCTGCGGTATTCCCTGCGTTATTGATTTCGAAAGGGAAGAATTTGAAGCTCTTCAGCTTTCTGAAGGCGATAAAATTGCAGACGGTATGTTCATCTATCAAAACGATAAGCTCGTTTATAACACACATCGTCATGACTGATGCTTTCAAAGGGAAGTTCCAAACTTCCCTTTTTTTATTCTAAACCTCCGGATATAACCGCTTGTTTACCCCAATTTTGAACCCAAAACCTATTCTTTAGTCACAATTTTCTATTTTTTTTGTTTTTCTTATTGAAAAATTTACTTTTATTCCTTAATTTATTTCTCGTATTAGTTGTTCCGCAATGAAACAAGTTTTATGACAGTGTCATGAAATGTTATGATAACCATATGGAGAAAATGATATGAAAAAACTTTTAAGTTTGTTCTGCGCGATGGCTATGTTGGCTGGTTGTTCTTCAACCGGTTCAAACGGCGGTCTCTTTGGTGGCAGCGAATGCGAAGCCAAGGAAGCTCGCGATTTTATGGCTCACGCTGAAGACAGAGTATTCTTTGCTTATGATAGCTCAGCTCTTTCTGATAATGCCCAAGAAGTTTTGGACACTCAGGTTGAGTGGCTGACAGCAAGAAAACACAAAAATGTGAATGTTGTTGTTCAAGGTTACTGCGATGAACGCGGCACCCGTGAATACAACCTTGCTTTAGGTGAACGTCGTGCGAACGCCGTGAAAGCATATCTTGTTGCTCACGGTGTGGATTCTTCCCGCATCTCGACCATTTCTTATGGTAAAGAGCGCCCCGCTGTTCTCGGTAATAATGAAGCCGCTTGGGCTCAAAACCGTAGAGCTGTGACTGTGGTGAAGACCTCAGCTATGTAATAGAAAAGGCGTATAACCGCCTATCTAGAGCGAAAAACTGCAGGCGGTCAAAATTCATGTACTTCTTTGTACACTAGAATTTTGACCGCTTTGTTTTTCACTCTATCTAAACGGTTCTCCGCCTTTTCTAGGCATTTGCCTAGCTGATAACTACTTAAATGCCCCGTTGCTTATGTACTATTTTTTGTACACCGCGCAACGGGGCATTCGGCGTATTTATGCACGCTCTCCGAATTTTTTTGTGGAAAGGGGAATGCGTATAATGGGTGCCCAGAGCAATTCTTCGCTCAAAAGTGTCCTCACGTACACTTTTAGTACGCTGCGGTACTTTTGAGCGAAAAATTACTCCATTCACCTTATTCTCCGCATTCCCGTTGGCTATGAGGGAATTTTTAATCTATCTGCTTCTAGGTATTTGCCTAGCTGATAACTTCTTAAATGCCCCGTTGCTTATGTACTATTTTTGTACACCGCGCAACGGGGCATTCGGCGTATTTATGCACGCTCTTCGAATTTTTTTGTTCAAAGGCGTATAGTGGCACATCTAAAGCCGTTTTTGCGTGTCTCGCAAAATTCATGTACTATTTTTGTACACTAGAATTTTGCTCGCCCTTAAAACGACTTTATCTGCACCACTCTCCACCTTTTCACAGACTATGAAAAATAAGGATTCTTTTTTTGCTTCTATTCGCCTCATTATCCGCGTTCCCGTGGGCTATGAGGGAATTTTTAATCTATCTGCACACGCTTCTTGCTCGTAAGTTTTGCGATTAACGCAAAACTTACGAGCAAGACCGAAACGAGTTAGGGTTGCCTAAAAGGCAACCCTTATGAGTAAGACCAAAATAGTACGTGAATTTCAAATCCTCTTTTTGAACGATTAGGCGCCCATTAGACGCATTCCCTCACGGGCGCCAAGTGTCT
>CANRJO010000048.1 GCA_947630965.1 uncultured Alphaproteobacteria bacterium
CCTTCTTTAACCAATCTGCCGGAGGAATAAATGGGGTGCGCGTTTTCTCAAAATTGTGGCGGTTGCGTGTTTAGAGATTTGAGCTTAAGTGCGTATCAACATCAAAAAGAGCAAACCGTCAAGCGCATTTTGGATATCGCTCTTCAGGGTGTGGATTTTATATGGCGTGCGCCTGTCTTTATTCCAGACGGGCAACGGCGACGCGCGGCTTTTGCGTTTTGTTTTCAAAAAGGGCGTGTGGTGTTGGGGTTTAATGCTGAAAAAAGCCACCAAATTGCGCCGTGTGAAAAATGTGTGGCGCTTTTGGATTCCATTAATGCCCTGTTGCCCGCGCTTAAAACGCTGCTTGAAGCGTTATGCCTTGCCCCTGTTTACGGGCGGAAAAATAAAGCCTTAAAGCCCATAACTTCGGGCGATATTTTGGTTTTGGCGGCGGATAACGGCATAGACGTTGTTTTGGAAACCGAAGGCGCTTTTGATTTGCCGCAACGCGAGATTGTTTCAGATTTTATGCGGCAAAATGAAAATGTTTTGCGCTTTTCGCTTAAGCGTCCGAAGTCTGATTTGGTGGAGCCGATTGTTCAAAAGCTTGTCCCGCAGATTTTGATTGCAGGTGTTTCGGTTGATGTGGCGCCGGCGATGTTTTTACAACCCTCTCAAGCTGGCGAGAAAGTCCTTGTTGATTTGGTAAAGCATTATCTTAACGGTGTGCGTGGCAAAATTGCGGATTTGTTTTGCGGCATCGGCACGTTTTCATATCCGTTGTTACAAAACAAGCCTGTTAAAATTGTGGCATCAGATATCAGCGCCGGCTCACTCCAATGTTTTCGGCAGGTGCTTCACAGATTGATGATTCCAAACGTTGAAATTGTGCAAAAAAACTTATTTAAATATCCGTTTTCAGCTGATGAGCTTAAAGACTTTGATGCCGCGGTTATTGATCCACCGCGTGCCGGCGCTTTGGCGCAGGTTCAAAAAATCGGGCTTGCGGCAAAAGGTGCGCGGTTTCAGAAAATTGTTTATGTTTCGTGCAATCCGCACAGTTTTGTTCATGATGCCAAGGTGCTTTTGGCAAGTGGTTATAAGCTTTTGGAAGTGACGATGGTTGACCAGTTTGTTTTTACCAATCACGCCGAGTTGGTGGCGTTTTTTACAGATGAATAAAGGAGAGTTCTATGACAACTTTTGAAAATATGGCGAATGCTTTAAGGTTTTTGAGTGTGGACGCTATTGAAAAAGCAAATTCCGGACATCCCGGCATGCCTTTGGGTATGGCTGACGCGGCAACGGTTTTGTTTACGAAGTTTATAAAAATCAATCCGCGCGCGCCCAAGTGGTTTGATCGCGACAGGTTTGTGCTTTCGGCGGGGCATGGCTCTATGCTTTTATATTCGCTCCTTTATCTTTTGGGGTATGAAGATATTTCGCTTGATGACATCAAGTCTTTTCGGCAACTTGGCTCAAAAACTGCCGGACACCCTGAATATGGTCATCTTGCAGGCATTGATATGACAACCGGTCCTTTGGGGCAGGGCATTTCAAGCGCGGTCGGCATGGCTTTGGCGGAGCGTTTGATTAACGCGCGCTTTGGCGATGAGCTTTGCAATCACTACACATATGTCATTAACGGCGACGGTTGCCTGATGGAAGGCATTTCCGAAGAGGCGGCGTCTTTGGCGGGGCATTTGAAATTAAACAAGCTGATTGTTTTATGGGATAATAACAACATCACGATAGACGGCACGGTGGATAAAGCCAATTCTACCGATCAGCTCAAGCGTTTTCAGGCTATGGGGTGGAACACTTTTGAGGCGGACGGGCATCAGGGCGAATCAATTGAAAAGGCGATTTTAGCGGCGCAACATTCTGATAAGCCGAGTTTGATTTCAGTTCGCACAATCATTGGCTTTGGCGCGCCCAACAAACAAGGCACGTCCAAGTGTCATGGTTCGCCCTTAGGCGCGGAAGAAACAGCGCTTTTGCGTGAAAATTTGAAGTGGCAAAATGCGCCGTTTGACATTCCTCAAGATATTTTATCAGCTTGGCGCGATGCCGGCAAGCGCTCTGAAAAAGCTTATGAGGATTGGTGCGAATCGGCAAAAGCGGCAGGGCAAAATTTCAAAGATTTTATAGAAAATGTTTTGCCTCAAAATTGGGATAAAGCTTTGCAGGATTTAAAAGTGGAGATGATTAACCAAAAAACAAAGGTTGCAAGCCGCAAAGCCTCGCAAATGTGCTTGGAAAAAATTGTGCCGCATATTCCTCAAATTGTGGGTGGCTCCGCTGATTTAGCGGCTTCAAACCTGACGTTTGTTGAGGGTATGAAAACCGTGACAGCGGCGGATTATGCCGGCAACAACGTGATGTACGGCATCAGAGAGCATGCGATGGGCGCGCTTATGAACGGCATGGCGCTACATGGCGGTGTTATTCCTTATGGTGGCACGTTCTTTGTGTTTTCAGATTATATGCGGCCGTCCATGCGCTTGGCGGCGCTGATGGGTTTGCGGGTTATTTATGTGATGACGCATGATTCCATTGGTGTTGGGGAAGACGGCCCTACGCATCAGCCGGTGGAGCATTTGGCATCTTATCGCGCGATGCCGAACATGAATGTTTTTCGGCCGTGTGACGCGGTAGAAACGGCGGAATGTTGGCAGTTGGCGCTTGAAAACGAATCGGGCCCGAGTATCTTGGCGCTTTCAAGGCAAAATCTGCCCCTTTTGCGCACGGCGGCGAAAGAAAATTTATGTGCCAAAGGCGCGTATGTGATTTCAGATGTCGGCACAAACAAGGTACGGCAAGTTACGCTTTTGGCGACAGGCTCTGAGGTTTCGCTTGGCCTTGAGGCGCAAAAGTTGCTTGCTGAAAAAGGTATTGCGGCGGCGGTTGTTTCCATGCCTTGTTGGGAGCTTTTTGAAAAACAGGGGCAGGCTTATCAAAAAGCGGTTTTAGGCGATGTGCCTTGTGTGGCGGTTGAGGCCGGTGCGCGGTTTGGTTGGGAGCGTTATGCGCAAGCCTTTGTCTGCATGGAATGCTTTGGCGCGTCCGGTAAAGGCGAGGCGCTTTATGCGCACTTTTCCATAACGGCGGAAGCTGTTGCAGAAGCGGCGCAAAGGCTCTTGAAGGCTTAACGTAAAGTTAAAAAACAACTTATGAACATAGACTTTAGTTTTGGCTTCCTTTAACGCCGTTCTTGAAGGCTTATATCTTCAGTGTACGGAGGATATTATGCTTAAAGTGAACGTTGCCAACTACATTATCAATGATCTTTCCAAACGGTTCCCGATGCAAAGCGAAACGGTGGTAGACAAGGATATTATTGATGTGGTCATTAATGAGTGGTCAAATAAGCGCTATGTTGTGCCGGGAGGCATCAGCAAAGAACGCACCAAAGTGCCGCATAATCATCTTTACCTTATGTAAAATGCGCCAAAATAATAAATTTTTTAAAGCTGTCAAGATAGCCATCTTTACAGCTTTAATTTTTATTGCCAAAGCATAAGTTTGAAGGGCGCAAAAAAAATAAATTATGAGGTTAAAGATGATGAATAAGCATTGTTCAACAAACTGTACCGAACTTTCTAAAAATATGATTTTTGTCGGCATGGTTTATGATAGTTTTGAGGCGTTGGAGGAGGCGCTTGGCAAGTTAAAGCTTGAACAGCCTTTGTTCTTAACGTATCTTGCCAAAAAGGCTTTTGCTGAAGAGGTTTTTAAGTGTGCCGGAGAAGATTTTGATTTTGATCTAGCGCAACAAGCGGCTCAGCAGATGAGTGAAGAACGTGTTTCTATTCAATAAAAAAAAAGGGGCTTTGATGCCCCTTTCTTTTTTTTTAACTCAAGGACCAGTCTTCTTGCAGCGGCCCGCATTTGCAGTAAACAACGTTTGCACGGTTATAGCCATTAATGTCAATCCGAACACTAACAGCCTCGCCAAACTCGTTTGTGGCATTGAAATTTTCGAAGATTTCCTGCTTTGGAATGCGCAGGTCGTAGCGGCGGATTATTTTTTCGCCTCTAAAAACTTCAACAATCATACCACGTTGATGAATTTCCAAGTCTGACCATGTCCAACTGTAAGATGTTACGCGCGTACCGGTCTTGGTAACTCTGCCACACATATAACCAAAAGGTTGGCAATCAGAATAACTTGAAAAAATGCCTGCGTAGCAACCACAACTTGAAAAACTGACCATTGCGCTGAGCGCCATAATCAGCATAATAATATTCTTTTTCATATCTTAATAATTTTATTTTCTATTCTTAATGTATCACAAAATTTGGACAAAATCAAGCGTTATTTTTCTTGTTCTATTTTAATTAAATTTTTACGGTGTTTTGGTATGTTAAAATGTGTTACAGATTTGTGAAGTTTTATGAAAAATGCCTGCCAAAACTGGATTTTTTAAAAAAAATGTGGTAAGGTTAGATTATAAAACGGTTAAAAAACGGACGTTAAAAAATGTATTTGTGGATTGTCATAGCAACGTTTATTACTCTCTTGTATTCCTATAACATCGGTTTACGCGCTGATTATGATCGTGTGTTGGCGGAAACGAAAGCACAGGTTGTTTTAACAAAATTTATGGCACAACACAACGCCGTGAAAGAATATCTGAATTCCCAAGCACCTGAAAAAACAGGTGAGACTCGCGTCTCCTATTACCCCGGTGATGGCTACAACTCCACCACGGGCACGAAGGACTTGGCAAGTGATGGTAGCGAGGTTGAAGGTGGCACAAATTTTAAAGAGCTTATGGAAAATTATTTACCTTATGGTTACAACCCCGATGAAGAAACGGTTACAAAAGTTTTTTGCATTAAAAATGGTGATAATAGCGAAGTCAACGGCAACGGGCCACAATGCACCTCAGGCGGTGACGGCAGCTGTTGCAGTGATGAATTTACGGGTATTTATGTTGTTTCTTTCAGGCAAATTCCTTCACGTTGGAAAAATCATATTACCCACTTGCCTAATGCAGATTTAATTGGCGCCATGACGCGCGTTGGCGGTTATGGGCGTTTCTTTGGTTATCTTGACGAGGTTGATGGTGAGCTTGCTATTGCGAGCGGCGCAAAATATGACAGCAGGGTGCAATACCATAGCGCTGATGATGAACTTAATCAAACAGCTTTCCAATATCGTCATGTTTTACAGGCTGTTTTGGATGATCCGGATTTTAAGGAAAAGAAATGTGATCAGGCTGAAACGCATTGTTTATATGCTATTTGGCAAATTTATGGCTAGGAGAAAACAAATGAAAACATCGTTACACAATATTACAAGCAAAATAAGCCAAGGTGGTAGCTTAATGGTTGAAGCTTTGGCGATGCTTGCGCTGATTTCACTTGTTACCCCGACACTTTATAAGAAGTCGGCGGAGCGAACAACTGAGTTGCAAGATATTAATACGGCAACGCATGTGCGTACTGTCTTGAAGGCCATAGATAACTACGTGAAGGTTAACTATCAAAACCTGATAGCCCCTGATGGCGTTTTGAGTGCGGATGGCGATGTTGCCAAAATTGATGACTTAACAAGCGATGAATATAAAGCATATTTCCCTTACGGTTATGATTTTGAAGATATTAAAAACTTTGGTAAGCCGAAAGCAGCCTTGCGCCGTCAGGGTGATTCCGTTACATCGTTTGTTGAATTTCCGAGCACTCTTGATTTAGGCGAAGTCCGCGCGGCGCGTATTGCCTCCATTGTGGGTAGTAACGGCGGTTATGTGAACGCTTCCAAAGAGGCTTTGGGCGTTGGCGGTGTTTGGAATTTGACAGATGAAGATTTATCTGATTTGGGCTTTACAACAGATAAAAGCTCCATTGTTGCTGCATCATCTGAAGCCATTAACTCTGCCACAACAAGTGCGCTTGAAAATGAGAAATATTTGCAACGTACTAAAGTGGAATCTGAAGACCAATTATGGCGTAACACCATGACCACCAACCTTTACATGGGTAATCCGAAGGGCGATGAAGCGGGTGACCGATACAAAATTTTGGGTGTTGACCAAATGATTGTCGGTAGCATTAATTATGATGATAAGCCCCAATCTTTGGTCTTGACGGATCAGGCAGAAGGTGGCGGTTCCGCATGGCTTGCTGGTACACTTCACGCCCTTTCCGATACTTTCCGTTTGGATGATGACTATGAAAACGGGCGTTACAGTATGGAGTTTGGCAGTGAGGACAGCCCGACCATTAGAGCCTTAACCGATGAAAGCGTTGCTTTTAATAACGGGCAGGTATTGTTTGAAAACGTTGGTGATGATGAAGATGTCCCCGGCGCCACTTTCTATGTTAATACGCAAATTGAGAAAAAACTTGATGTCTTTGGCGATACTTCCGTTGCCACAGATCCTGAAGCAGTGTTTAGAGCAGGTGAAAACGGCTCTTACATCACGGCGGATTCTACCAGTGTAGATTTATTGAACGGTAATATCGTTACCACGAGTAGCGCTGAAGGTGAATCAGGCATGGGCAACACAAGTATTAACACTGATTTACAGGTTAGCGGTAATACCAAAATGGGCGAGGGTGATAAACAACCGACCCGTGAAAATTGGGATATGCGCTTAAATGTTCAGGGTAATGCGTTTGTTAGCGATATTTTGGAAGCCGGCGAGATTGATACACAACACTTTAAGGCTCTTAACCTTCATGCCGGCGGTACGGATTATGATCAGGAATATTGGTGGTTAAATGCCACGCAAGACGGTGTGACGATTGAAGACCCTGCAGATGGAACATTGCGCTTTTCAGCAGGTGAGGGTGCCACAAAATTATATGCGCCAACAGGCGCTACAGAAGAAGATTCTGCCTTAATTCTTGATGCCGAATCTGAGTTACGTTCGCAAGGTCGTTTAAGTCTTTACACAACTGATGAAACACAATCTGTTTCTGTTCAGGAGGGTGCGCTCATGGTAGGTGGACACGGTGAAAACGCCGATGTTGATATTAATGCTGCCCAAACGCTTGTTAATGGTGGAACCTTTAATATACATGATGGTACTTATGGCGAAGTCGGGAAATCATCCCTTTATGTGGATCCGAAGCATGACAACCCCAATGAGGGTGGTACGGGTTTGGTGCAGATGAACGCCAATGTTACCCGTGTGGCGCCCAGAAACGGCGGTGTGTTTGAAGTGGTGGAAAACACTGGCGAGGGTGATTGGGATGCCACGGGTTCTAAAATCTTGCGTGTATCTGCTGAAAACTTCCCTGATAGTGTGCCTCAAGAAGAACGCGGTGCGGCAGAGCTTGATTTAACCCGTTTCAGATTATGGGATAACGGCTCGGCTGAGGGCGGAAACCAAAGCATTTTAACCGTGCAACTTGATGCTAACGCAAGCGGTATGTCAGATGGGCATAATCGGGAGGATAGCGGCTCTAGCATCTATATCCGCCGCGGTGCTATAGAAGTTGAACCGACTTCCGGCGCAGGTGCCAGTGCGGATACAAACTGGGGTTATATTGAGGCTTCGCGCTTTGTGGCGAATAACCCGCCGCATGGCACAACCTCTGCTGATACTGGTGAATATATACAGCCTACCTATACAACGGATTATACCAATTCGAGTTTGGGTTACCAACAGAGCCCTAGCACGGAATATGACCGCTATATGGTTAACCCGGCGTATACTTCTGTGATGCATGATATTAAGCTCACCACCCGAGGTGGCGCGCGTTTGAGCGATATTTTACCTGACTTTATTAATAAAGGTATTTATGTGGTGAATAACAGCTATCAGGAAATGTCATCTAGAGGTTCTCAGTTTGGTACAGGTATCACCATTACCGGTGACGGTGGCCGTTTGGAAATTAACGGTTTGACCGATGTCGGCAGTGATGAAGGCACAAGATGGGCTTCACCTTTCTTGGGTGTTGTTCCTGCGCCGCAATGCCCTCCGGGACATACGCGTGTGGTGACCATTACGCCTGCAAACTTCTTGATGGCTCAAGCCGGTCAAATGACGGTCACGAGAGTTTCCGCCAGATCTGGATGGCAGTTATCTGTTGATGATACAAGCTATTATAACCGCTTGGCAGACTCAGGCTATGAACCGAGAGACAACTTTACCATTACCGGTGCGCAACTGCAAACAAAATCTCTGGACTCAGGTAATACTATCTATTACTTAGGTTGGGATGATGTTGAGGACTTTGAAATTAATGGTCAGCCTTATGCTCCGCAACCGCTTTATTTCCAACAAAGCACATGGTTAAAGAGCGCGGTATTACCTTACAGAATTGGCGACTCAGCGCCTTGTAACAGTACCCTTGGTAGTGATAATGGGTGTTCCGGCGGTTTCGCTGGTTGGGTTGCCGTCATGGGCTTCGTTTACCCCGGTGCATGGTATAATAAAATCATTGAAAAAATCTCGGGTGTTGCGGCTGACGCTAACGACTATTACTGGAACATCTTCCCGGTTTTAGGCAATACCCTTGAAGCTTATGCCACGGTCTATTGCTACTTTGACCGTAACAACATCAGCGCTAACTCCTTTAACGACTCAACCATGGTAGATACCAACTACGACCAATTAAGGCATTATCGTTCCGGTACCGCAAAGGATCCGGGTTATGTGAGGAGGTTGAATGATCCGACGTTGAGGTACGATAACCCATGGTAGGAGGGAAAGGCGTATAGCAGCACATCTAGAGGCGTTTTTGCGGGTCTCGGGAAATTCATGTACCTCTTTTGTACACTAGA
>CANRJO010000049.1 GCA_947630965.1 uncultured Alphaproteobacteria bacterium
TGGTAGGGGTGAGGAGACTTGAACTCCTACTCGCCGAGCGAACAAGATTTTGAGTCTAGCGCGTCTACCAGTTCCGCCACACCCCCATTGAAACAAGACATAGATATAATAAATAATTCTTTCTGTCAATACTTCTTTTAAAATTTTATTTTTTTTTAAACAAATTAAGGCTATAATAGCGCAAATTTTAAGAAAAGGAACGGTTTTGAGCAGTTTGGAACAAACAGCGGCCGTTTTGTACGGCGAGCAAAAATATCCTCAAGCTTTGGATATTTACCTCTCTCTTTACCGCAAAAATCCTAAAACTGAAAAATATTCCATTTATTGCGGCAGTTGTTTTGACGCTTTGGGTAAGCCCGCGCAAGCCATTAAGTTTTATCAAAAAGCCTCAAAATTAAACCCTGCCTCGGTTACCACGCTTTTGGCTCTTTCGCAGCTTTATTATCAAAAAGCTGATTATGTTAATGCTGTTAAGTTTTGCGAGCGTGTCTTGAAGCTTGAACCGCATAATGCCTCGGCTTATTTAAATTTGGGCAATATTGCTTATTGCCAAGGGGCTTTTGAAGAGGCGCTTTCGTATTATGAAAAAGTTTATCTACAAGACGAGAAAAACTATTTAGCACTTATTAATATGGCAAACACTTGCTTTGACTTGAAACATTTTGCCTCAGCCATTGAATACGCGCATAAAGCTCTCAAGCTTTATCCTTCAAGTTTTGATGCATATCTTATCCGCGGCAATTCATACTTGGAGCTTGGCAAATATACGAAAGCGGAAGAGGAGCTTTTGCTTGCTTGTGAACTGAACGCCCAAAATCCTTGGGTTTATAATGCTTTTAGCAGGCTTTATCAAAAGCTTGAGCGTTGGGACGAGGCTCTTTTGGCGGGGTGGAAAGCTCTTATGTGCGAACCTGATACGCAAGATGAGCAACATATTAACTTTGGTTATCTGCTTTATGAATATATGGCGGAAAAAGGCGGCACGCTTGCGGCAAAATACGCGCATCAGTGGCTTGAGAAATTTATTGGCAATAAGCTTGTGCTTTATATGGCAAACGCCATTTTGAATAATCAGCAAATTGAGTGCGCGGAACCGCGGTATGTGGGCAAGATGTTTGATGTTTTTGCCCCTGATTTTGACACCACGCTTGCCGGTCTTGAATATAAGGCACCGCAGTTTTTGGCGGAAACGGCGCAAAAAGTGTGCTCAAAACCATTTTGGCGCCCTCTTCATGTGCTTGATTTAGGCTGTGGCACGGGGCTTTGCGCCGAAAAGCTTAAAAAAACTTTAGGCTGGTGCTTAATTAACGGCGTGGATCTTTCCGCAAAAATGCTTGAGTTGGCAGCGTCTAAGAAATTGTATCATCATCTGCAACAAGCTGATATTACAACATATCTTTCACAATGTGCCCAAGCTTATCCGCTTGTGACGGCGTGCGATGTGTTGACGTATTTTGGAAATTTGAAAATAATTTTTAATTTGGTTGCAAAAGTTTTGAAGCCTCAAGGCGTATTTATCTTTACTGTTTCGGAAAATCGAATCGATGATGCTGATTATCATCTGATGCCGTCGGGGCGTTTTGTTCACAACATTTCTTATGTTAAAAAGCTTTTGAAATATTGCGGTTTAAGCCTTCTTTTATGCGATCGAAAAGCTTTACGCACGGAAGGCGACAAAATTGTTTACGGTTATGTCGTTGCCGTGCGTAAAGAGTTTACAATCGCGAAATAAGCTTATCTTTTATTTATAAGCTTGTTTCTTGCAATGTGTTGTTTTTCAAGCATTTCCGCTTCGCAATTTTTACTTACACAACGGCGCAATACATCAGCTTGGCTGTCAATGGTTTGTCCCGGAATTTTCATGACTGAAATGTATGATTCCGTAACGGTTATGTCAAATGTGGCGTAACCGACATTGCCTTTGTTATCTACGCCGTAAACCTTAATGGTGTTGATGCCTGTATCCTCTTTTTGCGGCGTGCCACTAAATGTGCGGTCGGCATCTTTATAATTCAGCCAGTCGGGCAAAGCGCTATCATCTTCTAAGCCGGCATAAGTTTTGACTTTTCCTTTAAAGCCTTGTTTTTCAAACACATCCTCAGGCAACGCAATGCTCAGAGGATGACCTGTTTTGGCGTAAACGTTTTTCAGCCTTATTTCTTGAGATAAATCAACCGGTTGTTTATTAGACGGTACGTCCAAAAGGTAAGGTCTGTCGTTGGGAGAAAATTGACCTTCGTTCCATTTATTCAGCGTTTTGTGCAGATAAACGGCAATGGCAGAGGGTTTTTCCTCAAGCATATAATAAGGCAGAGCGTCTAAGCCGATGGTGGCGTATAAATTGCCCAAGGCTTCCTGCACGTCCGTGTAAGAAAGGAATGTTTTGACTTCATCCTCAATGGCGCGTGCGGCTTCAAGTTGGCTCTGTTCATTTCTGGCGCCTTCAACTAAAGTGTAATCTTCGGCGATGCTTTCGGAAGCATCGGAAATTTCGCGGTTGATTTTATAATCTTCCGCGGCGGCTTGGTATTGCGCCCAAGCGACATAAACCTGATTTAAGATCAGCGAAGTTAAGCGTTGGCGGCGCAATGTTTCAAGATTTTTCACACTTGCGTTGCGCACTTCTTCCATCACACTTAAGCCGGCATCTAAGCCTTTTTGCGACCAACGTTTGTTGCAAGCTTCCGGGTTGCTTTCATAATCAGCCTGTGTTTCATTGTTGAAGTTGCTGATAATGAGCTCTTTATCTGCATTGGAAGAAACCATATCCTCTACATGAAGCTCTGGACGGTTACTTAAGGCAAGCCATTCTAAATGCGCTAAATCCATGTCCATGTCAGGGATTTCAAAGTTGCCGTACAAGGCGCCCGCAAGCTTAAACTCTGTGGCGGGGTGGAAACCCATTAAACCGGCAAGTTGCGTAGGCGCATTTTCAAAGCGGCGGCGCAAAAGTGCAAGTTTTTTAATGTTTTCCATGTATTTTCTTTTCTTGATGAGCATTTCACGCGTGGCATTTTTATCTTGATCAGCAAGCTCTTTGGTTTTGGCGTTGATTTTATCAACTTCAGCCGTCAAAACTTCACTCATGCCGTCAATGACCGGAATTAACCTTTCTGCCGTTAAACTCCGCCAATAAAGCAAGCGGGCTTCCTGCAAGATGTTATGGATAACTTTGCGGCTTTGCTCATAGGCTAAATTTTTTCTGAAAGCGGCATCATTGCTTTGCAGATAAAATGTTGAAACATCAAGCACGTTCCAAGCCACTTTTAAGTCAGGGCTGAGTTGATCAGAATTGGTATTGTTGATGTAACCGGCATTTTCCAAAAGCTGTGACATTTTAGAGGCATCTATGTGACCGGCTTGCGCTAATGCTGCCTGATAAGAAACCATGCGTCTGGTGTAGTTGTATTTTAATGCCCAAGCCATGGCAATATACATGTCAATGGGCTTTTCAATGCGTCTTGGCGCGTTAAGATACATATTTTGCATATCTGTATCAATTTGGACGGCTCTGTCCCATTCCGAATAATAAGCATTTGTCTTTTCATCAACTTTGGGCGCTTGGTAGTGGGTCGGTTTTGTGTAACAGCCGCTTAAAATGCCTAAAACCAAAGCAAAACAAAGAATTTTTTTCATATTTTTATCCTCGGCAAAGATTTACTTATTTCTTTTTTATCCTATTTTTTTAAAAATTGATAGTATTTATTTGCTTTTATACAACTTTGATGTATAAAATGTAATCGGAAAAGAAAAAAAGGTTATTTTGCCCCATGTTTGATATTTTTCGTACGCTGTTTAAGTATAAAGAAAAGGAAAGCCCCGATGCTTTGGGCTTTTTCCCTGAAAAAGTGCACGTTGATGCTTTTCCGGAGCGCCGGTATTTGTGGACTTCGCGCTTTTTGGTGATTTTTGCAGGCTTGAGCATTTGCTTTAATATGATGCTTGCTTTGTGCATCTATTTGATGGTGCCGCTTATCGGTGTGAGTCCGCAATTTTATACCATTAATAAATATCTTAATCAGGTTGAAATGGTTCAACGGCGCGAAATTAACTTTCCTGTGAGCGACTTGGTCACGGAGCAAAATATACGCGATTATATCATTTTGCGCTATTCTATGGAAAGCGATTTGGCCGATGTTTTGGAGGGTTGGGGAAAAGATTCGTCTTTCTTTTGGTTTTCATCTTCTTCTGTTTATGAAACATTTCGGACAAGTGAAATGTTTGCCAATATTCAACAATATAGGCAAGGTATCCGCCGCGGTGTTGAGATTGAGTGGGTGCGCCCGCTTTCCAAAGGCTTATGGCAGGTTCAGTTCAAAACTTATGAAATAAGCGCTGCCCAGGAGCTGCCGGTTATTACAAATTGGCGCGCTACGTTGCGCATTGTTTATGTTCGTAGCAGTAGTATGAGCCAAGAAGCACGCCTGTTTAACCCCTATGGGTTTGTTATTACAAGCTATTCCTTGGCTTTTAGAGGTGTTGAAGGTCAAAATGAATCTTATATTGAAACGGCGCGCCGCCGTTCGCAAGGAAAATAAGTTAAGGAAAATAAGGCTTTAGGCTTTTTTGAGCATTTGCGCAAAAGTTTCTTTTACGCGCGCAATTTCTGCCGCTGTTAAAGGTCCGTTTACCTTGATTTCAGGCTCGGAAATCAGGTTGGTTAAGTTGATCATTAACTTTTCCTGCAGAGTTTCAATGTAAAGATCCAAAGTCGGGATATCGGCGTTATAAACGAGCTCGGCATAAGTATCGTGCTTAGATGTTTCCACAATGTCTTTTTGTAAATCCGCCGTTTGGCGCGGAATTTGATAACCTGCGGCGTCAATCACGCGCAAAGAGCGCACCACCTTGATGATGTCAGCAAAGGCTTCATAACGCGGCGTGCCGTCTTTTTTCTCTTCAAAAGGATTAAAGCTTGCGAACCCTTCCAAACAAATTTTGTTACGCTCAATTTCGCGTGCCGTGGAGGGGAGTTTGTTAAAATTTCTGGCAGAAAACATCTTTGATAAAACCTCTTTTGATAAAAAATTAAAACGGTGTCATTTTTTTCTTTACCATTTGTTGAATATGTGCCATTATAATGCTTAAATTAATTTTATCAAACAAATTTTGAAATTTGTGTTATTTTTTAGGAATAAGCCATGAATACTGATTTTTTAACAAACAGCCTTGTCCCTATGGTCATTGAGCAAACATCGCGCGGTGAACGTTCGTTCGATATTTTTTCTCGCCTCTTAAAGGAGCGTATTGTCTTTTTAACAGGTGAGGTCAATGATGAACTTTCCGCGCTTGTCTGTGCGCAACTTTTGTTTTTGGAATCAGAAGATCCCAAAAAAGATATTTATATGTACATTAACTCGCCAGGTGGGGTGATTACATCGGGCTTTGCTATTTATGATACCATGCGTTACATTAGCTGCGATGTTTCCACGCTTTGTATCGGGCAGGCTTGCTCTATGGGCTCGTTCTTGCTCGCCGGTGGCGCAAAAGGCAAGCGGTTTTCCTTGCCCAATTCGCAGATTATGATTCATCAGCCTTCGGGTGGTGCCAAAGGGCAGGCGGCGGATATAGAAATTCAGGCGAAGCTCATTTTGGATATGCGCCGGCGCTTAAACCAAATTTATGCCGATAACACGGGGCAATCCTTAAAGGTTATTGAAAAAGCCATGGATCGGGATAACTTTATGACACCGCAGGAGGCTCTTGACTTCGGGCTGATTGACGGTATTGTTGAAACACGCGGTGAAATTGTGAAGTAGGTCAAAAATGAGCGAAGAAAAGAAAGATCAAAATTTACATTGTTCGTTTTGTGGTAAAAGCCAAAACGAGGTTAAAAAACTGGTTGCCGGACGTGGTGTTTATATCTGCGATGAATGTATTGATGTGTGTATCAATATTGTTTCCGATGAGCTTCATCATGACCAAAATCAGGAAGTGGGCAGCTTTTCCGAAAACTTGCCGACACCTTCCAAAATTAAGGAATTCTTGGATCAGTATGTGATTGGGCAAGAATATGCCAAGCGCGTGCTTTCAGTGGCGGTTTATAACCATTACAAACGCTTAAATTGTCAGGCAGAGCATAAAGACGTTGATGTTTCAAAGTCTAATGTGGTGCTGATTGGCTCAACAGGCTCGGGCAAAACGCTTTTGGCGCAGACGCTTGCCAAAATTTTGGATGTGCCGTTTGCCATTGCCGATGCCACCACTTTAACCGAGGCGGGTTATGTTGGGGAAGATGTTGAAAACATTATCTTAAAGCTTGTTCAAAATGCTGATTATGACATTAAGCGCGCTGAACGCGGCATTGTTTATATCGATGAGATTGATAAAATCACGCGCAAAACTGACGGCCCGTCTATTACACGTGATGTTTCGGGTGAGGGCGTCCAACAAGCACTTTTGAAGATTATTGAAGGTACGGTTGCCAATGTACCGCCGCAAGGGGGACGTAAGCATCCGCAGCAAGAATTTTTGCATGTGGATACCACCAACATCTTGTTTATTTGCGGAGGTGCCTTTGCGGGGCTTGAAAAAATTGTAAGTAGCCGCGGCAAAGATACGTCTATCGGCTTTGGCGCCAAAGTGGCTTCCAAAGAAGATCGAAACATCGGCGAAATCATCAAAGATGTTCAGCCGGAAGATTTGCTTAAATATGGCCTGATTCCGGAGTTTATTGGGCGTCTACCGATTATTGCTACGTTAGATGATCTGGATGAAGACGCGCTTATTCGGGTGTTAACCGAACCTAAAAATGCCATTTTGAAGCAATACACCACGCTTTTTGAAATGGAAAACGTGAAGTTGACCGTTACGCCGGAAGCCTTGAAAGCTATTGCGCGCAAAGCCATTGAGCGCAAAACGGGCGCTAGAGGTCTGCGTGCTATTATGGAAGGCATTTTGCTTGACTTAATGTATAGCATTCCTGATGAAAAGGACGTTTCTGAAATTATCTTAAACGAGCAAGTTATTACAAATGGCAGTGCGCCGGTGTTGGTGCATGGAAAAAACCAATCAAAATCTGCTTAAAAACAAAATAATTCCATAAAAAAGCCGCCTTAAATTCAGGCGGCTTTTTAAGCTCATCAGCCATTATTTCTTGGCAGGAGCAACCCTTGCGGGGCGGATTACTTTCTTCGCCGGTGCAGGCTTTTTCGCTGCAGGCTTTTTCGCGGCTACTTTTTTCGCAGCGGGCTTTTTTGCCGGTGTTGCTTTTTTCGCAGCGGGCTTTTTTGCCGGCGCGGCTTTTTTAGAAGCTACTTTTTTTGCCGGAGCAGCTTTTTTAGAAGCTACTTTTTTTGCCGGAGCAGCTTTTTTCGCAACAGGTTTTTTAGCTGCTACTTTTTTTACAGCAGGCTTCTTGGCAGCTGCTTTTTTCGCAACAGGCTTTTTCGCCGGAGCCGCTTTTTTTGCGGCGGGCTTTTTCGCAGTAGTTTTTTTCGTTTCCATCTTTTTGGTCTCCTTATTCAAGTGTTTGGAAGTTTTTTTCTTCGCCGCCGATTTTTTAGCGGTTTTAGAAGTTTCAGCCTTACGGGCTGTTTTACGGGCGGCCTTTTTCTTGGACGCCTTTTTTGTTTTAACCGGTTTTGCCGGTTTTTCGAGCTTAGCTTTAGCGGTTTGGATTGCTAAATCTAAATCTTTCTCTGAGCACAAGCCCACAGCAACCGGATTTTTTGCACGCAAATCAGCCATATCGGGGCGTGTGCCGGTACGAATGGCTTGGATGGTGGGTTTGGTCGTGCCAATTAATTTACAAATTTGTGGATCCGTCAAATCAGGGCAGTTCCGTACTAACCACAAAATGGCGGCAGGTTTATCACTACGCTGAGAGGGTGAAAGCACTTTTTTGTTTTTGGCATTAAATTCTTTGACGTTGCGTTCCATAACATTCGGCACTAAATCCGCCGTTTTATCATTTTCACAACGTTTGATTTCTTCTAAAGAAAGCTGACCGTTTGCAATTGGGCTGATGCCAATGATATTATAGGCAACATCGCCATCAGCAATGGCTTGAATTTCCAGTTCGTGCAGTTCACAATATTTTGCAATCTGGCGGAAAGTTAAAGTTGTATTTTCAACCAACCAAACGGCTGTAGCTTTAGGCATTAAAGGTGATGTCATTGCATTTATCCTTTCTGTTTAAGCATAACTTATAAAAATAAGATAAAAAAAAAGTAAACAAAAACAACTTTTTTTATGATTTAAGCAACAAAAAAACTTTTTATAAAAGATGCAAGATGTTTTTTTTGTTCGTGAGGACTATGAAAAATAAAAAATCCGCATCAGCGGACTTTTACTCTTTTAAACTATAGCAAAAAAAAGGTACCTTAAAAAATCGGGGTTGTCAAGCTCTAAAACCCGCAGTTTTGCGTTGGTTAATTTGTTGCATTTAAAGGTACCTTATTTTTGATGTTTTCGAATCGAGGGAGGGCGAAGCATCAAAGGAACG
>CANRJO010000050.1 GCA_947630965.1 uncultured Alphaproteobacteria bacterium
TCTCTAAACACGCAACCGCCACAATTTTGAGAAAACGCGCACCCCATTTATTCCTCCGGCAGATTGGTTAAAGAAGGCTCGTCCAAAAGTGAAATTTCCTCTGTTTTTTCCTCCAAAAGCAAAGGATGAATTTGTTTCTTAACGCGCGGTAAAGCATGCTTTAAGGCAAACGAGGGCTTATAAAACACCGCTTTCCCCGCGCCAATGTTTTGAGCACGCGACAATGCCTCATAAGCCTTTTGGAAAAGCACTGCATATGAATCTTTTGCAGCAACCACCCCGCCGATGGCCACACTAAAATGCACAAACACGCCTTGAGCTGACGGCACTTCCGTTTTTTCAATTCGGGCTAAAATGCTGTTAGCAAAGGCTTGCGCCTCTAAAGCATCGGCAGGTAAAAAAACAGCAAAAGCATCAGCGCCCACCCGCCCGACAATCATATCTTTTGGCTCGGCAAATCCCTGAAGAACGGAAGCTGTTTCAATCAAAATTTCATCTGCGGTTTGTACACCGAATTGCGCGTTCAAATTTTTAAAATCATTAACATCCAAAACAAGGAGGGCAAATTTTTCTTTGCGTTTTTGGAGTTCTTGAAGCCGTGCCGAAACTTTTTTCTCAAAGCTTGTTTGCGTCCAGGTGCCGGTCAGCAGATCCTGATATTTTCGGCGCGCATTCATCTCATCAATTTTTTTACGGACAAGCATTTCTTCAAAAACAATATAATACGTTTTCTGCCCTTGGTAAAAAACTTCATCAACAGACGCGTTAAGCCAAAATGCCGAACTCTCGCCAAACGCCTTGCCTAAAAGCTCAAATTGAAAGTGTTTATGGCTTTGAAGCTTTTGAAAAACCTCTTCATAAAGCTTCAGATCCGCAAAAATATCTTGCAAATGATAACGCGGCAACTCGCCTGTGGAAATATTAAACAAGCGCTCGGCAGCACTGTTGGCAATAAGAAACGCACCATTTTTTGCCGAAACCATTAAAACGGGCAAAGGCAAATTTTCCACCTGAAAAAGCGTCCGCCGCAAAACATCTTCATTTTGCAAAGTTTTGTTTTTTAAGGCGGACACTCTTAAGAACATAAAAGAAAGCGCCACAAGCACAAAGAAAATACTTAATGGGAAAAACATATAAAAGCCATATATGCCGTGCAAAACAATCAACAGGCAAAAACCGCCAAGCACCAACGCCGTAAAGAAAGAAGCGTAAGAAAACACGCGCTTTAAGGCAAAAGAAACAACCACAAAAAGCAAGCCCAACGCCGGCAACATATTTTCAAACCAAGTGAGTGCTTCAAGGTCATGATAAACAAAAATTTCGAGCCATGCCACCACAAGCAAAACAGATGCTGAAATTAAGACAAACTCCTGTTCAGGCAGTTCATGGCGCCAAATTTGCGTAGCAGCGGCAAGCATGAAAAGTGTAGCGGCAAGTGAAACGGTAAAGCGCGTAAAAACAAAAATTTCTTCCGAAATACCAAGTTCTGTAAAAAAGCCGCTCATCGCATTCAAACAGCCGGCAAATAAATAAACACCTAAGCCGGATGTTAAAAGCAAGGTACCCTTTCGTTCAGGCATTTCATAAGGCAGAAAAGAAAACAAAACCAACAACAGATAAGCGCTCCAAACACTTATCACGCCAAGTGTATCATTTAAAAAATCCATTGTGAGCATATTAACCACTCTTAAACTTATGTTCGTTATAGTAACATATACGGAAAAGATTAAAAAACAAATAAAGTTTTTTTAACAAGGAAGTGTAAAATGTTAAACATTGATCCCCGCCACTACAGTTATAATTTTATGTTAAACATAAACCGCGAGCCCGCCCGCGCAACAGATCGTTTTTCACGCCCGCTACTGATTCTTTCCTTTTTCTTCGGGCTTTTGTTTGCATTTTTAGGAGGAGCTTGCCTATTAAACATCAGTCCCGAAAACATAACAAATTCAAAAACCGGCATTACGCTAAATATTTTACCCTTTAACACCCTAATTTCGCCCGAGTTTTTAGGTATTTTAAGCCTTTGCATTGCTTTAGGCATTTTTTATGCCGTTTTCACACGATTCGTTCGTCACAAAGACATCACCTTCACAGGCGATAAATTTTTGGTAACGGATTATCGTTTCGGGCATGCGCCGTGTTCTTTTGAAGAGCCTCTTTACAATTATTTAGGCGTACGCTTGCGTGTTGAATTTTATCAATTCGGAATTTTAACCAAAAACAAATTTATCATTGAGCTTTTGCACAAAGACCCCGAAAAAACCATTCCTTTATACATCAGCATGAGCTCTCGCTCGATTCGGCGCCACTGGAAAGAATACGCTCAATTTTTCAAGATGCCTGCACTCAAAATTTCTGATAAAGGCATGGTTTCCTACAATGCCAAAAATCTGGAGCGCTCTTATAAAGCCAATGCCGAGGAATGGCACTTACCCAAAAACTTTTTTGCCGGTTGGGAAAAGCCCTCCTACATCGTTTTAAGAAGCCGCCAATCGGGTGAAAAAATGATCAAAATCCGCAAAGTATTTTTTGACATTTATAACGCTTTAGCAACACTTGCCATCATTTTGCTAGGTTCGCTTGCGGCTTATGCCTTAATGATGAAAGATATTGTACTCGCGCACATTCCTTTTTACATTTTTGCCACTTGCTTATGCGCCGTTGCCGCCGTTATAATATATTCCGCGCTAACGCTGTTTTCTTCTGACATCATTATTTTGGCAAAAAACAAAATCATTTTATTCAAAAAAACATTGTTTGTGCGCACATGCCGCGGCATCATTCACATTCCTGACATTAAGGGCGTAGATATCAACTATGTTGCCAACTTAGACAGATATTGTTTAGCGGTTGTTTCCAACCAAGAAACGTTGATTTTCGGTCAGAAAATGCCTGTTAAAGATTTACGTTGGCTCCGCGCACTTCTCATAAATGAATTTGTTGGTAATTAGTCAAGATTTTGATTGATAATCACACAAAACATAAGTATATTATGCTTAAATGAATTTTTGAAGGACAAGACCATGAAAAAGAATCAAGCATCAAAATCAAAAGCCGCACTTAACAAAACAGCCCCTTTGCAAACACCGCAAAGACACGTTGACGATGAAATTACCGATTCGTTTATCAACGAGGTTACCGAAGACGTCAAGAATGATGAACTCAAAGTTTTTTGGAACCGTTATGGTTTATTCGTCATTTTGTTTGTGGTTTTAGCCGTTTCGGCAACTGTTGGTTTTGAAACGCTCAAAAACTGGCGCAACAGCAAATATGCCGCCGCAACGGAAAAGTACATGGTGGTTGTTCAAACGCCTGATTTAGAGGAAGCCAAAAACTCCCTTGAAAAAATTGCCGAGAATGACAACGGTATTTATGGCGAGCTTGCCCGTATTCAGGTAGCAAACGTTTTATTTGAGCAAAACAAAGGGGAAGAAGCCGCCGCCGTTTTGGAAGAAATTTTAAAAGACACAGATCTTGATGAGCGGATTCGTTCTTTAGCAACGCTCAAATTAGCAGCATACAAACTTGACACAACCCCTTATGCTGAAATTCAAACCTTGCTTGCCCCCGTGATTGCCGCCAACAATTCTTGGACACCTTTGGCGCAAGATTTGCTTGCCATGTCTGCCATTCAAAACGGCGACATCAGCGCAGCACGCCAAATTTATACGGAGCTTTTGCAGGCAGATAATCTTTCTGAGAACTTCAGAGCCCGCATTCAAGACATGCTTTCCGCATTAAGCGATATGTAATAAGGAGAAATTATGCTTAAAACATTTCCTAAAGCCTTGGGACTTGTTCTTTTAACAACGGCCTTGTCTTCGTGCGGGCTGTTTTCCTCTGATAAAGAGTTGCCCACAGGCACGCGCCGCCCCATTGTCACGGCAGATATGCATGAAGATCCGCTCGTGCAAAAACCTTTGGGAGAAAATCAGGTACCGCAAGCTGTTAACACCAAAAATTGGGAACAGACTGGCATGAGTGCCACGCATCAGGGCTTTAATTTTGCGGCAAGGCAAAATTTAAAAAAAGTTTGGGAAAAGAGCTTTGGCGATGGTGCTGACAAGCGCAACGCCTTGTTAACAACGCCGATTGTGGCAAATAATAAAGTTTTTGTTCAGGACGCTCGCGGCTATGTCACGGCTTTTCAGTTAAATAACGGCGAAAAACTTTGGACAAGTAAATTAAAATCAGAGCTTTCGAGTGAAAATGATGCTTCTTTAAACGGCATCGGCTTAGCAGCACATAATGGCAAAATTTTAGCGGCAACCGGTTTCGGCACACTTTTTGCTCTAGATGAAAACACCGGTGACATTCTTTGGAAATATAACGCCAAAACGCCGTTAAGAAGCGCCCCGACCGTATGCGCCAATCGGGCATATTTACGCACGCTTGATAATATGCTGATTGCTATCAGCCTGGAAGACGGCACACTTTCGTGGCGTTATAACATTTCCGCGGAAGATACAGTTTGGGCAGGTGCCGCCGTGCCGGCGTGCAGCGCTGAGAAAAATATGTTGGTTGCCGGCTTTTCAAACGGCGATATTCAAGCCTTTAACGCAGGCATTGGTTATCCGTTATGGACAGTTCCGCTCTTGGACGGCTCGTCAGCTTCTTTTTCAAGTGACATCAACGCCATTCAAGCGCCTGCCGTTATTGATGAAAACTTGGTTTATGCCTCAGGCGCCGAAATCACCGCGGGCATAGATCCCCGCACGGGCGAAAGCAAATGGATAAAAAAGATTGGCAGCTTAAACATGCCATTGGTTGTGGGTAACTATATGTTCCTGATTACCGCCACGCACCAGATTGCCGCACTTGAAAAAAGCGTGGGCCTTCTCGTTTGGTTAAAAGACATTCCGCAAGATGAAGATACGCCTCTTGAAGAAATATATTACACTGGACCGCTAATGGTAAACGCCAATTTACTGGTGGCGTCTTCGAAAGGCGATGTTTATGCCTTTTCTGCACAAGACGGCGAGCTTTTGTATCAGATAGAGTTGGATGACGGTGTTGCCGCCTCACCGATTATTGCAAACGGCTACGTCATTTTCATCACAAACGATGCGGATATTGTGGTGTATCATTAAGGAAGAACAATGCCTTTAAAAGTTGCCATAGTCGGACGCCCAAATGTTGGCAAATCCACCCTTTTTAACCGCTTAACAGGGCGCAAAACCGCCATTGTGCATGATCGCCCCGGTGTCACGCGCGACCGCAAAGAGGCAAAAGCCAAACTTTTTGATTTAGACTTAACAATCATTGACACAGCAGGTTATGAAGATGCCAAAGGCGATAATACTGAAACGCGCATGACCGCTCAAACGCTCCGTGCTATTAAAGAAGCTGATGTTTGCTTATTTTTAACGGACGCGCGCTCGGGTCTTCATCCGCATGATGAAACATTTGCCGCCCTTGTGCGCCAAAGTGGCAAGCCCGTTCTTTTGCTTGCCAACAAATGCGAGGGAAAAGCGCAGGAAGATGCTATATTTGAGGCTTATAAACTTGGCCTTGGCGAGCCGATTGTTTTTTCTGCCGAGCATGGTTTGGGGCTTGATACGCTTTATGAGGCTTTGCGCCCCTTTGTAAAAGAGGAGCCAAAAGAAGAAACATCAGATGAAAAACCCATTCAGGTGGCAATTGTCGGTCGCCCGAACGTGGGCAAATCCACTCTTGTTAATGCGCTTTTAAAAGACGAGCGTATGCTCACAGGTCCTGAGGCAGGTCTTACGCGCGATGCTATTGCCAGCCGGTTTACTTATCAAAACCGCGCATTTATGCTTGTGGATACAGCGGGACTTCGTCGGCAAAGCCGCATTGAGGGCTCGTTAGAGCGTATGGCCGCGGCGGATACAAAGCACGCCGCCTCTATGGCGCAAGTGGTGGTGTTGGTTCTTGACGCGGACGCTGTTCTTGAAAAGCAAGATTTAACCATTGCCCGAAACGTGATTGATGAGGGGCGCGCGCTTGTGATTGCCGTCAACAAATGGGACATCGCCAATAAAAAAGCCGCGCTTGAGCGTTTAAACGACAAACTTCAAACCTCATTAACGCAAGTCACGGGCATTCCAACGGTAACCATTTCCGCCTTAAAAAGCGAGGGCTTGGACAAGCTGATGCAAGCGGTTTTGAAAGTTTATGAACGTTGGAACACGCGCATTCCGACAGCACCGTTAAATCAGTGGTTTGCCGATGTGCAGGAAAAAAACACCACGCCTTTGGGCAAAAATAAGCGCCGGATAAAGCTTAAATACATCACGCAAGCGAAAAGCCGTCCGCCGTCATTTTTCATTTTTTCAAGCAACCCCGAGGGTTTGCCCGATTCGTATTTACGTTATCTGACAAATGACTTGCGCGAAACTTTTGGCTTGGGTGGCATCCCGATTCGCATTCAGGTGCGCAAGTCTGATAATCCTTATGCTGATAAAAAGGCAAAGCGCGCATGAACAAAGTGCCTGATATTTTTATATTAACAGGCGCGGGCATTTCCGCGGAATCCGGCTTGGCGACATTTCGCGCGCAAAACGGGCTTTGGAACAATCATAAAGTGGAAGATGTGGCATCTGTGGAAGGCTTTGCCAAAGATCCTGATTATGTGCGCGCCTTTTATAACGGCTTAAAGCCCGAGGTGCAAAAGGCAGAACCAAACGCCGCACATTTATGCTTGGCAAAGCTTGAAAAACTTTGGAAAGGCAACGTCAACATCATCACACAAAATGTAGATACATTGCATGAAAAAGCAGGCAGTAAAAATGTTTGGCACATTCACGGCCGCATTGACGAGGCGCTTTGTTTAAGTTGCGGCTATGTTTTGAACACCTGGCAAGATGTGAATGCTCAAACGCTTTGCCCACATTGCCAAACAAAGGGCAATTTTAAGCCAAACATTGTGTTTTTCGGCGAAAATCTGCAATATATGGACACGGTGGAACGCTTGCTCCGCACGGCGGATTTGTTTATTTCCATTGGCACATCAGGCGTGGTTTATCCGGCGGCGGGCTTTGTGCAGACGGCAAAATACTACGGCGCGCGGACTTTAGAATTTAACTTGGAAACCACCTCAAACAACTTTTATTTTGATAAACATATCACGGGTAAATGCACCGAAACCCTCCCGCCATTTATCACCGAACTCTTGGGCTAGACGGCAACTACCTCCGGAGGTCATCCTGAGTGGAGCCCCACAAACCCCAAAAGTAATTGGTATTTGTGGGGCGACATCACGCGTATGTTAGCTTGCGAGGTGCCAACAGGCGCCGATGCAAGCGTTACAGAGCGGTGACCGAAGCGAGTTAGCGATTGCTCGTAGAGCAGAGCTTACGAGCAAGAAAGCCCGAAAGCCATTCGCGAAGGATCCAGGGAAAAAGTAGCTAATTTATTTCCACCTGGATTCTTCGGCTTCGCCTCAGAATGACGGAGGGAGTAAAAGCCAAGGGAATACGGATAAAAACAAATCCTTATTTTGCACCCAACCCAAGGGAATACGGTGGAGCCATAAAAAACACCAATTACTTTTGGTGTTTTTATTCCTCCACGCCTCAGAATGACTTACCGAGGCGGACGCAAACTCCATTCGTCACTCTGAGCGGAGCGAAGAGTCCAGGACAATAAATTAATCCATATTGTCATCCCATAGAACCTAAAAAACAACAAAAGTAATTGTTGTTTTTTAGGCGACATCACGCGCATGTTAGCTTGCGAGGTAGATGTATACGCCGTACGTCATTCTGAACCCTTCAGGGGTTGAAGAATCCAGGAAAAACGAATCAAAATGTCATTCTCCCAAGAAAGGACCATCATCTAACTCGCACCTGTAGCACGGATCATCGCCGTCGTAACCCATGACTTGCGGTTTCCAAACTCCCCGCATAGGTTTCCCAAAAGCTGCGTTACAATCCTCCTCGGTTTGGTACTCGGTACTGTCACCCGCAGTGCAACCTTTTCCTACACATTTATAACAAGGAGAATTATCGAGCTCACTATAATGACCTGTCTCATTTTTAAACCAGCCGTCCTCGCCCGTAAAACCGCAGTCGTCCGCATGGTTAGTGTGGGAGGGGATTTCGCCATCCGGGCAACCATTAAGCGCGGCTTTATCGCAAACAGCATGATCAGCACTCATAACATAACCAGCATCGCATTCATATTCAATGCAATGGTTCTCATACCCATCGTTGCACCACTTCACACAATGAGAATGAGGCATCTGGTAGGATTCGCCACATACACAGGCGTAGTGTGTACCCAAACTGTTTGTGCAGGAAGAACATCCATTAGCATTTGGATCCGGAGCTGTCAGCGGATAACCAAAACAATCCTTATCGCACTTACCACCTCTAAATGTGTAACCACTGTTGCAAGTACATTTATAGTGGTCGCCGGAAGAGTTGGTACATTTATCACAATCAGCGTTATCAAGCTCAGATGTCCGATCATA
>CANRJO010000051.1 GCA_947630965.1 uncultured Alphaproteobacteria bacterium
TTTTAGCCTCTTGCTTAGGCTATGTTTATTCATAGAGATTTAAAAAGATGAAGAAAATTAGTGTAGTTTTGAGCGTGTGCTTATTAAGTGCATGCAGTATATTCCCTAAAAATGAAACATTTGTGGATGAAAATTTTAATCGTCCTTTAGAGGCGCTTTCAAGAACATTTTGGGATACGCAATTAAACCCTTATTACATCATGGAAGATAATGGTTGGGGCAAAGTAATATATTTTTGTGATTTAGTTGAGAATAAAAAAAGCTATATCAAATATCATTGTACGGATATATTTTTTAATCCGGGCACAGAAGATGCAGAACATCGTCAGGTTGATGAAATGATAGAATTTAAATATGAAAAAGACGATTACTGGAAGGAAAAAGTTATAAGGATAACGCATGAAAAGCGTAATGGAGAATATGATTCCGGCGATGGTGGTGGCGCATACCTTTTCAGAGAATATCCATTTTAGAGGTTTGTAAACAAATTAGAGATTATAATATGATTGTTATATTGGAAATATTCTATGCACTTTTAATAAACCTTTTCGGAGGTTCCGTATGCATACTTACGCAATTGCTTATAACCAAGTTTGGCTTAATACCATTTTGGTTAAAGGTTTATACAATTGGGATGTATGTATATTATATAAAAATGTGTATAGATTATTATCATGATAAAACACCTACATCGCAACGATTTGAAAATTTTGCTCGCCCGTTAGGGATAGTAACATTTTTAAATATACTGATATTGATGATTTATCATTTGATAAACTATCATCAAATTTTTTCTCTTGAGGCTTTGATGTAAGAAGAGAGTCTGTCTTTATTCAAAAGACAGACTCTTATTTTTCTCTATAAGAGCCTGACTCTTTTTATAGTCTGATAAAATTTCATCACAGTTAGTTATCAGTTCCAAATAATATGCTTCCAATTGGTCATCAATAAAGGCTTGGTCGTCAGATGCAGCTTGATATAAGGCTTTTATGGCAGATAACCCCTCGTTTAGCACTTTTGTAAATTTGGGCTTTTTATTTTTGAATGTTTTGTTCCCTAAATAATCATAAAAAGGACATTCAAAAATGTATTGCTCTGTATATTCCTTTAAAATTTCTTCATAGCAAATGTTTCGTTCAGCAGATGTTGCGAAAGAACGGCACTTTTGAGGGACTTTATTTTCATTAATCGGCGTCTTGCGCGCACGCAAAAAGTCATCAATCTGCGCCTGAACGGTTAGGCGTGAAAAGATAATCAAATCACCGTGTGACTTACCCGGATGACTATCAGCAAATTTATTGCTTGCGCTTAATTCAACAAGAATATCGGCATATTTCATAATAGCAGGTTCATAAAGAGACTGCTTTTCGGGCGTTTGAAGCATTTCAAGAGCAGACTTTTCATAGCAATTATAATTTTTCAAATTGTATTCCCCTATAGCTTCACGAATGACGGAATAGTCTACGCCTTCGTACGCCGTTTCGTTAAAATCCTCAATGACACATTCGGGTGGTAAAGTATTTTTTTTGCAACCGATGACGAAAACCAAAAGGACAAGAGATAAAATTTTCCGAAACATTTAACCCTCCAAGAATAAAGCAATCCTACCGCCTCATCCTTAATTTTTGGTTTAAATATTTCTTGTAAAAAATTTATTATGTTATATCATAACCCCAAAAGGATGAGAAGAATAAGGATGCAAATATTAAGGATAATAAAAAAAATTGGGCAAGCTCTATGGCTTCTGTTTAAAATAGTTATAACCCTCATAATTTTATGTTGTGTTATCTTGTTTGGCGGTGTGTTATATGATTACTTGCACACAAATTATTGTTATGATTTTGGCAATGTTTGGGATTACAAAGAAGACCGATGCCGTGATGATTGTGTTACTTTTGATGACGATGGAAACTGTGTTGCGTTAACACCGGAAGAAGTCAAGAAGTTTAATGAATCATCCTTAACAGATGAAGAATGGTTGGAAATTTGTAAACGCAACCAAAAGCCTTATAATCCTAAAACTTTGGATTGCGACATGGAATGGACGCCCAAAGATTGCTTTAAGCTTGAAGGCGATTGGGTTTATCCTGATATTTGCAACTCTTAACACAAAGCCCCTCTTGCGAGGGGCTTTGGTTTAATTTATGCTTTTACCGTAATCTATCAGTTTGAGCGCAAAAATAAAAAAACATCCACTTGTGTGGATGTTTTTTGTTTCTCTGATATAGCAATTTAAAGGTACCTTAAAAAATTGGGGTTGTCAAGCTCTAAAACCCGCAGTTTTGCGTTGGTTAATCTGTTGCATTTAAAGGTACCTTTAAATTGCTATGGTTCGACAGCCGCTGTACGTCATGCTGAACGGAGTGAAGCATCCAGGAGAATAAATTAGCTATATTTTTCCACCTGGATTCTTCGGCTTCGCCTCAGAATGACATACCAAGGCGAACACAAGGGATAGAAAGGGAAAAAGAAATGCGATACTTGATGTTTTTGTTGACTTTATTATTTACCAACGTTGCACATGCGCTTGATTGCGAAAAAGTGCCTGATTGCGAAGAGTTAGGCTATACCAAAGCCGAAGACCCGAATTGTGCCAATGATGGTTATATGTATTGCCCCTTTAATCAAGAATACAAGCTTTGTGTGCAATACGATTGCGCCAAACTCGGTTTTACCACATCTGACAAAACATCGTGGTGCAATAAGCTCATCAAATGCAAAGGCGATGAAAAAATGACGCTTTGTCAAAACCTCTGTGAAGTTGGCGATGTTTTTTATTCAGACGGCAGTTGTGGTTATGCCAAAGATTATGATGGAACAAAAATACCTGTCGGTGTCGTTTATTATGTGACGGACGAAGGACGCCACGGCAAAGTGATTAACTTGCAAAATTTAACAAGAGTATCCAAAAGCTCTGCTTTTGATCCAAAAAATCCGTACAATGGAAATATAAATCTCTATTGGGGGTATTACAACTATGATATTCCAGAACTGACAAATTATAATTCCAATGATAATATGCTAACACAGCTACAGAATAGAGCTCCAGATTTGTATGACGGCAAAGGAAATACAGCAAAAATTTTAGCAGTTGCAAAGCCAAAATGCGATAAAACCGAAAACACAAAGGAATATTATCAATATTGTATGCCGCAAGCCGCTCAAGCAGCGCATGATTTTTATCCATTAGAGAAACTCAAAGAGGACTCAAAAGTCGGTCAAGGAAAATGGTATTTGCCGGCAATAGGCGAATTGATGGATTTGTATGGTTATGATAATACGCGTATTGATGCTATTACAGGTAAATCAGGAGCGAATGACGGAAACTTAAATAAAACGCTTGTAAACAACACTTTAAGTATTTTGAAAAACAAAAATCTCACGGCTGAACTTTTAACCAATCATTATTATTGGTCATCCACGGCGTATTCGTCTACAATGTCATGGAAATTCGGTATGAGTGGTGGTTTCCGATATGCCGGGAATAGAGACTACAGCGATACTGATACGACAGAAAGTACCTATATCCGTGTAAGCCTTGAGTTTTAGTTAAACATCGTCTGTTGGTGTTAATCTAACCTCAATCATCCCAAAGGCGGTGAGGGGAGAAGTCTTTTTTTATGCTTGTCTCTTAAAATGTTTTTTGTTATCTTTAATCAGTTTTGATTAAAAATGAGGTTGATGATGAAAAAATTTGTTCTTTTTCTTTCAGCGTTTTGCTTTTTTACACCGGCTTCGGCGCAGGATTTTTCCGGCTTCCAGGAGCAGTTGGATGCGCTTAAAGATGAAATGGTCATTTTGCAACGCAAAGTTTATCGTGACAGCATAGACAACCCCGCTTCGGAAAGTGCGGTGGCGCAGTTTACACAATATGATCAAACCGTGCGCGACATGAATGGTAAAATTGATACGTTGGAACATCAACTCAAGCTCCTGGAAGATAAAATGAATGCCATGAACAATGATATTGATGTTCGCTTCAAACTCTTGGAGGGCAAGCCCATTCCCGCGGCAACAGGAAGCCTGAAGACCCCGCAAAAGTTTGATGCCGCCGTTGCCAAAGACGCCCCCAAAGCCGTTGTCGGGGATGATGTTTCTTCAGGTGATTTGAAAGACCTGCAACCTGAAAAAAAGGCATCTGCCGAGGAGCTTTATCAAATGGGTTTGGAAGCCCTGAAAGCAAATGATTCTCAAAAATCGGCGCAAATGTTTAATATGATTTTGGAAAAATATCCGGAAGATAAACTCGCCGGTAATGCCCAATATTGGCTTGGCGAAGTTTATTACAAAGACAAAGATTTCACCCGTGCGGCGGTGGCTTTCGGCAAGGGGTACGAGAAATATAAAAACGGCGCGAAAGGCGCGGATTCTCTTTTGAAACTTGGGTTTACAATGGATCAACTTGGCAGAAAAGAGGAGGCTTGTGTTGCGCTCACGAACCTGCCCAAAGAGTTCCCCAATACTGATAAAACAATTTTAGATAAAGCCGCTGAACAGGCCAAAAAATTGGGGTGTCAATAAGCTTTTGAGCCAAAGATGTTTTCAGAGTTTTTAGCAAAACATCAGATTTCAGATAAAATCATTGCCGTTGCCGTTTCCGGCGGGGCGGATTCCTTGGCGCTTACCCTCATGGCTGATGACGAGCTCCGTCCGTTGGGCTACCGTCTGGTGGCACTGACGGTTGACCATGGTTTGCGCCCGAGTTCAGCACAAGAAGCGCGCGATGTGGCGCGTTTGATGAAAGCGCGGGGCATTGAGCATCATATTTTGGTTTGGCGCGGACAAAAACCGCAAACTGGCATTGAGGAAGCGGCACGTTTGGCGCGTTATGCCTTGCTGACCGAGTGGTGCCAAAAGCACACAATCGGCGCCATATTTTTAGCGCATCATCTTTATGATCAAACGGAAACGTTTCTGATGCGCCTGCAACGTGGAAGCGGGCTTGATGGCTTGTGCGCCATGGCAGAATGTACCGCGTGGCCCAAGATTAAGCTTTTGCGCCCGCTTTTAAATACACCGCCGCAACGAATGAAAGAATATTTAATTGCGCATCATATTTCTTGGGCGGAAGATGAATCAAACACCGATGAACGGCTTTTGCGTGTGAAAGCGCGGCATATTTTGCCTGTATTGGAAAAATTGGGCATCAGCGCTGAAAAAATAGGGCAAACTTGCGCTCGGCTTCAGAGCGCACAACAATACTTAAATGCTGAAACAGAGAGGCTTTTAAATTTTTATTTTGATGTTTTTAAAAACTTTGCTTATGCCTGCTTGCTTGCTGATTTTACGGCGTTTGCACCTGAAATGCAATTTCGCCTCTTGGTGCGGATTTTACCTGATGTCGGCGGCACTTACTATCCGCCACGGGCTGAAAGTGTGTTCAAACTTTTGGCGCGTCTTCAGGAAACTTCTTTTAAGAGCGCCACGCTTTCGCATTGCAAGCTCACCCTTTGTGACGGCAAACTTTGGTTTTTGCCTGAAAACGCACCTGTTTTAGGCGCCTCTCAATCGGCGTGGAAAAACTTTATAAAGGTGAATCGAGCTTTTCAAAATAAGCATCTACCCGCCGCTGTGCGTGCTTTTTACGTGCATAAAAATAAAACTGCTTCCACCCGTTGAAAATTTGTTCGCGTTACATATATCTTCTTTGAAAAAAATCAAATTTTTTGGGAGGATACGATGTATTATATTGAAAAAATCGCTTTGTGGCTGACCATCATTGGCGGCTTAAACTGGGGCTTGGTTGGTCTCTTAGACTTCAACCTTGTCGGCGCTATTTTCGGTAATTTAAGCATTTTAGCGCGTGTGATTTATATCTTGGTCGGTTTATCCGCCATTTACCTGATTTGGGCACAATTTATGCCAGAAAAAGTGGTGGTGGTGAAAAAATAACAACAAATACGAAAAGGCGTATAGCGGCACATCTATAGGCATTTTTGCGGGCCTCGGGAAATTCACATACGCTTTTTTAGTCTTACTCATAAGGGTTGCCATTTCTGGCAACCCTTATGAGTAAGAGCATAGAAGTTGGTGAATTTCAAATCTTCTTTTTGAACGATTAATCGCCCATTAGACGCCTTTCTATCCTTCCAAGGAGCGGCGTAAAATCTCTACGCTTTCAGCCAACGCCTGATCTTCCACAATCAGCTCCTCAACCTTACGCACAGCATGCATCACAGTTGTGTGATCGCGGTCAAACTTGCGCCCGATTTCAGGCAACGACCGCGAGGTTAATTGCTTTGCCAAATACATGGCAATCTGTCGCGGGCGGGCAACCGTACGCGCACGGCGCGAAGATTGCAGTTCTTTAACGGAAATATTGAAATGTTCCGAAACTTTTTTCTGAATTTCATCAATCGTGGTTTTGCGGTCAATGGAGCGGAGCATATCTTTTAAGACATCTTGTGTCATATCAAGAGTAATTTCGTGATTAGACAAGAGTTGTGTATGAGCCGCCAACCGGCACAAAGACCCCTCCAACTCGCGAACGTTTGAGGTGATCTTTTGAGCTAAGAATTCAGCCACTTTTTCCGGTAAGTTAATGCCCATCACTTTGGCCTTATGATTCAAAATCCCCATGCGTAAATCAAAATCCGTGGGGTGAATATCCGCCACCAAGCCGCAGTTCAGGCGACTCTTGAGCCGTGTCTCGATTCCTTCCAAATCAGAAGGCGATTTATCAGCGGAAATAATAATCTGCCGACCTTCTTCAATTAAGGAATTAAATGTATAGAAAAATTCTTCTTGGGTCGATTCTTTATTGCTCATAAACTGAACGTCATCAACCATCAAAATATCAACCGAGCGGAATTGTTCTTTAAAAGCGGCTGTGTCTTTATAACGCAGAGCTTTCACAAACTTGTAAAGAAACTGTTCGGCAGACAAATAAATAATGTTTCGATTCGGATTAAGCTCGCGAATACGCCAGGCAATAGCGTGCATCAGGTGCGTTTTACCAAGTCCAACGCCCGAGTACAAAAACAGCGGATTAAATGAAACTTTACCTTCTGCTACTTTACGCGCGGCGGCATAAGCAAACTCATTGGTTTTGCCCACCACAAAATTATCAAACGTATAAGCGGGGTTTAAGGGCGCGGAAAGTTGCATATTGCCGTCATAAACACGATCATTGGTATTAACGGCGCCGCTAAAGTTTGCGCTATAAAAATTTTGCGGGGTCGGTGTGGAGGCAATTTTCTTTAAAAGAGAATTATCTGGCTTATGTGACGTGGCGGCTGTTTGCACAACAAAATTAACTTTTTTGATATCGGGATTCTTATGTTCCCAAATTTTATGGATTCTATCAGAATAATGCGTAATGACCCAGCTTTTCATAAAGGCTGTCGGGACGCAGATGTTCATTATTCCCTCATTAAAGGAACCGATACTTAAAGGTTTAAGCCAACTATCAAAAGCAGTCTCACCAAATTCCATTTTAAGTTGGCTGCAAACCTGACCCCATTGTTCTTGAACATTGTTATCATTTGCTGTCATTTTTGTATCCTTCATTGCTTCTTCAGCCATTTTTTTAAATCCTATAATAAATGTTAGCCCAAAGCCTGTTAAGGCTTTATCCCTTGAGACGGTGTGCGGTACGCTTTATAAATTTGCAAGGCACTCTTATTTAAGATTCTCTCAAACCCTGTCCAAAACAAAGGTTTAACAAGGTAGCCTATACAAACGATTCTCTTAAGTACCTAAACACCACCAAATACGCTTTACTAATTACTTAGTATGCCAACGTGCATTGTAATAATATATTTGAAGCCTCAAGCCTCAACAAAACAACATAATAATTCTTCCAAACACTTGAACTTTCAAAAACCGAAGATTTGCTTAAAGGCAAAATTCTCAAATCTTTATCAAGCTCAAACCGAATAATAGTTCCAAACACTTAAACTTTAGAGTTAAATAAAGTTCTTTGTTAACTATAACCAAGTCTTCCATAGCCCTCAAGTTGCCTCGAGGCAGAAGCTTTATTTGAGAACAAAGTTCCTTATTTACTTAAGGGCGAAGTTCTCTCATATTTAAGAGCGAAGCCCCCTCATTTATTTAAGAACAAAGTTCCTTATTTATTTGAGAACAAAGTTCCTTATTTACTTAAGGGCGAAGTTCTCTCATATTTAAGAGCGAAGTCCCCTCATTTATTTAAGAACAAAGTTCCTTATTTACTTAAGGGCGAAGTTCTCTCATATTTAAGAGCGAAGCCCCTCGTTTATTTGAGAACAAAGTTCCTTATTTATTTAAGGGCGAAGTTCTCTCATATTTAAGAGCGAAGCCCCCTCATTTATTTAAGAACAAAGTTCCTTATTTATTTAAGGGCGAAGTTCTCTCATATTTAAGAGCGAAGCCCCTCGTTTATTTAAGAACAAAGTTCCTTATTTATTTAAGGGCGAAGTTCTCTCATATTTAAGAGCGAAGCCCCCTCATTTAT
>CANRJO010000052.1 GCA_947630965.1 uncultured Alphaproteobacteria bacterium
GCGACATTGGGGTTCGCGAATGTTTCATTATTTATGAAAAAAGGAGAATAGCTTTATGTCTTTAAAGAAAACGCGCCAAGAAAATTATCCAGAATGGTATCAATGTGTGGTGAGCGAGGCCGATATGGCCGAAAACTCGTCGTCCCCTGGTTGCATGGTCATTAAACCTTGGGGTTACGGCATTTGGGAGCGCATTCGTGATATTTTTGATGAAAAGATTAAATCAACTGGTCATGAAAACTGCTATTTTCCGATGTTTATTCCGCTTTCTTTTTTCCGGAAAGAAGCCGAGCATGTAGATGGTTTTGCCAAAGAAATGGCGGTGGTGACGCATTCGCGCCTGTCTATGCAGGAAGGCAAACTTGTCCCCGATTCCAAGCTTGAGGAGCCCTTGATTGTCCGCCCGACATCTGAAACCATTATTGCCGATGCTTTTTCCAAGTGGATTAAGTCTTACCGCGACTTGCCGGTTTTAATCAATCAATGGGCAAATGTTGTGCGTTGGGAAATGCGTCCGCGGCTGTTTTTGCGCACGCGGGAGTTTTTGTGGCAGGAAGGTCACACCGCGCACGCCACCGCCGCCGAGGCGGAAGCGGAAACAAAGCTGATGCTTGAGGCTTACCGCGAGTTATGTGAAGAAAGTTTGGCTATGCCTGTGATTATGGGACGCAAGCCCGAATATGATAAATTCCCTGGCGCAGTTGATACTTATTGTATTGAAGCGATGATGCAAGACGGCAAATCTTTACAAGCCGGAACATCGCATTTCTTGGGGCAAAATTTTGCGAAATCGGCGAATATCAGTTTCATTAATCGCCAAAATCAGCCGGAATTTGCTTACACCACTTCTTGGGGTGTGTCCACGCGTTTGATTGGCGGTCTGATTATGACTCATGCCGATGATGAAGGGATGATTGTGCCGCCCAAGATTGCGCCTTATCAGATTGTGATTGTGCCGGTTATTAAAAATCCGGCGGATGAAGAGGCGGTTATGGCTTATATTGAAGAGATTCGTAAAAATTTAAGCGCGCAAACGCCTTTTGGCGAAAAGCTCCGTCTTAAAATTGACCGGCGCGATAAATCTTCCGTGGATAAGTTTTGGGAATGGACGCGCAAAGGAGCGCCGATTATTCTTGAAATCGGCAAGCGTGATGCCGATGCCGGCAATGTGATGATTAAAGAGCGCTTAAAGTTAGGTACGCCGGAAGGCAAGCAGATTGCGCCGCGTGCGGAATTTTGCGCAACAGCGGCCGAGCGTGTGCAAAACATTCAAAAAGCGATGTTTGAACGCGCCAAAACGCGCCTGTTCAGTAACATTCGCACTGATATTACCACGCCTGAGGCCTTTCAAACGTATTTTGCTGAGGCGAACCAATGGATTGAAGAGGGCAAACAAGGCAAAGTGGCTTTTGTGCGGGGCAAATGGAGTGGCGATGAAAACAGCGACCAATTGCTCAAAAATATGAAAATAACCATCCGTTGCTTGCCTTTTGACCAGTCCGGCACAGAGGGCACCTGCCTCTTAACCGGCAAGCCGGCAACAATTGATGTGATTTACGCGCGTTCATACTAATTTTGGCTAAAAATAAATCCTTATTTTTGCACTGATTCTAGGAAAGGCGGAGAGTGGTACAGATAAAGTCGTTTTAAGGGCGAGCAAAATTCTAGTGTACAAAAGAGGTACATGAATTTTGCGAGACCCGAAAAAACGGCTTTAGATGTGCCGCTATACGCCTTTTATCTGAGAGGCTTTTTCCAAGACTTGCTCTATCGTCCCAACCATATAAAACGCTTGTTCGGGAATATCGTCATACTTCCCTTCCAAAATGCCCTTAAAGCCTTTAATGGTGTCTTGAAGTTGCACAAATTCGCCTTTCACACCGGTAAACACTTCCGCTACATGGAAAGGTTGCGAGAGAAAACGCTGAATTTTCCGCGCGCGCGCCACTGTGAGCCGATCTTCATCAGAAAGCTCATCCATACCCAAAATAGCGATAATATCTTGCAACGAGTTATATTTTTGCAAAACTTCCTGCACCCCGCGCGCCACGGCATAATGTTCTTCGCCAACCACATCGGGCGCTAAAACACGACTTGTAGAATCAAGCGGATCAACCGCCGGATAAATGCCAAGCTCCGAAATTTTACGCGATAAAACCGTTGTGGCGTCTAGGTGCGCAAAGGTTGTGGCGGGCGCCGGATCGGTCAAGTCATCAGCCGGCACATAAACCGCTTGCACGGAAGTAATGGAACCATTTTTGGTTGAGGTAATGCGCTCTTGCATCGCACCCATATCCGTGCCCAAGGTCGGCTGATAACCCACGGCGGAAGGAATACGCCCCAACAACGCGGAAACTTCCGAGCCGGCTTGCGTAAAGCGGAAAATGTTATCCACGAAAAACAACACGTCTTGATGCGCTTCATCTCTAAAATATTCCGCTTGCGTCAAGCCTGTTAAAGCCACACGCGCACGCGCCCCCGGGGGTTCGTTCATTTGGCCGTAAACCAAAACAGTTTTAGAATTTTTGCCCTCAAGGTCAATAATGCCTGATTCAATCATTTCATGATAAAGGTCATTGCCCTCGCGCGTCCGCTCGCCAACACCGGCAAAAACCGAGTAGCCGCCGTGCCCTTTGGCAACGTTATGAATAAGCTCCTGAATCAAAACGGTTTTACCAACACCGGCACCGCCAAAAAGCCCGATTTTGCCACCTTTGGCATAAGGCTCAAGCAAGTCAATAACTTTAATGCCCGTGACCAAAATTTCCGTTTCGGTGGCTTGGTCAGTAAAGGACGGCGCCTCCCGATGAATGGGGTAATAAAGCTTTGATTCAATTTTGCCCCGCCCGTCAACAGGTTCGCCAATCACATTAATAATCCGCCCGAGCATTTCAGGCCCGACAGGCACTTCAATCGGTTTGCCGGTGTTTATCACAGGTAAACCTCGCGTTAAACCATCCGTGGTATCCATAGCAATGGTGCGCGCCACGTTGTCGCCAATATGTTGCGCCACTTCCAAAACAAGCTTTTTGCCGTGATTATCTACCTCTAAGGCAGTTTGAATGTTGGGCATATCGGCGGTACTGTTAAACTTAACGTCAACAACCGCGCCGGTCACTTGCGCAATTTGCCCTGTAGCGGTGATGTTTGTTGTGGCGGATTTTGTTTTTTTCATCATTTGTACTCCTTAAAGTGCCTCGGCACCGGAAATAATCTCGGTCAATTCGGTTGTAATTGCGGATTGCCGAATACTGTTATATTTAAGCGTGAGCGAACTAATCATATCTTTAGCGTTTCGGGTGGCGTTATCCATAGCGGCCATACGCGCGCCGTGTTCAGACGCCAAAGCGTTCATCATGGTTTTAAAAATCAGGTTGGTTTGCAAAAGGGGCAAAAGCTTGTCAAGCATATCAAACTTATCGGGCTTATAGTCGTAATAAGCGTTGCCCACACGCATCAATTGTGTTTCATCAGAAGAAAGCTCAAAAACGCTAGCGGGCAGGGGCATAACCTGTTCCACACGCATTTCGCGACTTAAAGCGGAGTGGAAAAAGCCATAGACAATTTCCGAAACATCAGCGTTATAAGTCTGGATTTTATCTTGAAGCGCTTGCGCAGCCTCATTTTTCAAATCAGGCTCTAACGCCGGCAGATTTTCAACCACCAAATCAGCATGACGCCGCTTAAGGATATTATAGCCTTTTTTGCCATAGCAGATAATCTGAACTTCTTTGCCTTGGCTTAAAAGCTCTTCAGCACGTTGCACGGCGGCGCGCCCGACATTTTGGTTATAACTCCCGCAAAGCCCCCGATCCGAGGCAAACACAACCAAAAGGTAACGCTTCGGGTTTTGGGGTTGACGCAACAACGAGGGCAACAGATAGCGCACGTTTTTCTCGGCTTCTTCTTCCTTGATAGCGGCGGCAATGCGCTTGACAACGGTTGAAAGTTGGGCGGAATAAGGCGCACTTTTATCAAGCAGAAGTTGCGCGCGGCGCAAGCGCGAGGCAGCTACAAGCTTCATCGCGGAAGTAATTTTCTGCGTTGACTTAATGCTTTCCAAGCGGTTGCGTAATTCCTTGAGCCCTGCCATTATGCCGCCTTTTTGCTTTCTTCATATTGTGCCAAACGCTTGGAGAGAAAGGCTTTTAAGTTTTCTTCCAGATCAGGAGAAATAACCTTTGCACGGCGGATTTCTTCCAAATATTCGGGGTGCCGGAGCTTTAATTCCTCCAGAGTTTCTTCCTCAAAACGTTTGATGTCTGCAATAGGCATCTTGTCCAAAAAGCCTTTGACGCCGGCAAAAATAGAAACAACTTCATCTTCCACCGGCATCGGATGATAAACCGGTTGCTTCAAAAGTTCGGTTAGCCTTGCGCCACGATCCAAAAGTTTTTTGGTGGCAGCGTCTAAATCAGAGGCAAACTGAGCAAATGAAGCCATTTCACGATATTGTGCCAAATCAAGCTTCATGGAACCCGAAACCTGTTTCATGGCCTTAATTTGCGCGGCAGAACCGACACGACTGACCGAAATACCCACATTCACGGCAGGTCGCACACCCTGATAAAAAAGGCTCGTTTCCAAGAAAATTTGCCCGTCTGTAATGGAAATCACATTCGTTGGAATATAGGCGGAAACATCGCCTGCTTGCGTTTCAATCACAGGTAACGCCGTGAGCGAGCCCGCGCCATGCGCATCGTCCATTTTGGCGGCGCGCTCCAATAAACGCGAGTGCAAATAAAAGACATCGCCCGGATAAGCCTCACGCCCTGGCGGACGGCGGAGCAACAAAGACATTTGCCGATAAGCCGTCGCTTGCTTTGAAAGATCATCATAAAAGATAACCGCGTGCATACCGTTATCGCGGAAATATTCGCCCATTGCACAGCCCGAGTAAGGGGCAATGAACTGCAACGGCGCCGATTCGGAGGCCGTTGCCGCCACCACAATGGTATAATCCATCGCGCCGTGATCTTTAAGCGTTTTTACAACTTGCGCCACGGTGGAGCGCTTTTGCCCAATAGCAACATAAATGCAATAAAGCTTTTCCTGCTCGGACTTGGCGGCGTCGTTTAAGCGTTTTTGATTAATAATGGTATCCAAGATAATAGAAGTTTTACCAGTTTGCCGATCGCCGATGATGAGCTCGCGTTGCCCGCGCCCAATCGGGATAAGCGAATCAATAATCTTTAACCCGGTTTGCACAGGCTCATGCACGCTGCGACGTTCAATAATGCCGGGGGCTTTAATTTCTGAAAAACTTGAATGTTTAGCCCCGATTTTACCTAAGCCGTCAATCGGCTCGCCCAAAGCGTTCACCACACGCCCCAAAAGCTCTTTGCCAACAGGCACACTGACAATGCGATCCGTGCGTTTGACAACATCGCCTTCTTTAATACTTTCATCCGAGCCGAAAATCACCACGCCCACGCTGTTTTCTTCCAGATTTAAGGCCATGCCTTTCACGCCCGAGGCAAACTCGACCATTTCATTGGCTTGCACGTTATCAAGCCCATATACTTGCGCAATGCCGTCGCCCACGCTTAAAACGTAGCCAACCTCGCTCATATCTGTTTCAAGCTTATAGCGCTCAATTTTCTCTTGTAAAATGGAAGAAATTTCATCTGCTTGTATTGACATTTATTCATGACCTTTCATGGCTTGTTCAAGCCGGTTGAGTTTGTTTTTTAAAGTATCGTCTAAGAGCACATCGCCGTATTGCACCGAAAGCCCGCCCAACACGGAAGGATTAAGCTTGTAGGAAACAACAATTTGACGTTTAAGACTTTTTTCAAGCCCCGATTCTAAAATTTTCTTTTGCGAAGCCGAAAGCGACTGTGCACTTTGAACGGAAACTTCCAAAATATTTTGTGCCTGATAATAAATATGTGTGAAAGCCTTTAAAGCAAGGGGCAAAAGATGAAGCCGGCGGTTTTGCGCCAAGAGCTGCAAAAAATGAAGGCTGACTTCCGAAAGTTTAAGCTTTTTTGAAATTTCGGAAAGTGTCTCATTTAAGGCATTCACATCAAATGTCGGGTTGTTTAAAAGACGAAGATCATCAGCATTCAAGGCAAGGCTTAATTTTTGAGCATCTTGAAAAGCACGCTCGGCGTTTTTTGCAGATTCGCAAGCGTCAAACCAAGCTTTGGCATAATTTTGTGCTGTTTCATATAAAGATCTTTTTTTCATACCATGCCTTATCACATAAAAGAGTAGGGGTCAATATCAGCTTCAACGCGCACAGCGTTTGGCACATTAACCATGGAAAGCCACTTTTTGACCACCGCTTGTATATTTATAGTCTTTTGTGTTTTTAAAAGCAAGCGGTATCTGAATTTTCCACGCAACATATAAATAGGTGCCGGTGCCGGACCCAAAACATCGCACCCATTACCATAAGGGGCGCATTGGGCTAAAGCTTGCGCTGTTCTTTCGGCGGCATGAGCGTTGGGACTTGTCACAATAAGGGCTGCCAAACGCCCGAAAGGCGGCAACGTGAGCCGTTGACGCGCTTGCTTTTCAAGGGTTTGAAAACGCTCACGGTCATTGTTGATAAGTGCTTGCAAAACAGGGTTTTCAGGTTGGAGCGTTTGCAGATAAACCACCCCTTTTTGAGAAGCACGCCCGGCGCGCCCTGAAACTTGGGATAAAAGCTGAAAAGTTTGCTCCGCCGCGCGCAAATCAGAGCCCATCAGACCTAAATCAGCATCTACAATGCCCACAAGCGTTAACGCCGGAAAATGATGCCCCTTAGCCAAAATCTGCGTGCCGATTAAAATATCTGTTTCGCGGTTTTGCATGCGATTAATGGCGGCTGAAACTTCGGTAAAGGAATAAGCCGTATCGCTTGAAAGCACCTCAACTCGTGCTTTCGGGAAACGTCCGCGGACTTCCTCGGCAATGCGCTCCACCCCTGGACCACAAGCGGTTAAGCCTGTTTCGGAGTGACATTCGGGGCAGTTTTTAGGCGTTGGAATAAAATAGCCGCAATGGTGGCAGACAAGCCGCCCCGAGGCGCGATGTTCCGTCAGCCACGCACTGCAATGCGGACATTGAATTCTGTGCCCGCAATCACGGCAAATCATCAGCGGCGCATAACCGCGGCGGTTCAAAAAGAGCATAGATTGCTCGCCTTTTTCAAGGTTTTCTGCCAAAGCCTTTACAAGTGTTGGCGAAAGCCATGAAACACCCCAATCGCCTTTAACGGGCTTATCTTTTTTCAAATCCACAATTTTAATTTCGGGCAATTTCGCCGCGGCAAACCGATTCTTCAAAACAACCGTATCATATTTGCCTTGTTCCACATTAACGGTTGTTTCCAAATCAGGCGTGGCAGTCGAAAGGACAATCGGGATATTTTCAAATTTAGCGCGCACAACTGCCATATCCCGCGCCTGATAATTGACCACATCTTCTTGCTTAAACGAATGATCATGACTTTCATCAACAACAATCAGCCCCAAATCAGCATAAGGAAGAAAGAGCGCGGATCTGGCGCCAACAACGGCTTGTATGCGGTTTTCAAAAACGCCTTTCCATGTTTCGGCGCGCTCATTATTGCCAAGCGCCGAATGCCATTGTGCCGGCAACACGCCGAAACGTTTTTGAAAACGCTCCAACCACTGTGTCGTCAACGAAATTTCAGGCACCAAAATCAAGGCTTGCTTGCCGGCGCGCAAAACTTTTTCAACCGCCTCAAAATAAACTTCCGTCTTGCCCGAACCAGTCACACCGTCCAAAAGCGTCACGCTAAAGCCTGTGTCGCATTTGGCACAAAGATAATCGGCGGCTTGTCTTTGCTCAACGGTTAAGTCAACTTGCGTGAAATGGAGCTTCGGTGTTTCAAATTTTTTGCGTTTTGGCTGATGAAAAGGCTCTAAAAGCCCTGCGTCAATTAGGGTTTTAATCACGCTTTGTGAAACGCCGGCGCCTTTGGCAATTTCCACCCGTGAATAAGGCCCATGGCGTAAAAGCTCAATCACGCGCCACCGTGCGTCCGAGTTTTTAAGCTTGGCATCTTGGAGCGTTTTGCCGGTGAGCTTATAAAGAACCTCCACTTTCGGGTCATCAAAAACGTTTTTAGCGCAAAGCACCATTTTAAGCACCAAACCCAAAAAGGCAAGGTTGTAAGACGCCACAAACTCCACAAGTTTCATAAGCTTTGGGCTTAAAGGCGGCAGTTGCAAAACTTCGGTCATGGGTTTGATTTTAGATTTTTCAAGCTTGGAAGTTTGATGAAGTTTCCACACCACCCCCACTTGCGATTCGCGCCCAAAAGGCACGCGCACAATCTGCCCCAATGAAACATCATCATCGGCGGTGTAATCAAAAACATCTTGAAAAGGCAGGGGCAGAAGCACCCCGACAATCCGGCTCAT
>CANRJO010000053.1 GCA_947630965.1 uncultured Alphaproteobacteria bacterium
TTTCAAAATATGGTTTATCATAAAACAAATTTATCAAAAAGGAAACAAAAAATGAGCGAAAGGCTAGCAAAATTTATGGCGCGTTCGGGTTTATGCTCGCGCCGCGATGCTGAAAAATACATATTAGAAGGGCGCGTCACGGTCAATGGCGAAGTGGTTTCAATACCGGCTTTTAATGTGGAAGGTTCGGAACAGGTTTTGTTTGACGGTGAAAAACTGCCTGAAACGGAAAAAACACGCCTTTGGCTATATTATAAGCCGGCAGGCTTAATCACCACGCATAAAGATGAAAAAAATCGCCCGACGGTGTTTGATCATTTACCGCCAAGTTTGCCGCGCGTGATGAGCGTTGGTCGCTTAGATCTTAATTCGGAGGGGTTGTTACTCTTAACCAACAACGGCGATCTTTCCCGCGCGTTGGAATTGCCGCAAAACGCATGGAGTAGGCGTTATCGGGTGCGCGTGCATGGGCGCGTGGATGTAAAAAAATTGGCGGAACTTGAAAAAGGCGTAACGGTTGAAGGCGTCAAATACGGCAAAGTCATGGCTGTTGTAGACAGCACGCAAGGAAGCAATGCTTGGCTGAGCATCACTTTAACCGAGGGCAAAAACCGCGAAATCCGAAAGCTGATGAAGTTTATCGGGCTTGAGGTGGCGCGTTTAATAAGGGTTTCGTACGGACCGTTTCAGCTTGGTAACCTTAAAAAAGGCGAAATCAGGGAAGTGCCACAAAAAGTTTTGAAAGAGCAATTGGGTACGAGGCTTGAAAAATGAGGATTATCGGGGGAAAATATCGCGGTAAAAAACTTTTTTCACCAACACAAGAGGGCGTTCGCCCCACATCAGATCGGGCGCGAGAAGCGCTTTTTAGCGCGCTTTACTCACGTTTTGGCGGTTTTGCAGATTTAAGCGTGATAGATATTTTTGCAGGAACGGGCGCTTTGGGCTTGGAAGCCCTTTCTCGTGGCGCCAAGGAAGCGGTGCTGATTGATAAAGACACGGCTTTGGCTGCAAAAAATGCGGCGTTGTTCCCTGATTTTAAACAAAAACTGGAAGTTTTACGCGCGGATGCTTGCCATTTACCTAAAGCCCGTAAAACGTATAACTTGGTGTTCTGCGATGCACCTTATGCCAAAGGCTTCACGGATCAAGCGCTTACGGAATTGGCGGAGAAAGGTTGGCTTCAAAAGGGCGCGCTTTGCTTGGCGGAAGTCCGAAAAGACGAGGTATTGACCCCGCCGGCAGGTTTTGAAAAAACGCAAGAGCGGATTTATGGCTTGGCGAAGGTCGTTTTTTTAATATTTGACAAAAAAATCATTGATATTTGAGAAAGAGTGTGCTATTTTAAAACTATAGTCATGTTATAGCGGAGGAAATCCATGGCAAGGACATATTTGGAATTTCAAACAGTCAATCATCGTTTTGAAACATTGAGTTTTGAAAACCTGAAGCGTGAGCTTGAAGCAAAAGGCGCCACGGCAGATATTGCGCTCTTGAATAAATATCCAGAATCTTTTGCGAAACTTTATGACATTCGTGAAAATACTCAGGCGGAAGAAAACATATCTTTTGAAATGCGTGAGACGAATTTGGAGCGCCCTGAAATTGTGACGGAAGCCAAAGATGTTGAAGATAAAGAAAAACGCTTGGAACTTGCTTGCCAGATGGAAGATGGCACAAGCTTTTCCCTAATGGCAGAGCCTTATGACAAACCGGGTGAAGATAATCCGCAGTTAAAAATGCGCCTTAATTTTGATGATGAAACGCTTAAAAACTTAAATGATGAAAAATTTAAGCGCATTATGGAGTTTTGCGAGCGTCACGGTATTTCGGTTTATGACATTGACTTGCCGGAAGCCGGAAGCGAATTTTCTTTAGATGAAAAGTTAAATGAACTGGCCCATAGGTTTTTAGAAAACCGCCATCAAGAAGATGTAAACACCCCTGAAGATGTGCACATTATCCAATCTGAAATTGAAGATGTTAACCTCCGTGCGGGCATTGAACTAAAGAAAAAGAAAGGTCCCAAAACGCTTCGTTCCGTTTACGATGATATGGTGAAATTTTTGGAAAATGACATTCATAAAACCCGCGGTTTAACATATTTTGAGCACATGAAAGACGGGATGATTGAGTTTAGCATTTATGATAAACCAAGCCGCGAAAATGAAAAGTTAGACGGGCAGAAAGATAAAAACGGCGTCTATGTCCCGACATATGCTTATCGTTTGTACATTGGCCAAAATGAGAAAAACGGAAACTTTCATTTTGGTTATGCCACGCCGGGCGGCAAGAAAATGGATGATGTCATGGCGGGCGATTTTATGGGGGTCATCAAAGACAGTGGCGCTGACCACCTTGATTTCAGAAATATCCCAAACCAAGATAAAGGTGTTTGGTTGGTGGCTTGCGCTGAAAAAGGCATTGTACCTATCGGGATCAGCTTAAACATTGCCAAGATGAATATGTTAAAAGAAAAAGCCCGTGCCAAGCTCGGGCAGGAAGAATTTATCCGCTTTGAAAAGCGTTTGGCTGAGCAATATCGTGAAAATGCAAGAGCAAAAGGCAAAGCGTTGGAGGGTTCTGAAGAAAGCATGTTAGCCGGCTTGGAAGAAACATACAAATTTGAAAACTTCCGTAAAGGTTATGGCAATATTTACCTGAAGTTTATTGATAAAATTGAGGAAGGCTCTAAAGACCGTGATTATGGTGCGGCAACCACAATTGGTGCGGGGTTTGCCTTAACAGCTTTGTGTGAAATTTATAAGAAAATGCCGAACATTGAAAGTTTTGTTTCACTCCACCCCGAATTTAAAGAAGCAGTGATGTCAACAGGCATCCCCTTGAAAAAATCAAAGCATGAGCTTGCCCCAAAGGAATGGGAAAAACTCTATGATGCGCTCATTCCGGCGAATATTGAAAAGGCAAAAACAGAAATTCAGGCGGAATTAAAGCGTGAAGAGGCGCGTAAGTACAGACGTAATCCCTTGATCGTTGTTGACGGTTTCATCAAAGATATCAAAGGCTCGCTCAGCAGCTTTAACGCTTATCTGCAAGAAAACGGCGTGGATAAACTGACCTTGCCGACAGATTATAAAAATCCGGCTTGCGATGCTTACATTATTCCTGAGAAGAAAAAAGAAGAGGTAAACACGCCGCGTCCGGAAGTAAATGCGCGCGAGGGGCGTTAAATTTAAAAAAAATGCTTGCAATTTCAAATAAAATCGTGTAAAAATTTGCCAGTTTTTACGAAAATTATTCGGTGAATTTGCTCAAGTTTGGCGCAATGCCTAGGGGTTTGAGCGATTCGGTTTTTTATGCATAATAAACTTAATTTTAACCTTCCGCGGTCGGGTTTCGGGTTCACTGATAGGATTGTCGCGGAATTTAACCTAGTAAAGGAAAGAGCAACATGAAGGCATCTTATACGAGCAAAAAGCGTGTAAGAAAGAACTTCGGCAAGATTGACGCTGTCATTGATATGCCGAGTTTAATTGAAGTCCAGACCGGTTCTTATTCCAGTTTTATCAATAACGTTGATGCCAACGGTGATCACTGTGAATTCGGTTTGGAAGAAGTATTCAAATCTATTTTCCCGATTAAAGATTTTTCAGGCACGGGCGAGCTTGAGTTCGTCAAATACGAGCTTGAAGAGCCCAAGTATGATGTGGACGAGTGCATTAAGCGTGATATGACTTACGCTGCACCCATCAAAGCCACATTGCGCTTGGTTGTCTGGGATATTGACGAGGCAACAGGTGCAAAATCTGTTCACGATATTAAGGAACAAGATGTTTACATGGGCGACATTCCGCTCATGACGGATAAAGGCACATTTATTTTTAACGGCACAGAACGTGTGGTTGTTTCGCAAATGCATCGTTCGCCGGGTGTGTTCTTTGATCATGACAAAGGTAAAACCATGGCTTCCGGCAAATATCTGTTTGCCGCCCGCGTCATTCCGTACCGCGGTTCTTGGCTTGACTTTGAGTTTGATGCCAAAGACCTGATTTATGCCCGTATTGACCGCCGCCGTAAATTGCCGGTCACATCTTTGCTTTATTCTTTATATTCTGCCGAAACAGAAAAGAAAATTAAAGCCGGCAAGAAAGTTGCTTTTGAAGACATCAAAGGCATGGATAAAGAAGAAATCTTAAATTATTTCTATGAAACGGATACTTATACCGCCAACAAAAAAGGTTGGAAAGTCAAATTTGTGCCTGAGCGTATGAAAGGCGTGAAGTTTGACTTTGACCTCATCAATGCTAAAACAGGCAAAGTTGCATGGGAACAAGGCAAAAAAATCACGCCCAGAACAGCTGAAAAGCTTGCCAAAGACGGCTTGGAGGAATATCAGGTTGCAAAAGAGCAACTTTACGGCAAGTATCTGGCAAAGGCCATCGTTAATGCCAAAACGGGCGAAGTTTTGGCAGATGCCGGCGCGGAGTTAAATGAAGAAGTTTTAAACAAACTTGCTGAAAATAAAGTGACCGAATTAAGCATCCTTTACATTGACAATGTGAATGTTGGTCCTTATATCCGTAACACCTTAGAAGTGGATAAAAACCACTGCCGTGAAGAGGCGTTGCTTGACATTTATCGTGTCATGCGTCCGGGCGAGCCTGCCACATTGGAAGCTTCGCACCAGTTGTTTAAATATTTGTTCTTTGATGAAGAGCGCTACGATCTTTCTTCCGTTGGTCGTGTGAAGATGAATTTGGCGTTAGACATTTCTTTTGATGACGCGCCTGACACATGCCGTGTGCTTCGCAAGGATGATATTTTGCGTATCATCAAACACATGATTGAACTGCGTGACGGCAAAGGCGAAGTGGATGATATTGACCACTTGGGTAACCGTCGTGTGCGTTCCGTTGGTGAATTGATGGAAAACCAATATCGTATGGGCTTGCTCAGAATGGAGCGCGCGATTCGTGAAAAGATGAGTGCCGAAGTTTTAAACAACGTCAAACCGCAAGATTTAGTTAATGCGAAGCCGATTGCGGCTGTCATTCGTGAATTTTTCGGTTCTTCACAGCTCTCGCAATTTATGGATCAGAACAACCCGTTGTCGGAAATTACCCACAAGCGCCGTTTGTCGGCTTTGGGCCCTGGTGGTTTGTCGCGTGATCGCGCCGGTTTTGAAGTCCGCGATGTGCACCCCACGCACTATGGCCGTATCTGCCCGATTGAAACGCCTGAAGGTCCGAACATCGGTTTGATTAACTCGCTTTCAACCTATGCCCGCATCAATAAATACGGCTTCATTGAATGTCCGTACAGAAAGGTTGTCAACGGCGTGGTGACCAAAGATGTTGTGTATCTTTCCGCAGATGAAGAAAGCAAGTTTATTATTGCTGAATCTAATGCCAAGGTCAAAGATGACGGTCACTTTGAAAATGATATGATTGCTTGCCGCAAAGCCGGTGAGGTGATTTTTGCAAGCCCGGCTGAAATTGGTTTGATTGATGTTTCGCCAAAACAATTGGTTTCTGTGGCAACAGCCTTGATTCCTTTCTTGGAATCTGATGACGCAAACCGTGCTTTGATGGGTTCAAACATGCAACGCCAAGGCGTGCCATTGCTCCGTAGTGAAGCCCCGTTAATTGGTACCGGCATTGAAGAAACGGTGGCCAAAGATTCGGGCGCAACGTTGGTTGCAAAATATGACGGCGTGGTTGACTCTGTTGACGCCAACCGTATTGTGATTCGCTCCGATGAAAGCAAAGCCGGTGAAGTCGGTGTTGAAATTTATCGGTTGCAAAAATTCCGCCGTTCCAACCAAAACACCTGCATTAACCAAGTGCCGCTTGTCAAAGTTGGTGATAAAATCAAGGCCGGCGATATCATTGCGGACGGTCCTTGCACCAACATGGGCGAATTGGCTTTGGGTAAAAACGTTTTGGTGGCGTTTATGCCTTGGAATGGCTTGAACTACGAAGATGCAATTTTGCTTTCCGAACGCATTTCGCGTGATGATGTTTTAACCTCGCTTCATATTGAAGAATTTGAGGTTATGGCGCGCGATACCAAGCTCGGACAGGAAGAAATCACACGCGATATCCCCAATGTTGGCGAAGAAGCTTTAAGAAACCTGGATGAAGCGGGCATTGTTTACATCGGTGCCGAAGTGAAAGCTGGCGATATTTTGGTCGGTAAAGTTACCCCGAAAGGTGAGTCGCCGGTCACGCCGGAAGAAAAACTTCTCCGGGCCATTTTTGGTGAAAAGGCAAGCGATGTGCGCGACACGTCTTTGCGCGTCCAACCGGGCATTGAGGGCGTTGTGGTTGATGTTCATGTATTTTCACGCCGTGGCGTTGAAAAAGATGAACGCGCGTTGTCCATTGAACAACAAGAAATTTCACAACTAGCAAAAGACCGTGATGATGAAATTGCCATTGTTCGCCGCAGTTTTGACGCGCGCTTAAAATCAATGCTTGTCGGCCAGACAGTTGTTGATGCGCCCAAAGGCATTGCCAAAAAGGCTAAAATCACGGCTGAAATGCTTGATGAAATGCCCTCGGCGCAATGGCGTAAGATTGTTGTGAAAGACGAAAACGTCATGGCGCAGATTGAGGAGCTTTCCGCGGCTTTTGATGACCGTGTCGCTAAAGTTCAAAAACACTTTGATGACAAGGTTGAAAAAGTTCAACGCGGTGACGATTTGCTTCCTGGCGTGTTGAAAATGGTTAAAGTTTTCATCGCGACCAAGCGTAAAATGCAAACCGGCGATAAAATGGCCGGTCGTCACGGAAACAAAGGTACAGTTTCCCGCGTGTTGCCATTGCAAGATATGCCTTACATGGAAGATGGCACACCGGTTGACATTGTGTTGAACCCGTTGGGCGTGCCTTCGCGTATGAACGTGGGACAAATTTTGGAAACACACCTCGGTTGGGCGGCCAAAGAACTTGGCAAGCAATTAAACGAGATGTGCGAACAATATAAACGTGGTGAAAAGACCATTGATGAGTTAAATAAGCGCTTGAAGCAGATTTATGGCGAAAAGCAATATAAATCTGACATTGCGCCGCTTTCAGAACCGGAGAAGATGGAGCTGATCCATAACCTCAAAGACGGTATTCCGATGGCAACCCCTGTTTTTGATGGCGCGAGCAATGATGACATTAACAATATGCTTGAAATGGCAGGTCTGCCGACATCTGGTCAAATTGATCTTTACGATGGTCGTACCGGTGAAAAATTTGACCGTAAAGTGACGGTGGGTATCATTTACATGATTAAACTGCACCACATTGTTGATGAAAAGATGCACGCTCGTTCAGTTGGTCCGTACAGCTTGGTCACACAACAGCCTTTGGGTGGTAAAGCCCAATTTGGTGGTCAACGCTTCGGCGAAATGGAAGTGTGGGCGTTGCAAGCTTACGGTGCGGCATATACCTTGCAGGAAATGTTAACCGTCAAGTCTGATGACGTGAACGGTCGTACCAAGGTTTATGAGGCAATTGTCCGTGGCGAAGATACCTTTGAAACAGGCGTTCCTGAATCGTTTAACGTTTTAGTTAAAGAAATGAAGTCTTTGTGCTTGAACGTTGAAATGATGAACGAAGAAGTTTAGAAAAGGAGTTTGAGAATATGAATGATGTAATGAAATTTTTTGGTCAGCAAGTGGCTGAAGAGTCTTTTGATGAAATCAAAATCTCTATTGCTTCCCCTGAACAAATTCGTTCGTGGTCGTATGGCGAAGTCAAGAAGCCTGAAACCATTAACTACCG
>CANRJO010000054.1 GCA_947630965.1 uncultured Alphaproteobacteria bacterium
ATGAGCATCACGCAGTTTAGGAGTGATTATGAAGATAACTCCAACCGTAAGGAAATGATGGTTCAAGTTTTGGCACCATTAGGTTATAACTTCAAAAATGGTTTGAAGTGGCAAAGTATCGGACGTTTGGGCTATTCGGACGGCAGTTATGACCGTCGGACGTCAAACGGCACGTTTGAAGCAGATTTAACAAGTTGGATATATGGCATCAGTAACGCCCTAAGATATAGCAAAGATTTAGGCTTTGCAACACTTGAGCCGGAAGCACAGTTCAACGTGTTAGGTTATTATCAAAACCGTATCCGTGAGGATACAAACAAGCCGTTAGCCTTGCGTGCAGACGCCGCGAACAATGTTTCGGTTGAGAGTGGCTTTGGGTTGTTTATCAAGCGGAATATGGCGATTAACGAATACAGCAAGCTGAAGATGAAGATCGGCGGTATGTGGTACCACGAGTTTGCGAACCCGTATCATAGCTTAACCGCGCGGCATAACGGAATGGTTGGGAAATATCGCCTGCGTGACCGCAACGGCATCTACAACCGCAACCGCGGCGTCCTTCGTGCCGATGTGGAATACGACTGGCACTCCTTCACCTTCTACATCGTCTACCGCCAGTATCTGGAAGACGAAGACCCGATGGCCATTAATGCCGGCGTCAAATACAAATTCTAAATATGGGAACGCGTCTAATGGGCGCCTAGAGCAATTTAAGGGGCAAAAGTGTCCTCACGTACGCTTTTTAGTACGCTGCGGTACTTTTGCCCCTTAAATCACTCCAATCGCCTCATTATCCGCATTCCCTCGGGTTGGGTGTAAAAGGGTGCAACAGCCTGCTGACGTCATCCTGAGGCGAAGCCGAAGGATCCAGGACAACAAATTAGCTATATTTTTCCACCTGGACTCTTCGCTCCACTCAGAGTGACGTCCAACGGCAGACACAAACTCCATCCGTCATCCTGAACGTAGTGAAGGATCTAGGACAACAAATTAGCTATATTTTTCCACCTGGACTCTTCGCTCCGCTCAGAGTGACGTACAACGGCAGATACATACTCCATCCGTCATCCTGAGGCGAAGCCGAAGGATCCAGGGCAATAAATTAGCTACATCTTTCCACCTAGATTCTTCACCCCTAAAGGGGTTCAGAATGACGTACGGTGCTAGTTGCAAACCCCGTACGTCATCCTGTAAAGCCTTAAAAAAACAATTTTTATTATTTTATCGTGTCATCTTTCATTTTGAAAGAATGAACATAATGAATATAAGGCTTATCGTCTTGAGGTGATAATTTTACAACTTGACCCACGGTTTCTCCCTCATCATCCACTAAGTCATAAACGTTCTTAGAATTACTGTCGTTAAATTTTACATGATAGACATGCGGATATTCTATGGGTAAACCGTTAGAGTTTTTTAATATCTCTTCCGTATCATCACGCATTTGAATACTCCACATTATTGCAAATTGGGGTTTTTCGTCTCCCATATTTTCAATAACACCAACATCATAGTGCATATTTGGATTTAAGTTATCAAATTCAATTTGTTTGCCATCGCATTTTACAAAGTCTTTAACTTGTGTACCTGTAACAGTATCAAAAAGCCCATAAGCTCGTATCTCTAGTGTGCAGTTTATGGCAATTCTTCTCGGCTTTGGAACTAATAAAACTTCAGGCATTTTATCACTAAATTTATCTTGTACCATAACATCCTCCTTATTTGTTTAACGAAATTAAACAATTTAATTATTTCCGATTTTAGATATTTTGGATATATTTTCTAAAATTTATTAACATGTATTTTTTATAAATTTGAAATAAAACAATGCCTTATTGTCTTCTGAACTCTTTCGCCCTACGGGTGTTAGAGTAACGTATGATAATTAGTATCAAATTTTAAATAAACGGGCATGGCTTCCTGTGGTAACAAGCAAAACCACAACATCATCGCATTCTTTATAAATAAGAACCCAATCCGGCTCAATGTGCAAATCCCGATACCCTTTCCAGTTATCTTTCAAAGGGTGGTCTTTATATTTTGCGGGAATATCGTTTCCCTCTTCCAAAATTTTGAATACCGTATGGAGTTTGCGCATATCTTTGCCTTGTTTTTGGCAGAGTTTATAATCGCGCTTAAACCCCGTGGTAAAAGCCAGTTGGCGCATAAATTAATCCTTTTCTAATTCAGCAATTGTTTCTTCGGTGCTCAAGAAAGGACCGTGTACCTTGCCGTTTTGAATATCCGCCTCTGTTCTTTTCAAGATTTTTTCCAAATCCTTATTTGGTTCATCATAGGCAATATGCGGTTGGAAAGGCAACGCCCGACTATGAATGATTTGCTTAACCAACATACGGACGGCATCATTTAAGGTCATACCCATTTGAGCCAAAATGCTTTCAGCTTGTTTTTTGCTTTCCGCATCAACACGCGCCTGAATAACCGTATTCATTTTTTGAACTCCTGTTTTCATTTTACTTCCTCATTATAGCACAAAACTATTACAAAGTCAATATTAATATAATAGCTTTGAATTTAGAAACAATGAGAGAGCACCCCTTTAACCGTCATCCTGAGCTTTGGCGCCATTCACGCCATTCGCAAAGGATCCAGGAAAAAAGTAGTTTTTTTTATCGTCCTGGATTCTTCGGCTTCGCCTCAGAATGACGTACAGCGGCAGATGCAAACACAAAACGTCATCCTGAGCGGAGCGAAGAGTCTAGGATAAACAACTTTTATTATTTTATCGTATCATCTTTCATTTTGAAAGAATGAACATAACGAATATAAGGCTTATCGTCTTGAGGTGATAATTTTACAACTTGCCCCACGGTTTCTCCCTCATTATCCACTAAGTCATAAACGTTCTTAGAATTACTGTCGTTAAATTTTACTTCATAGATATGCGGATATTCTATGGGTAAACCGTTAGAATTTTTTAATATCTCTTCCGTATCATCACGCATTCGATTATTCCATATTATTGTAAATTGGGGTTTTTCGTCTCCCATATTTTCAATAACGCCAACATCATAGTGCATATTTGGATTTAAGGTATCGAACTCAATTTGTTTGCCATCGCATTTTACAAAGTCTTTGACTTGTGTACCTGTAACAGTATCAAAAAGCCCATAAACTCGCACAGGTAGTGTGCAGATTATTCGAATTCTTCTCGGCTTTGGAACTAATAAAACTTCAGGCATTTTATCACTAAATTTATCATGTACCATAACATCCTCCTTATTTGTTTAACGAAATTAAACAATTTAATTATTTCCGATTTTAGATATTTTGGATATATTTTCTAAAATTTATTAACATGTATTTTTTATAAACTTGAAATAAAGCAATGCCTTATTGTCTTCTAAACGTCGCAAAGGATCCAAGGTAAAAAAATTAGCTATTTTAATTCAAAATTAAACTTTTTCTCATTAAACTGTTCCCAAACGTATGAATGCGTTCGGGATTTCAAAATCCACAATGTTTTTGAGTCTTTGCATACTTTATTTTGATGTTTTTCTTTAATGAACAGGAACGAAAGGGTGTTTCAAATGAAAAAAAGTTTCTTATTCGCCGTTGTTGCTAGCTTATTTTCCTTGACGGCACAAACTTCGGAAAGTTTTGCAGCTCATTATCGCCCCTATGGTCGGGTCACAAGCTATGCAAACGGAAGCGAAAGCAACCTTCCGGAAAGTTATCGGAGTGAGTATTATCAGCCCACACCTTATCCGCGGGCGGCTGAAGTTAAATCTGCGCCGGATTTTCCTTACCAAAAAATTCCCTCTGATACCATGCGAATCCGCCCCGTTATCGGTTTTGATTATGTTTATTCTATTGCGGATTTTGATAATGAGGATACGCCTGACGGAGATTTGGATCTTTATAGGAAAAAACTCAATGCTTTAGCTGTTTCCGCAGGTGTCAAATTTAATCAGTATGTCGGCATAGAAGCTTTTTATCAGCAATCTGAAAAAATTAGTAAAAAAACTTATGTGAATGAGGACAACTATTATGATATCGAAGAACAATATAGAGCTTATGGCTTGGACCTTATTGGTTATTATCCCGTTATTTCACAGGTGGACTTAATTGGTTCCTTAGGTGCAGCTTATTTCCAAGCTAAAGTCCAAGAGTTCACGAATAATCTAAGTGAAACCAGAGATAAATTCGGCGTTCGTGTCGGTGCTGGTTTGCAATTATACATTACCGAGTATCTTGCGGCTCGAATTATGGCAAGATATAACTATATGAATATGAGCGGTTTGGATAATATTATTGACCTGACCGCCGGTGTTCGTGTTTACTTCTAATAGCAATACTCAAAAGCTCAAAGCCGCTTGTTTTTTAACAGGTGGCTTTTTATTTTTAACCGTTGATAACTTTTGATTATCGTTTGTTAAAAATTTTGAATTGCTGTATATTTTCCCTACTGTAAACGTAGAAAAATAGGGAAAATAATGACTGAATTAACAAATGAAGAGTTTTTGAAAAGCGAACAAGCTTATAACGCCGATTCGATTAAGGTTTTGAAGGGTCTTGATGCTGTGCGCAAACGCCCCGGCATGTACATTGGCGATACAGATGACGGCTCCGGCCTTCATCATATGATTTATGAGGTTTTAGATAACTCCATTGACGAGGCTTTGGCAGGTTATTGCGATAAGACGGAAGTCACGCTTAATCCGGACGGCTCCGCCACCATTCGCGATAATGGGCGCGGTATGCCGGTTGATATTCATAAGGAAGAAGGCGTTTCCGCCGCGGAAGTCATTATGACAGAACTCCACTCGGGCGGCAAGTTTGATAACAATTCTTACAAGGTTTCAGGCGGTTTGCACGGCGTGGGCGTTTCGGTTGTGAATGCGCTTTCCACATGGCTCAAACTCCGCATTTGGCGCAATGACAAAGAATATTACGCCGAGTTTGCGGACGGCAACGTTGTTAAGCATGTTGAAATTGTTGGCGATGCGCCAGGGCGTCACGGCACGGAAGTTTCGTTTTTGCCCTCGCCTAAAACGTTTACGCAAACAGAGTTTAGCTTTGAAACTTTGGAACGCGCGATTCGTGAAAAAGCTTTCTTAAATTCGGGCGTTTATTTAAAGCTGATTGATAACCGCGGCGCAGAGCCAAAAGAGGAAGATTTTCACTATGAGGGCGGTTTGTCGGCGTTTGTGACGCATTTGAACAAATCCAAAGCCCCCTTGCATGAAAATATTATTGCCTTTTCGGGCGAAGAAAACAACATTTCTGTTGAAGTGGCAATGCAATGGACCAATGCTTATAATGAAAGTATGCTTTGTTTCACAAACAACATTCCGCAAAAAGACGGTGGCACGCACTTGGCGGGCTTTAGAGGGGCGCTCACACGTTCCATTAACAATTACATCACAGAAAACGGCCTGCTCAAGAAAGAAAAAAGCATTATCATGGGCGAGGATATGCGCGAGGGTTTAACCTGTGTTTTATCCGTGAAGGCGCCTGATCCGAAGTTTTCATCTCAAACCAAAGACAAGCTTGTTTCTTCCGAGGTTCGCCCCGTGGTAGAAGGCGTGGTTGGCGACAAGCTTAAGGAATGGTTGGACGAGCACCCCACCGAGGCAAAAATTATTGTCGGCAAAATCGTAGAGGCGGCAACCGCCCGCGAGGCGGCGCGCAAGGCGCGTGAGCTAACCCGTCGCAAAGGCGTTTTAGACATTTCAACGTTGCCAGGCAAGTTAGCGGATTGCTCCGAAAAAGATCCGGCGCTTTCAGAAGTGTTTATCGTGGAGGGCGATTCGGCTGGTGGTTCCGCCAAGCAAGGGCGCGACCGTAAAAATCAGGCGATTATGCCTTTGCGTGGTAAAATCTTAAACGTGGAGCGCGCTCGCTTTGATAAAATGCTTAATTCGGCGGAAATCGGCACAATTATCACGGCTTTAGGCACAGGTATCGGACGCGATGACTTCAACGCGGATAAATGCCGTTATCATAAAATTGTGATTATGACCGATGCTGATGTTGACGGCGCGCATATTCGCACGTTGCTTTTAACGTTTTTCTATCGTCAAATGCCGGAGCTGATTGAACGCGGCTATGTCTATATTGCGCAACCACCGCTTTATAAAGCAAAGCGTGGAAACTCCATTATTTACCTCAAAGACGACCATGAAATGGAAGATTATCTGATTCGTGGTGGTTGTGACGAAGCTGTTTTGGAGCAAGCCGGCGGCGAGAAAATTTTGGGACAAGACCTCATCAGTTTTGTTGAAAAAACCATGAAAGCCCGCTCGCTCATTACGGCTTTAAGCATTAAAGCACCTGAAAAAATTGTGGAACAGCTTGCGATTTACGGCTTGTTTGATGCGCAAGCCCTTGCCGATAAAACCACGCTTGCCACCACCATTCAAACCGTGGCGCAAAAGCTTGATTCTGCTGAAGCGGAATATGACAAAGGTTGGCAAGCCGAGCTTTTGCCGGACGGCTCAATCTCCTTTAACCGCACACTTCGCGGTGTGAAAGAAGAACACATCATTGGCGCAAACATCTTAGACAGCGCCGAGGCAAAAGTCTTGAATGAAATGCGCTCTTTCTTGCATGAAAACTTTGAAAAGCCCTCTAAGCTGATTTCAAAATCAGGCGAGGAAAAACGCATTAACGGCCCTGTTAATTTGGTTGATGTGGTTATGGGTGCCGGCAAAAAAGGCATTACACTCCAACGTTATAAAGGCCTTGGCGAAATGAACCCCGAACAACTTTGGGAAACAACTCTTGATCCCGAGGCACGCTCCCTCCTGCAAGTTAAGATTGACCAAATGGAAGAAGCCGACGAAGTCTTCTCCACCCTTATGGGCGATGTGGTGGAGCCGCGCAAGGAGTTTATACAAGAGAATGCTTTAAATGTGGTGAACCTCGACATCTAATTGTAGGAAAGGCGTCTAATGGGCGCCTAATCGCAAAAAGTCGAAGGTTTGAAATTCACGTACGCTTTTAGTACGCTAGAATTCCAAACCTTCTTTTTTGCTTCTATTCGCCTCATTATCCGCATTCCTGAAAACTACGAGGGAAAATAAGGATTCGTTTTATTTGCTCTCCGTCTTTCCTATGAAGTACGAGGAAATAAGGATTCTTTTATTATCCGCATTCCCTCGGGTTGGGTGCAAAATAAGGATTTGTTTATTGGTGGTGCGGCTGCCATGAGAGGTCATTCTGAGGCGGAGCCAAAGAATCTAGGTGGAAAAAAGTCATCCGAATCGTCATCCCGAACTTGTTTTGGGATCTCATAAGAAAGATGCTGAAACAAGTTCAGCATGACAATATGATTCGATTTTTCCTGGATGCTTCACTTCGTTCAGGATTGTTAGAAAGAAAATGTATATACAAAAGAAATAAAAAGGAGTAAAAAAGAAAAAGGGCGGAAGAACGTTTCAGAATAGGGTGACCCCCGTCG
>CANRJO010000055.1 GCA_947630965.1 uncultured Alphaproteobacteria bacterium
GCAAGCGTCGCCTTTGCCGCCGTGGCTTGACAATACTTGTTGTATTCTTCTGAGTGTTCCTTATAACTTCCATTAAGGCATTCTGTTTTCGTTGAGGACGCTTTAGCCGCAATTTGCGTTTCTTCTTGTGCCTGATCAAAATCATCGGTAAAACGCATATAATAGTTTTTTAAATCAGAAACATCTGTCTCAAAAAGCCCCCACCATAACTCTTCTTTGCTTCCGTCATAAGGATGCGCCGGATCAAAATTACCATTCTTATCAGCGGTTAAGGGATATAAATTAAGCACTCTGCCGTGATAACCGCCGTCTGTGACATAATAAACCACGCCAACAGGGATTTTGCCTAAATGAGGGTTAAAATCTGCCGCCAAGCCACAAGAACCATCTGAATAAAACACATCGCCGATTTCACAAGTTGCTTTCACACAAAGGGTATATTTTTCATTGCCACGACAAGTTGCAATGTTTTTACACCACGATGTTTTGTCATCTTCCGTAAAGCCCCATTTAGCGCAATCCATGTTGACGCACTTTTTATACTCACGATTGAAAGGACAGTACATATAACCGTCATCAGCACAATTCGGATCATCTTTTGTGGAATAACCCAAACTTTCACAATCAGGCACCTTTTCACAATCCATCGCATTTGCCACATTCGCAAACAACATAGCAAGCAAAAAACATAAATACCGCATTTTAATCTCCTTTTTTGACTATATCAAAAAAAGGGTACCTTTAAATGCAACAGTTTTTAAAATCACGAACCCTTGATTCTGCTTGATTTTTATTATTGACAACGGCACTTTTTTAAGGTACCTTTAAATTGCTATATTGAATGCGCTCAAAAGAGGGAATTTTCTAGAAGATTTATCCAAAATTTTTCCTTGACATTTTGCTCATAAGCACTTAAATTACACAACTTGTAAAACATATTATGAACTAAATTATTGTGCTTATGGAAAAAGTAAAAAAAATCTTGAACATTTTGCTGTATGGCATTGTTGCACTGGTCTTTATAAAGGCCTTTGCGTTGATGGGTATGGAAGATCGTCTGTGGTTGAGAAGCCCTTGTTGGCCATGGTTTGCCTGCGGATTGATTGGCGTGGGAATACTTTATGCTCTCAATAACAATAATAGACGCCCTTTCACCCCTGTTTCGAAGTTAGGAAAGCTTTGGAATGGTAGTCTTTTGATGTCGCTAGTTGCTGTTCTTTTTGTAACACCAAGTAGCTACATGTATTTTTGGGTGCATCATTCGCACTTTACCTACAAATTGCTCCATTATGCCGCGGCTATTTCCGGTTTAAGCCTTGTGATAAGTATTTGCTTAACAGTGGCTATTCTTATGGAAAAATGCCTTGCTATTTTTATGGAGAAAAGCCTTTCTGAAAGGAAATAAGCTTAAAACAACCGCTTTTCAAAAGCGGTTGTTTTTTTATCTGCACCCAAGCTGAAGGAACGCGGATAGCGTGTGCAGATAGAGTGATTTAAGGGGCAAAAGTACCGGAGTGTACAAAGATAGTACATGAGGACACTTTTGAGCAAAAAATCGCTCTAGGCGCCCATTAGACGCGTTCCTATTCATACCGTAGGGCATTGATGGGATTCAACAGCGACGCCTTATACGCCGGATAAAATCCGAAAAACAACCCTACCAACCCTGCAAAAGAAAACGGCAACACCACATAAAACACCGAAACAACCGCCTTAAACGAGCTAAAGGCCGAAACAAGCCCCACGCCAATCAAGCCGATGATCACGCCAATCAGCCCGCCAATGAGGGAAAGCACCAAAGCTTCGGTTAAAAATTGAAGCCTGATGTCCCAACTTTTGGCGCCAATCGCCATGCGAATACCGATTTCGCGCGTCCGCTCAGTGACCGAAACAAGCATAATATTCATAATGCCGATACCGCCCACCAAAAGCGAAATGGAAGCAATGGAGCCTAAAAGAATGGTCATTACCTGTGTGGAGCTTTCCATCATTTCCATCATCTGCGTGAGGTTCATAATCACAAAATCATCGTCTTTTGTACTGCCGAGGTTATGCCTTTGGCGCAAAAGGGCTTTGATTTCATCTTGTGAAGTGTAAGTGCTTTCAGCGTCAACGGCTTGGAGCATAATCATCCGAACCATATCGGGAAAGGCAATGCCCGTCACTTTTTTCTGCGCTGTGGAAAGCGGAATATAAACCATATCGTCCTGATCTGTACCAGGACCACTTTGCCCGCGACTGACCGTCACGCCGATAACCTTAAACGGAATGCCTTTAATGCGAATGGTCTTACCCAAGGGGTCAACATCGCCAAAAAGTTCTTTGACAACGGTTGTGCCTAAAATAGCGACTTTGCCGGCGTTTTTAACATCTGTTTCGCTAAAATAGCGCCCATAGGCTAAATCCCAATCCTTAATCTGAAAATAGCGATTATCCGTGCCGGTAATGGAGGTTGACCAGTTGGCGTTGCCGTAAACAATTTGCCCGCTATCGTTCAAAACAGGCGCCGCCAAGGCAATGCCGTCAATTTTTTCTTCAATGGCGTTGCCGTCGGAGGCCTTCATACTCGGTTGCGAGCCGTGTCCCATGCGCTGACCGCCGGATGTAGAAGTGCCGGAGCGAATCATAATCAGATTTGTGCCCATACTTTTCATCTCATTTTGGATGCTGATTTGCGCGCCATGCCCGATGGCAAGCATCACAATCACCGCCGCCACGCCGATGATAATGCCGAGGCTTGTTAAAATGGAGCGCATTTTATTGGCGCGTATCGCGCGTAGGGCAATGCTTGAAATGGTTTGAACATCAATCATTTTGAAACACTTTCATCTGATAAAATTTCGCCGTCCACAAGGCGGATGATGCGCTTGGCAAATTTGGCAATATCTTCTTCATGAGTCACCAAAATAATGGTGCGCCCCATTTCTTGATTAAGCTTTGTGAAAAGCTCCATAATTTCCACGCTCATTTTTGTATCAAGGTTACCGGTTGGTTCATCAGCAAAAATAATTGGCGCATCGTTAACAATCGCGCGGGCAATCGCCACACGTTGTTGCTGACCGCCGGAAAGTTGGCTCGGCATGTGGTTCATACGCTCTTTAAGTCCAACTTTGGTTAAGGCCTCGGCGGCACGTTTACGGCGCTCTTCGGCGGCAACTTGGGCATAAACCATCGGCAATTCCACATTTTCAAGCGCGGTTGTGCGGCTTAAGAGGTTAAACCCTTGAAACACAAACCCGATTTTGCGGTTGCGGATTTCCGCCAAAGCATCAGAATCCAGATGTTCCACATTCTGCCCGTCTAACAGATATTGTCCGCCCGAGGGGTTATCCAAACACCCCAAAATGTTCATCATGGTAGATTTTCCGGAACCGGATGGCCCCATAATCGCTACAAATTCGCCTTGTTCAATTTTGAGATTAATCCCTTTCAGGATTTTTAGCTGAAATCCGTCTAAAGGATAACTTTTCGTGATTTTTTTAAGCTCAATCAGCGCCATTTCAAAAATCCTTAATGCGGCATGCGCAGACGCATCGCACGTTCGGCATCTGTGGCCTCGCGTGAAACAATCACTTCATCGCCTTCTTGAATATCAGGGCTTGAAATTTCAGTGTTGCTATCATCAGAAATGCCCTCGGTCACGTTCACACGTTGAGGTTCACCTTTGCGCAAGACCCAAATGCCTTTGTCTTTATAGCGCTGATTTTCATCCATCTGAAAACGAAGTGCTTGGTTTGGCACCAAAAGGGCATCGTCTTTTTCGGCGGCAATAATTTCCACATTGGCGGTCATCCCCGGTTTGAGCTTAAGTTCTTTGTTATCAATGCCGATAATCACGCTGTAAGTGACCACATTAGAAGTTGTCACAGCTTGGTTGCGGACTTGCTTGACCTTGCCATAAAACGGCTCGTCCGGGAAACTATCAACCGTAAAACGCACTGTTTGCCCTTCCTTGACCTTGGCGATATCAGCCTCCACAACTGAGGCTTCAATTTCCATTTGCGTCAAGTCTTCCGCCACGGAAAAGAGCTCCGGCGTTGAAAAACTGGCGGCAACGGTTTGCCCGACTTCCACAGATTTTGAAATGACAATGCCGTCAACAGGCGAGGTAATTTTAGTATATTTTAACTCCGTCTCAGCGGATTGAAGCGAAGCCTGCGCCTGTTTGACCTGCGCTTTTTGCAGGCTTAATTGAGCCACCGCATTGTCATAATCGCGTTGCGCCGATTCTAATTCTTTTTCGGTGGAATATTTGGTAGCGTTCAATTTTTTGATGCGCTCCAAGTTTTTTTGAAAGTAGATGATGTCATTTTCCTGAACCTGAACTTGTGCTTCAGCAATCTCCAAAGCCGCGCGGCGTTGCGCAACGGTTGCCTCAAACACATCAGGATCAATGAGAGCCAAAAGCTCGCCTTGTTTGACTTCAGAGTTAAAGTCCACATAAATTTCCTTAATGGTGCCGGAAACCTGTGTGCCGATGATCACCGTTGAAAGCGGGTTAATAATGCCCGAGGCGGTAATCAGCTGTGAAATTTTGCCGTTTTGGACAGGAACGGTTTTATAACCTTCCGTTTTTTGAGAGCCTGAAAAAAAGTAAAACGCGGCAATAAGCACAAGTAAAGCAAGCGCAATTTTGTAAATTTTTTTCATAATATCATTCCTTTAGGTTAATTTGATTACAAAATAATTCAATAAAACGAAAAAATCCAGTTTTTTTTCTTGAAAAGCACACAGTTTTTTGCTATATTTGTAAGAGTTAAAAGTATTATTAATCTTAATTATTAAAAAATGGAAAAAAGTAAAATTCATTCCAAAGCGGAAGATTTTCGCAAAAGAATTGTCCTCCCGGGGCAGCGTAAAGCAGCAATTCATGAATTGTTGGTAAAAGAACAGTTTGATTCTTCGGATCAACTCAGAGTTAAACTTTTATTTCAAAAGATCTCCTACCTTGAGGGTTGTGAAATGCCTTATCGTGCACTGATAAAGCACGTCAGACTCAAAGGTGACAAAGAGCTGATTGAAAAGGCAGAGCGTTTTTCACAAAAACTTGCATTCTAGTTATGGTAAAGCTCTCTGTTGAAGAAATTAACCGCCGCAAAGAAGCTGGTGCAGCCAAGCGCGCAGAACGCCTTGAAAAGAGAAAATATCTTGAGCTTGAAGCAGAAAAGCAACGTTTGTTGAATGAAAAGCTCCCTCAAGCGGATTATTATCATCAAGGTTTATCCAAGAGGATTAAAGCGGCAGAAAGGTATCTTACGGATGTTATTCAGGATCGGCAAAAGCTAGATGCAGATAAGATCCCTGAGATTTTGGAACTGTTTAATTTGCCAAGCATGTTGGATGCGGCTTTGGCATATAAGATGTGCCGTGATGAATATCGTGACCTGGTTTGCAGATGTTGGCATTTCGGAACCGGTGAAGAAGCAGTTTTGCGTCGCAGTGCTTTTGAAGTATGGAACAAGATGCTTTTTCGTCCCGAAATTGAAGCCACGGGTTGGGTTATATTCAACATTTTAAATGCCGGATTGGTATGTGCGGAAACCTATCAGGTTTTAAAGCAACATCGGCAAAAATATGTTGATAGCGGTATAGGCGTCTTTATTGCAATCACATGCGAACGGATGCTCAAGAATGACGGATTTATGGATGTGCGAACATTCACCGTTAAAAAATGGACACCTCAACAGGTGGCTATTTTAAATGACATCGTCGCATTGTTCAAAAATGCGCAAACAGACATGCGAATGTTGGAGGAAATTGCGGAAGATACTGCTGAGGAATAGATTGGTAAGACTTTGGAGAAGGTGTGAGCACCTCTTCGAAGAGAGATTGAAAGGCGTTCGTTTTGGTAACGAACGCCTTTTTTGTTGCTCTAATGTAGCAATTTAAAGGTACCTTAAAAAAGTGCCTTTGTCAATAACAAAAAATCAAGCAGAATCAAGGTTCTGAAATTTTAAAAAGTGTTGCATTTAAAGGTACCCTTTTTTTGATACGATTCGACAGCCATCGAATGTTGGGCGGAGTTGGTTGCAAGTTAAGGAGAGAAAAAATGCGATATATGTTGATTTTATTGGGTTTGTTATGGATTGGCACGGCAAATGCGATGGATTGTGAGAAGGTGCCAGATTGTGAAGAATTGGGATATTCTACGGAAGATGATCCTTATTGTGCTGACAACGGTTATATGTACTGTCCTTTCAATCGTGAGTATAAAAAGTGCGTCAATATGGATTGTGCCAAGCTTGGCTTTACGGAAGATGACAAATCGTCTTGGTGCGGGAAGCTCGCTAAATGTAAAGGCAATCCCCAAATGACGCTTTGTCAAAATCTGTGTGAAATCGGCGATGTCTTTTATGATAACGGCACTTGCGGCTATGTTGATGAATATGATCCGAACGATAAAACCAAAATTCCTGTCGGTGTGGTGTTTTATGTGACAGACGAAGGTCGCCACGGAACAGTCATTAACCTCAAAGATTTATCCATTGACAGCAAGACGTATCTCTTTGACCCCGATTCTCCTTATGACTCTGATTTAAAACAAATTCCTTATGGTCTTCATAACACAGATGTTCCGGGAATTACGAATCGTGCTTATTATGACCCCAAACAATTAGAAAAAGAACTTGAAGATCGCTCCAGCGATTTATATGACGGCAAACGTTTAACTGCGGTTTTGGCGCAAACAGAACCTAAGGATAGTAACTGTTTGAACGGTAATTATCAAACAAACACGCCCGATTATGCCAAGTATTGTCAAGCCACCGCTGCCAAAGCCGCGCTGGCGTTTTATCCGCCATTAACCTCGTCTGAAAATCCGCTGACAGGACAAGGTCGTTGGTATTTGCCGGCGGCAGGGAATTGGCACGATTTTTGCCCGCCGCGCCATACGGTAAATGCCACACTGAAAAAGCTAGCAGAAAAAGGCGCACAAGCAGCTCAGTTAACTTGGGTTAATTCTTGGTCTGTTTCCACCACGGAACAGATTAGTACAGCAGAATGGCTCATGGCTATGGATACTTGCGGTTTCGGGCTCCATTATAAAGATAATCCAATGTACGTGCGCGTATTTTTAGATTTTTAAGCTAACGATTGCGCAACGGCTTTTAAAACTTGTAAAAACATCTCATCTTTCGGGTTAAAATTCGGCATAAACGGATTCTCTAAAAGATGATAAATATCGCCATCGGTCGGCACAAGTTGCGGCAGATAACGCCGACAAAATGCCGTTGCCGCCGCCGACAAATCAGACGTGTCATAGCCGATTTGCGCCAAAAGTTTGGCAACGTCATTTTCCTCAACGCGCGCGGCATTTTTGAGCCGATACCATTT
>CANRJO010000056.1 GCA_947630965.1 uncultured Alphaproteobacteria bacterium
CAAAAACGAAATGGTATTACGGCTGCGGTGACGGCGCCAACATTTTCCCCTCATTCATCATTTCCAAAAACCGACCACCCCTTCAGCCGGAAAAAGGAAACGGTTTATGCTGAAAAGAGAAGGATCCAGGACAATAATTTAGCTATATTTGTTTCACTTGGATTCTTCGGCTTCGCCTCAGAATGACGTATGGTGTTTGTCACAGTCTCCGTACGTCATCCTGACACCCGAAGGGTGGAAGGATCCAGGACAATAATTTAGCTATATTTTTCCATCTGGACTCTTCGCTCCGCTCAGAGTGACGTCCGCAGGCGGACGCACCCTTTTGAGCGAAAAATTGTTCTAGATGTGCCGCTATACGCATTCCCACTTAAAAAAGCGCCGTTAAGGGCGCTTTTTTAAGATATGGTATCTTGCTCCTAAGCTTTGCGTTAAGCGCAAAGCTAACTCGCTTCGGTCGTTATCACTTCCCTTGCTCATTAAGATGTTCCAAAGAGCTTGCAGACAAAAAGGCAAAGCATTTTGCCTTTTTGCTTAGCGCTCCCTCTCGGGTTCAAGTCCCACTGTTTACCAATTTTTTAACCCCCTATCTATGCAGATAGAGGGTTAAATGGTGTCTTGCTCGTAATTTTTGGCGTCAAGTGCCACCTTTGCACCCAAGACGAGGGAATGCGGTGGAGCCATAAAAAACAACAAAAGTAATTGTTATTTTTTAGGCGACATTACGCGATTGTTAGCTTGCGAGGCGGCGATAGGCGCCAAAGCAAGCGTTACAGAGCGGTGACCGAAGCGAGTTAGCGACTGCTCAAAGAGCAGAGCTTACGAGCAAGAAGTGGTGTAGATAGAGTGATTTTTTGCTCAAAAGTACCGCAGTGTACAAAGAGGTACATGAGGACACTTTTGAGCAGAAAATTGCTCTAGATGCCAGCTATACGCATTCCCACTAAAAAAAGCGCCATTAAGGCGCTTTTTTAACTGGTGATCCCAACGGGACTTGAACCCATATTACCACCGTGAAAGGGTGATGTCCTAACCATTAGACGATGGGACCAATGAAAGACAAACGCATATATAACGATATTTTTTCTTCTCGTCAAGAACTTTTTTTGAAAAACCGTATTTTTTTATTTTGCCGCGTTTGCCAGTGTAATAATTTCGCCCAAATGCACGAGTTTCACATCTTTTTGCGGGAGTTCTTCAAGCCATTCTTTAAGCACGGCATACGTTTGTTTCTTGGGGTGGCAGATCGCCACGGCATAGCCTTTCCGACGAGCGAGTTTTTCAAGTGCGGCAATTTGTCTGCGGATATAATCAGCGTTGTCTTTATTATCCAAAAACACATCGCGTGCCACGTAAGGCACACCGTCTGCCGCCGCCACCGTTAAACCTTGGGAATGCGCCGTTGTTTTGGAATCCATAAAGTACATATCATGTGCTTTAATCATATCCATCACATACCGAAGTTTTTCGGCATCTTCGGTAAACTTACTGCCCATATGGTTATTCACGCCCTTAATGTTCAGCCCGTCAAATTTATCAAGCATACTTTGGAACAGACTTTCAATTTGCGCCTCATCCATAGAGATTTTAAGAGTATCAGGCGCCAGATTTGCAGGGCCTTTAGGCTCCATGGCGGCATGCAGAATAACCTCATGACCGGCGTTTTGCGCCTGATGTGCCAATTTTTGCAGATCTGCGCCATAGGTTAAGAAGGAAGATGTCAACGCCCCCTGAAGTTGAAGCATTTGTTTGGTTTGACGCTGATTAACCCCCATATCGTCCACAACAATTGCGATAAGCGGGGCAGGGGCAGGCGCTGCTTCCGCAACAGGTTCCGGCGCCTCAACAGGTTCGGGCTGAACAACAGGCTCGGGCGCCGCCACAGGTACTGATTCTACAACAGGTTCAAGAACCGGCTCAGACTCAACAACAGATTCAGGCGCCGCAACAGGTTCCACCACAGGTTCAGGCTCGACGACAGGTTCAACAACCGGCTCAGGCTCCGCAACAGGTTCCACCACAGGTTCAGGCTCGACGACAGGTTCAACAACCGGCTCAGGCTCCGCAATAGGTTCAGGTTCTGCAACAGGCGCCTCAACAGGATCGACCACAGGCTCTGGCTCCATAACGGGCTCCGCAATAGGCTCAACAGCAGGTTCCGCTTCGGGTGCATAAACAACCGTTTCTTCAGCAGTTGCGGCAGGAGGCAATGCTGCTTCAGACACAGCGGAAGTTTCTTCCGCCTTATGCTCGGTACCCATCCACTTCATATACATCAAACTGCCGGTTGCCCCTGCCACCATAGCTAATGCCAAAACAACCAAAACGGAAATAATCCAAAGCGTATATTTTATTCCTTTTTTCATCAGTCTCTCTTTCTCAAGGTCGGAAAAGCAATCACATCACGGATGGTTTCGGCGCCCGTGAGCAAAATGGCAAGGCGGTCAATACCCATGCCCATACCCCCTGAAGGCGGAAAGCCGTTTTCAAGTGCATTCACAAAGTCTTCATCAAGCATTTGCGCTTCATCATCACCGGCGTCGCGCGCGGCGCATTGCGCGTCAAAACGTTCTTTTTGCTCCAACGGATTAGAAAGTTCGGAGTAAGCACAGCCCACTTCCATCGCACCAACATAAGCATCAAAATGCTCCACCAAACGCGGATTTTCGCGGTGCGTTTTTGCCAAAGGCGAAACATCGCGTGGCATATCCATCACCAAAGTCGGTTCAATGAGATGATGTTCCACTTTTTCATCAAACACTTCTTGAACAACCTTGCCCCACGAAATGCAATCTGACGCGTCAATACCTACTGATTTTGCCATTTCCTTGGCTTCATCAAGTGTTTGTGCCTGCATCAGATCAATGCCGGCATAATCCTTGACCAATTCCACAATGGAACGACGCTTAAAGGGTTGTGCCAGATCAACTTCTTGCTCACCCACTTTAATGACTGTTGTGCCCAAAACTGACTTTGCCACATAACGCAATAAATCAGGGATAAGTTCTGCCATGGTGTTATAATCGGCATACGCCTGATAAGCTTCCAAAGCGGTAAATTCGGGGTTATGACTTTTATCAATACCTTCGTTTCTAAAGTTGCGCCCGATTTCAAAAACCCTATCAAAACCGCCCACAACCAAACGCTTTAAGTAAAGCTCCGGGGCGATTCTTAAATATAAATCCATATCTAGCGCGTTATGATGCGTGATAAACGGTTTGGCGTTCGCCCCACCCATAATCGGCTGAAGCATCGGCGTTTCAACCTCCAAAAAGCCGTGCTCTTCAAAATAACGGCGGATCGCGGAAACAATGCGACAACGTTTTTCAAAAACAGCGCGACTGTCGTCGTTCATAATAAAGTCAACATAGCGCTGACGATAGCGGGCTTCAACATCAGTTAAGCCGTGAAATTTTTCAGGCAGTGGTTGGAGCGACTTTGCAATAATATCAAACTTTTGCGCCGCAACGGTTAATTCGCCGCGCGGAGTGCGCCGCACAAAACCGGTCACACCGACCATATCGCCAACGTCCAAGAATTTCAAGCGTTCCAAATATTCTTCAGACAGATTATTTTTATGGCAGAAAACCTGGATTTTGCCGGTGCTGTCTTTTAAGTCAATAAACATCCCGCTGTTGCGCACGGCCATGGCACGCCCGGCAACGGTCACGACATCGGCGGTATCGGTGCCATTTTCAATATTTTTATATTTTTCCTGCAAATCCGCAGCATATGCCGTCGGTTCAAATTTATAAGGGTAGGGGTTATAACCCTTTTCTTGTAAAGCTCTTAATTTTTCAAGCCGCGCATCGCGGTACATATTAGAATCATTAACCATTTTTTCTTCCTTTGAACAAACAATTATCCCGACTATAACCGCATCAATTTTATTTTTCAACAATTTTTAATCAAAAAGTTGATAAAGCGTATCAAATTTTCTGCTTGACAAGCTTCAAAAAAGAACTAAAGTAGAACAAATTTTGCAAAGGATGTCAGCAAATGCTCACCGAAAAGCAGTACAAACTTTTGATGTTTATCAACAAAATCACCAAAGAAACGGGGTGTTCGCCCTCGTTTGATGAAATGCGTACGGCGGTTGGGCTGAAGTCAAAATCAGGTATTCACGCGCTGTTAACGGCGCTTGAGGAGCGAGAGTTTATCAAAAAGTTACCACACAAAGCCCGTGCGCTTGAGGTGGTGCGTCTGCCAAAATTCAAGCCCAGAGCCATCATTGAGGAAGAAAAGAAGCGTGAAAACGCGTTACTAAACGCCACGGTCAACATTCCTTTTTACGGCAAAATTGCTGCTGGTGTGCCGATTGAGGCGATTGCGGATGAAACATCGTTTTTGCCCATGCCTTTTGAAATGGTTTCCAACGGGCAGTTTTATGCCTTAAAGGTGGAGGGCGATTCCATGGTTGATGCCGGCATTTTAGACGGCGATACGGCGATTATTCGGCAAACGCCCATGGCCAATAACGGCGATATCGTGGTGGCTTTGGTAGATAATCAGGAAGCCACGCTAAAAAAGCTCCAACGTAAAGAAAAAGAAGTTTGGCTGGTGCCGTGTAACAAAGCTTATGAAGTGCGCAAACTTCGGGCGGATCGTGTCCAGATTCAAGGTGTTTTAAAGAGCATCATTCGCAATTACCATTAAAAAGACCTTTCATCAAATCCTTATTTCAAATCATCATGGCTACATACGCAAACAAAGAACATAACGCGACTTGGCGTTTATTTTTTGCAGAAAATAATGAAGATTAATATTTTTATACACAAGATGAATTTAAATATATTGACATAAATAGCAAATTAAATTATCAATATTGATGAAAATATTAATTTTAATTTTATTTTAAAGGAGATTTATATGAGTACTAAAATACCCGCAAAAAATAATACATTTATAAATGAACACGACGAAGAATTAACGCGTCGGTTTGGCGACAAATACTCTTTATTTAAAGAATATTACCCGGATCTTTACAAATTACCGGCATCTGAAATTAAAGATATTTGTTACGAATATAACAAAAGCCCATACGGTGACACGTTTGATAAGTCAGTTGCAAGGACGAGAAAATATATTGATAGTCAAATGGATCGTTGGCAGAAAGAATATTTTAACCCGAAGCCAAATCAATGCACGCCGCAACAGAATAGGCAAGTCAATTACGTTGATGATGACGAACAACTGATTGACGATTTTTTCAATCATCTGAAAAATAAGAATATTGAGGGTTATGAAAGTTTTCTTTATTGCGATTCCGTAGGCTTGCCCACCACAGGTCCCGGACTGCAAATAACAGGCAGAGGGATGCTTTCAGGTTTTACAACAAGTTCACAACCGGGAGCAATAACACCCTCTAATCCGGCGCATACGCCAAAGCAGCAACAAGAGCAGTGGAATCAGGTTTACAACTACTGTCAAGATTTCGCCAAGGATGAAAACGGCGTTAGCAAGCGGCCGGCAATGACGGCGAAAGCTCAAAGAAAAGAAATGGAAAACATGGGAATACCGGTCATGTACTTCCAAGATGATGAACTAGAAAAAAAGACCAAAGATTATATCCGTCAAAATACCTTGCCGTATACGAGAAAACAATTTAATAATATCGGCTTAAATTTTGACGATTTAACGCCAAAACAAAAAATTGCAAACTTGGATATACCTTACACGATGTCACCAAAGGACTATAAACTAGGATATGGCTCTATCGATGACGGCTACTGGTCGAATTACACAAAAGCTTTGCAAAATGGTGATTTTGAATGGGCAGCCCAAGAAAGTCATCGGAAAGGAATTTCAGAAAGAAGAAATGAAATTATACGCGATCTTCTGTTGAACAAAGATGTAATATATTAACATAAAAATCAGCGACAGGTATCAATCATTTTTTAAGAATATCGAAAGATAATACCTTAAAGGAGAATCACCATGAAAAGATACCTGTTGCTGATTTGTTTGATCTTGATAACAAGCAAAGCTTTTGCGGAAGAAGTTCCGGAAAAATTTAAAAACCCGATTTTTAATAACATTCTTTGGTCAGAAAATTATAATCTAACAAACCATATGCGCCTGACGCCAAGTTATAGTTATGATTTAGAAAACCCACGTGGCGATTATAAGTGCACATATGTGACGGAATCAGATAAGGCGGTTTTAATTAAATATTATGGGGAAGGTTTTGCCAAAGATAACGTTACATACGAGTTATATTTTCTTCGAGAAAAATATTATTTATCACGGGAAAAAAGATATAGATGTCTTGTTTGGCAATGCGTTTTTGATATTAAGAACGGTGTATTTAATCCTAAATATGATATTTCCGAATATATATACTCAAGCGACCTGCCTTGCCCCGATGAAAAAGAAGAAGAGTATCTGGCATATTTAAAACCCGATCCGGATTGCTTGGAAGAACTCCGCCGTCTCGGTTGGGATAAATACATCAAAGCAGAGGAAAAAACAAAATGAAAAGATACCTGTTGCTGATTTGTTTGGTACTCATAATAAGCAAAGCTTTTGCGGAAGAAGTTCCTGAAAAATTTAAAAACCCGATTTTTAACAACATTCTTTGGTCAGAAAATTATAATCTGACAAACCATATGCGCCTGACACCAAACTATACTTATGATTTAGAAAA
>CANRJO010000057.1 GCA_947630965.1 uncultured Alphaproteobacteria bacterium
ATCTCTATTGCTTCCCCTGAACAAATTCGTTCGTGGTCGTATGGCGAAGTCAAGAAGCCTGAAACCATTAACTACCGTACATTCAAACCCGAGCGCGACGGTTTGTTCTGCGCGCGCATTTTCGGTCCTGTGAAGGATTATGAATGCTTGTGCGGCAAATATAAACGTATGAAATATCGCGGCATTGTCTGCGAAAAGTGCGGCGTTGAAGTCACACTTTCCAAAGTGCGTCGTGAGCGCATGGGCCACATTGAGTTGGCGGCGCCTGTGGCACACATTTGGTTCTTGAAGTCGTTGCCGAGCCGCATTTCCATGTTGACGGATATTTCCGTCAAGGCTTTGGAGCGCGTGCTTTACTTTGAAAGCTACATCGTGATTGAGCCGGGCTTAACGGATTTGACCCTCAATCAGCTTTTAACGGAAGACGAGTATCAGGATGCTTTGGATAAATATGGCGAAGAATCTTTCCGTGCCGGCATTGGCGCGGAGGCTATTCGCGAAATTTTAGCCAACATTGACCTTGAGGCCGAACGTGCCACCATGCGCGCCGAGCTCAAAGAAACAAACTCCGAGGCAAAACGCAAAAAGTTAGTCAAGCGCTTGAAGATTGTGGAATCGTTCATTGATTCTAAAGCAAAACCTGAGTGGATGATTTTAACGGTTTTACCGGTCATTCCGCCGGAGTTGCGTCCGTTGGTGCCGTTAGACGGCGGTCGTTTCGCAACTTCTGATTTGAATGATTTATATCGTCGCGTCATTAACCGTAACAATCGTTTGAAACGTTTGTTGGAATTGCATGCGCCTGAAATCATTGTCAGAAATGAAAAACGTATGCTCCAAGAATCTGTTGACGCTTTGTTTGATAATGGTCGTCGTGCGCGCGCTATCACAGGCACAAGCAAGCGTCCGCTGAAATCGTTGTCAGATATGCTCAAAGGTAAGCAGGGACGTTTCCGTCAGAACTTGTTGGGTAAACGTGTGGACTATTCCGGTCGTTCCGTGATTACCGTTGGTCCTGAACTCAAACTGCAACAATGCGGCTTGCCAAAGAAAATGGCACTCGAGCTCTTTAAGCCGTTTGTATATTCCAAACTGGAACTTTACGGCCACGCCACCACCATTAAAGCGGCAAAGCGTATGGTGGAAAAAGAGCGTCCCGAGGTTTGGGACATTTTGGAAGAGGTCATTCGTGAGCACCCTGTTTTGTTAAACCGTGCGCCGACATTGCACCGCTTAGGTATTCAAGCTTTTGAGCCGGTGTTGGTTGAAGGTAAAGCCATTCACTTACACCCATTGGTTTGTACCGCTTTTAACGCGGACTTTGATGGTGACCAAATGGCCGTTCATGTGCCGCTTTCCATTGAAGCGCAGTTAGAAGCCCGCGTGCTGATGATGTCCACAAACAACATTTTGTCGCCGGCATCTGGTAAGCCGATTATTGTGCCTTCACAAGACATGGTTTTGGGCATTTACTACTTAACTTATGAAGCTGACGGCGTGATGGGTGAGGGTGGCATTTATGCCGATGCTGATGAAGTGAGCATGGCCTTAGACGCCAAAGTTGTTGACTTGCATGCCAAAATCAAATGCCGTATGGAATATGTAGATGATAACGGCGAAACAAAATACGGCTTGGTAGATACCACGCCGGGACGTTTGATTGTTTCAGACATTTTGCCCAAAAATCCGCACATTCCGTTCTCATTGGTGAACCGCTTGCTTAAGAAGAAAGAAATTTCTGAAATCATTGACACGGTTTATCGTCATTGCGGACAGAAAGAAACCTGCTTGATGGTTGATAAAATTATGACCTTGGGCTTTACAAACGCTTGCAAGGCGGGCATTTCTTTCGGTAAGGATGATTTGATTGTTCCTGATGCCAAGAAAGAACTGATTGCTGAAACCACCAAACAGGTTAAAGAGTTTGAACAGCAATATCAAAACGGTTTAATCACCAAGGGCGAAAAATACAACAAAGTTGTTGATATTTGGGCGGCCTGCACCGATAAAATTGCTGATGAAATGATGAAAAACATTTCCAAGACGGAACACGGTTACATCAACTCGGTTTACATGATGGCGCACTCTGGCGCGCGTGGTAGCGTGGCGCAAATGCGTCAATTAGCGGGTATGCGTGGCTTGATGGCAAAACCTTCAGGCGAGATTATTGAACAACCGATTATCTCTAACTTTAAAGAGGGCTTAACCGTTTCTGAATACTTTAACTCCACGCACGGTGCGCGTAAAGGTTTGGCGGATACGGCTTTGAAAACGGCAAACTCCGGTTACTTAACGCGTCGTTTGGTTGATGTGGCGCAAGACGTGGTCATCACGGAAACCAACTGCGGCACGGAGCGCGGCATTATCGTACGTCCGGTCGTAGACGGCGGTAATGTAATTGTTTCCATTGGCGAGCGCATTTTGGGCAGAACCATTCAGGAAGATATTGTTCATCCTGAAACAGGCGAAGTGCTTATTCCAAAAGGTCGTTTAATTGATGAAAACGATGCCGAATTGGTTGAAAAAGCAGGTGTGGAACAAGTTAAAATTCGTTCTGTCTTAACCTGTGAATCCGAGCACGGCGTTTGCGCGGCTTGCTACGGGCGCGATTTAGCGCGTGGTACGCCGGTCAACGTTGGCGAGGCGGTTGGCGTGATTGCGGCGCAATCCATTGGCGAACCTGGTACCCAATTAACGATGCGTACATTCCACATTGGTGGTGCGGCTTCAAAATCAGCCGAGCAATCCACGGTGGAAGTGCCGTTTGTCGGTGTTTTGAAGTTAGATAACAAACATACGGTCACAGATTCGGAAGGTCACTTGATTGTTTTGTCGCGTAACTGCGATATTGTGGTTGAAGATGCCCAAGGGCGTGAAAAATCACGTCATCATGTGCCTTACGGAACAACCGTTTTGGTAGATGAAGGCGCCAAGGTCAAGAAAGGCCAAAAGGTTGCCGAGTGGGATCCGTTTACGGTGCCGGTCATTTCTGAAAAAGCCGGTCGCGCCGAGCTTGTGGACTTAATCAACAATGTTTCGGTTCGTGAAAATATGGATGAAACCACAGGTATTGTTTCCAAGGTCGTGATTGATTGGCGGAGCGGTGCCTCGGCGAATGCTTCGTTAAAGCCGAGCATTGTCTTAAAAGATGCCAAAGGCAAGCTTGTCAACTTTGATAACGGCAAGGAAGCGCGTTATTACCTTTCGGTGGATGCCGTGTTGAATGTGGACAACGGCTCTGAAGTGAAAGTTGGTGATGTGATTGCCCGTATTCCGAGAGAAAGCTCCAAGACCAAAGATATTACCGGTGGTCTGCCGCGTGTGGCTGAGCTCTTTGAAGCGCGCCACCCGAAAGATCAGGCTCTTATCTCCGACATTGACGGTATGGTTGAATTTGGCAAAGACTATAAAGCCAAACAGCGCATTACGGTTGTGCCGCAGAAGGGCGAGCCGATTGAGTACTTAATCCCGAAAGGCCGCCATTTGGTTGTCCAAGACGGTGATATGGTCAAGAAAGGCGATATGCTGGTTGAGGGCACACCCGCCCCGCACGATATTTTGCGTGTGTTGGGTGTTGAAAAATTGGCGGAGTATCTGGTCAAGGAAGTCCAAGACGTTTACCGCCTGCAAGGTGTGAAAATTAACGATAAGCACATTGAAGTGATTGTTTCGCAAATGTTGCGCAAAGTTGAAATTATCACGCCGGGCGATACCACATTCTTGGTTGGCGAGCAAGTTGATCGTGATGTCTTTGAGGAAGAAAACGCCAAGACGATTGCCGAAAACGGCACGCCTGCAACGGCTGATCCTATCTTGTTAGGTATAACAAAGGCGTCTTTACAGACCAAGTCGTTTATTTCGGCGGCCTCCTTCCAAGAAACCACGCGCGTTTTGACCGAGGCGGCTGTTGCCGGCAAGGTGGACAAGCTTTACGGCTTGAAAGAAAACGTGATTGTCGGTCGTTTAATACCGGCCGGTACAGGTACGGTATTGCGCTCGTTGCGGCGTGTGGCGGCTCAGAATGATAAAGAAATTCTGGCGCAACGCGAAGCAGCGGCAAATGCCCAACTTGAGAACAAAGCTCAATCGGAAACTGCAGCAGAAACGCCCGCAGAATAAAATCCTGAGCGATGAAACAAAAAACGTCCGTTTTAAAACGGACGTTTTTTGTTGCTCTTTTAGGAAAGACGGAGAGCGTGTGCAGATAGAGTAATTTTAAGCCCGAAAGGGCGCCATTTGGTTGTCCAAGACGGCGATATGGTTAAGAAAGGCGATATGTTGGTTGAAGGCACACCGGCGCCACATGATATTTTGCGTGTGTTGGGTGTTGAAAAATTGGCGGAGTATCTGGTCAAGGAAGTCCAAGACGTTTACCGCCTGCAAGGTGTGAAAATTAACGATAAGCACATTGAAGTGATTGTTTCGCAAATGTTGCGTAAAGTTGAAATTATCACACCGGGCGACACCACATTCTTGGTTGGCGAGCAAGTTGATCGTGATACCTTTGAGGAAGAAAACGCCAAGACGATTGCCGAAAACGGCACGCCTGCAACGGCTGATCCGATCTTGTTAGGTATTACAAAGGCATCTTTGCAGACCAAGTCGTTTATTTCGGCGGCTTCCTTCCAAGAAACCACGCGTGTTTTGACTGAGGCGGCTGTTGCCGGCAAAGTGGACAAGCTTTATGGCTTGAAAGAAAACGTGATTGTCGGTCGTTTAATTCCGGCCGGTACAGGTACGGTATTGCGCTCCTTGCGGCGTGTGGCGGCTCAGAATGATAAAGAAATTCTGGCGCAACGCGAAGCAGCGGCAAATGCCCAACTTGAGAACAAAGCTCAATCGGAAACTGCGGCAGAAACGCCCGCAGAATAAAATCCTGAGCGATGAAACAAAAAACGTCCGCAAATGCGGACGTTTTTTGTTGCTCTTTTAGGAAAGACGGAGAGCGTGTGCAGATAGAGTAATTTTAAGCCCGAAAGTACCGGAGCATACAAGAGAAGTATGTGAGGAAACTTTCGGGCTTGAAATTGCTCTAGGTGCCAGCTATACGCCTTTCCCTATAGCAAAAAAAAGGTACCTTAAAAAATCGCCCTTGTCAAGCTCTAAAACCCGCACTTTCGCGTTGGTTAAAGTGTTGCATTTAAAGGTACCCTTTTTTTGACATGTTTCAGACTGTCCTCATGTGTCATCCCGAACTTGTTTCGGGATCTCATAAACGAGATGCTGAAACAAGTTCAGCATGACAAAAAGAGAAGAAAGGAAAGAAAATGCGATACTTGATGTTTTTTATGGTTATGATGTTAGCGAATGTGGCACATGCGATGGATTGTGAAAAAGTGCCGACTTGTGAAGAGTTAGGCTATTCCACCGAAGAAGATCCAAATTGTGCCGAGAATGGTTATATGTACTGTCCCTTTGATAAAACTTATAAAAAATGCGTCAACATGGATTGCGAAAAGCTTGGGTTTACCACATCTGACAAAACATCGTGGTGTGGCAAGCTTGCCTTTTGTCCGAGCGATAAATCTTACACGCTTTGCAAAGCCCTCTGTGAAATCGGCGATGTGTATTATGCGGACGGCACTTGTGGCTATGCCGATAATTATGACGGCTCTAAAACCCCTGTCGGCGTGGTTTACACTGTTTCTGACAGTGGTCGCCACGGTAAAGTGATTAATCTGCACGATTTAGGTAGAGAATCGGAAAACGCGCCATTTAACCCAGAAAATCCTTATGATACAAGATATGAAAATTTCTTTTGGGGATATATGAAATATGATATCCCAAACCTACAAAATTATGATGAAACAAATGTTGTTAACAGACTTAAGGCTTATGATCCTGATTTATATGACGGCAAACGGAATACGGACAAAATATTAGCGGCGGAAGGACCTGAATGCACATACGAGGAAAGCACAGCAAGCTATTATCAATATTGTATACCACAAGCGGCGCAGGCGGCACGGGATTTTTATCCGCAAAAAGAATTAGAAAACGATTCTAAAGTTGGCAAAGGGATATGGTACTTGCCCGCGCTTGGGGAGCTTATGGAGCTAATGGGCTATGATAATGCTAATATCTCGGGTTATCAAGGTAACTCTGGTGTAACATACAAAACCAAGGTTACAGTCAATAGTACACTTACGACCTTAAAAGAAAAAAACGTGACTGCTGAAACATTAACAGATTCCGAATCCGGAGATTCTCGCGGGGGATACTATTGGTCGTCATCAGAGTTTAGTCTTGACCACTCATGGGCACTCGCCCCGAAAATTGGTTACCGAATAAGCTCCGGTAAGGTCTATGATTACCCCCGCCTTCGGGCGAGCCTGCAGTTTTAAGGTATAGCTCTTTGAGAATAACCCCTTAACTTATAAAAATCGGAAAAATAAGAGGATATATTTTGATAAATATATCCTCTTTTTATATAGATAATTATCAAGATAATATAATTTCTGCCGATTTTATGATATACCTTTAAAAATAAAACACATAGCCTTTAATTATAAATCAGATACAACAAAATATCGCTCAAAAACAAAAAGTAAAAAAAGTCTTGCATTTATC
>CANRJO010000058.1 GCA_947630965.1 uncultured Alphaproteobacteria bacterium
ACCCAAGGTCACTTTCACAGTTTTGGCAAGTGTTTCAACGCCTTTGAGCATTTTTGCACGGGCATCACTGCCAAATTGAATGTCTTTTGCTGCCATTTTATTTTCCTTTCTTTATTCAATAACGGCCAAAATATCTTCTTCACGGATAATCAGACGAGAATCGCCTTCAAGTTTGACTTCCGTTCCGGCATATTTGCCAAACAAAACTCTATCGCCAACTTTAACGCTCATCGGGGCGACTTTGCCATCAGGCGCCATTTTTCCATTGCCAACAGCTTCCACAACGCCTTCGGAGGGTTTTTCTTTGGCGGTATCTGGAATAATGATTCCGCCGGCGGTTTTGGTGGTTTCTTCAACGCGACGAACCAAAACGCGATCATGTAAAGGTTTAATGTTCATGTTCAATTCCTTCTCAAGTTTTAAGACTAATACTTTAGTTAGTGTGCCAAGCGCGCCTTGTCAAGAAGCCTTAGAAAGAATTTCAAAAATATTTATTGACAAAAAAGGACAAATGTGGTAATTCTAAATTAATAACGTTATTATTATACACTATTATGAGAAAATTTTTAAAAAGAGAGGCCTGCGCGGCTATTCCTGTCTTTTTTGAAGACACAGTGTTAGACGAATGTAAGAAAGCCATTAAAGTTTGTCGAAATCGCCAATGTCGGAACGATTGGATGGAAACACTCAAAAGCAATAAGGTTGTCGAAAAATATTTGACATCTTATGAAGAAGACAAGTTGGCAGATATTACGCGTCAAAAACGTCATGCTTTCCGTGTACTTCGGCTGTTGAAGCTCAAGCGTATCATCCCTGATGTTAAAAATGAGGCCTTTCATCGCTACTGCGATATGTTGCTCCTTTTTTACGGACAACAAACAATGGCAACAGAGAAATTTCTGCACCTGATTAATAAGGCTGAAATCAAGCTTGTGCGAATTATGTCGCAGGAAAATGACATTGATGAGGTACGCCGCTTTGTGTTGATTAGCGCTTTGTTTGCTGACAAGCACTATATCTACGACGAAGAGAGCAAGGAACTTTACCAAGCGCTTTGTAAGCGAATCAAAGAAGACTAACCTCTGAATGATTAAAAGAAAGCTCCCTCGCGGGAGCTTTTTTTTACTTATTTTTTCTTGTGCGCGGGCTTTTTATGCGGCGCCGGCTTTTTGGGTGCCGGTCGTGGCGCGGGCAAAGGCTCTGGCATGCGGCAATCTGGTGCAATTTCACGCAAAAGATCGCGGCGGACAATCTCGTCCACAACGCTCATCACAAAACTTAACATCAACAAAGATGTCATCATTAAGAAGCTGACAAAGAAAATCCAGGCGTGGGGATATATTGACATCACGGGGCGCGCGATATCTGATGCCCAACCATCTAATGAGAACACCTGTAAAAGCGCAAATAATGACGCGCCAAGCGTTGAAAACTCAACAAATACGCCACCGAAGAATGAAACAGCCATAATGGCAAAAACATATAAAATGACGCCAAAAACCATCATAACCGCCACAAAATTCGGCAAAAGCGCCGAGAAAATGTCAATCACGCGTTTGAGCTTTGAAAAACGGTTGATGTATTTTAACATGCGGAACAAGCGGAAGGTTCTCAAAATAATGAGATAACTCGCAAAGGAAAAGGACGACAGTGCTACCACTGAAAAATCAAACGCATTCCACCGTGACTTAAAGAATCGATGTCCGTAAACGTATATTTTTAAAACCATTTCTACAATAAAAATAGCCATGCACAGCCTGTCTAAGAAGAACAGAACGCCTCCGAAAAACTGATTATAATAATCCGAAGTCAAGAGCCCCAAGACAATGGCATCCAAGCAGATAAGCGACATAATAAACGGTTCAAAATTTGGGCTTTCCAAAAAGTTTTGAACACGTTTGCGATTTTGTGCAAGATTTTGATACATTTTCAACTCCTTTTGCAGTTTATGGCATAATCATATACAAATTATCAAAAAACACAAGTCCTAATGTTGCGATGACAATAGACGGCCCGAAAGCCCCTGCCCGTTGGCGCTTCAAAAGGCAAGTCAGTGCAAAAATAATGCAAGAAAGCAAAATTAGAATCGGCACCGCGCCAAAACCTAACCAAGCCCCGATTGCTGCCAAAAGCTTGATATCGCCCCCACCAAACGCCTCGGGATATTTTGAAACCATCAAAAGCGATGCCAACACAGGCAAAACATAACCCAAAACCGCGCCCAGTGCGCTCACTTCTGCCGGTGAAACCGTATGAAATGCCTGCCCCGAAACAACGTTTGAGGCATAATAAAATCCGCCGATTAAAAGCGGCACGGTTAAAATATCGGGCAAAAGCAAGGTTCGCTCGTCAATCTCATAAAGCGCTAGTAAGGTCCATATTAAAAACAACAGCCAAGGCGTATTAACGCCATGAAAACAGACAAACGCCGCCAAACTTAAAGCGCCACATATCACAGACCAACCGACTGAGCGCATCACAAACTTTTTTACCAAACGCACATAAACTGCATTATTTTTCCACTTCGCATAAGGGGTGCGCTTGACGGGTTTTAGAATTCTGTAAATCGCATACGCCGGCGTGGCAGGCATAATTTTTGCCAAACGGCGTGCCAAAAACGGAATAAATAATCCAAAAACAAGACCCAAGAGAGCGTAAATCATCTGTTTCTCCTTTATTTTGTAAAATTTTATCGCCCAAAGGTTAAAAATCACTTGAAATTTAAAAAAAAGCGTTGTAAGAAGAACACACTTTGTCGGCACCCCTGGAGGTCGATGGAGATTTTTTTAGAAAGGAATATAAAATGTCTGAAATTACATTTAAAGCTTTAAAGCGTGAAAAAGCAGGTAAGGGGGCAGCACGCGCGTGTCGTCGCGAGGGTCGTGTGCCTGCCGTTATTTATGGCGGTAAAAAAGACCCCGTGTTGGTCAGCCTTGATCCTGTTGAGCTTGAAAAAGCTCTTAATTTGGCTGATTTTTACTCATCTTCAATTACGGTTGAGGTTGATGGCAAAGAACATAAGGTTGTTTGCCAAGATGTCCAGTTTCACCCTGTGACAGATATGCCGATCCACGTTGATTTTATGCGTAAGTAAGAGGCTTATCAAATGTTTTTGGCGGTCGGTTTAGGAAACCCCGGCGCAACATACGCCGCAACACGCCATAACGTTGGATTTATGGCGGCTGATCATCTTGTCAGCCGCTTTCATTTTTCCAGCTTTCGTGAAAAGTTTGACGCGCTTGTGGCAGAAGGGCAAATCGGGGGCGAAAAGGTTTTGCTCTTAAAGCCGCAAACATTTATGAATTTATCGGGCAATGCCGTTGGGAAAGCGGCGCTTTTTTATAAGATTTTGCCGCAAAACATTGTGGTTATTCATGATGACATGGATTTGGCTTTAGGGCAAATGAAAGCCAAGCGCGGTGGCGGTTCGGGCGGACATAACGGGCTTAAGAGCCTTGATCAGCACTTAACGCCTGATTATAACCGAATCCGAATCGGGATCGGGCACCCCGAGCATAAAGGGCCCGAGGTGGTGGATTATGTTTTGGGCACTTTTTCAAAGTCTGAGCGTGCACAAATTGAACAATGTCTGGATTTGGTGCCTGATGCTTTGGAAACACTCATTAGAAACGGCATAGACGCCTGCTCTAACTTTTTGGGCATGGCGCAAGCACAAAAGAAATAAGGAGAAGAAAATGGGGTTTAATTGCGGTATTGTCGGCTTGCCGAACGTTGGAAAATCTACGCTTTTTAATGCCTTAACGCAAACCATTGCGGCGCAGGCTGCCAATTTTCCGTTTTGTACCATTGAGCCCAACACTGGTCGCGTTGCCGTGCCGGACGAGCGTTTGAACAAATTGGCTGAAATTGTTAAACCTAAAAATATTGTGCCAACACAGTTAGAATTTGTGGATATTGCGGGGCTTGTCAAGGGCGCTTCCAAAGGCGAAGGCTTGGGCAATCAGTTTTTGGCGAACATCCGCGAAACAGATGCTATTATCCATGTTTTGCGTTGTTTTGAAAATAGTAACGTCACGCATGTTGAAGGTTCGGTTGATCCGCTCCGCGATGCCGAGATTGTGGAAACCGAATTGATGATTGCCGACTTGGAATCACTGGAAAAGCGCTTTGAGCAAGTCAAAAAAAAGGCGCAAACTGGCGGCGATAAAGAAGCCAAAGTTGCCGCCGCTGTTATGGAACCCGTTATTGAGGCTTTGCGTCAGGGCAAGCCCGCGCGCGTTGCCGCACCAGATGGCGCCGACAAAGACGCGCTCCGGCAATATAAAATGTTGCAACTTTTAACTTCAAAGCCTGTTTTGTATGTGTGCAATGTTGACGAGGAATCAGCCGCCACAGGTAACGCTTTTTCCAAGGCGGTTTTTGAAAAAGCTCAAAAAGAAAATGCCGAAGCTGTCATTATTTCCGCCGAGATTGAATCGGAAGTGGCGCAACTTGACTCGGCAGAAGAAAAGCAAGAATTTTTACAAAGTCTTGGTTTAGAGGAAACGGGGCTTTCCAAGATTATCCGCGCCGGTTACAAGCTTTTGGGGCTTCAAACATATTTTACCGCCGGTCCGAAAGAGGTGCGTGCATGGACGTTTTTAAAAGGCTCCAAAGCGCCGCAATGCGCCGGCATTATTCACACAGACTTTGAGCGTGGTTTTATCCGCGCCGAGACCATCTCATATGCCGATTATGTGGCGCTCGGTGGCGAGCAAGCCTGCAAAGAGGCAGGGAAGATTCGCTCCGAAGGGAAAGAGTATGTAGTCCAAGATGGAGACATTATGACTTTCCTCTTCAACGTGTAAATTAGGAAAGGCGTATAGCGGCACATCTAGCGCAGTTTTTGTGTCAAAAGTGTCCTCACGTACCTCTTACGTACGCTGCGGTACTTTTGCCACAAAAATCACGCTATCTGCACCACTCTCCGCCTTTCCTTAGCTTGGGTGCAGAATAAGGATTTGTTTTTTAATCCCCATTCCCTTAAGTTGGGTGCAAAAGAATAAAACAGCCTGCTGACGTCATCCTGAGCTTTGTCCGTAGGACATTCGCGAAGGATCCAGGGAAAAAGTAGCTATATTGTTTGTCCTGGACTCTTCGCTAAAGCTCAGAGTGACGTTATGAGGAGGTCACCGCCAAGGCAAGCGTTACATAGCGGTTAGCGATTACTCATAGAGCAGAGCTTACGAGCAAGAAGGGCGTTTTTTTAACCGATATAATCTTTAACTTAAAATTCCAAGCACACACGGACAACAGGGGTGCTCCCCTTATAGTAGGTAGATCGGTGACCGGCAGCCATATTCATTGACCAGGCGTAATCCGCATCATATTCTGATGATGAATATAAATACTCAAGGTATTCGAGTTCGCTCACAATCCCTTTGCTTTTCAAAGCTGCTAATGTGCCGTTTATGACAATTTTATTATCTCCTTTACGACCGGTAAGACCCGTAAGCTCTGTTATTTGACTGTTATCATAACCATATATATCCAACACTTCTCCATAAGCCGGCAAATACCATTTTCCCCGCCCGACAATAGGATCATTCGGTTCAACATTCGGTGGATAAAAATCATGTGCCGCCTGCGCCGCTTGCGGAATACAATGTCGGTAATATTCATCTGTCTTTAAATCATAATCACATTTCGGCTTATCTGCCGCTAAAATCTTTGCCGTATTCCCTTTGCCATCATACAAATCCGGATCATGTTCTTTAAGTTTTTCAAGAGTATTTGACTCATTATAATTTATCAGATTTGGGACATCATATCCAAGATACCCCCAATGGAGGGGTGTATCTCCATTGTACGGATTTGCTGGATCAAAAGCAGAATCTTTGGATTTTCTTGTTAAATTTTTCAGATTAATCACTTTACCGTGACGCCCGTTATCTGTGACCCAAAACACCACACCGACAGGGATCTTACCTAAGGAATCATCATATTCCTCGGCATAACCGCATGTGCCGTCTGCATAATAGACATCGCCAACCTCACAAAGTGCTTTGCATGCCGTAAATTTTTCATTGCCTTTGCATTTTACAATTTTCCCGCACCACGATGTTTTGTCATCTTCGGTAAAGCCAAGTTTAGCGCAGTTATATTGCACACACTTTTTATAGTCGTGATTAAACGGGCAGAACATATAGCCATTATCCGCACAATTTGGCTCATCTTCAGTAGAATAACCCAAACTTTCACAATCCGGCACCTTTTCACAATCCATCGCATTTGCCACATTTGCAAATATCAAGCATAACAAAAACATCAAGTATCGCATTTTATTTTCCTCTCTTAACTTGCAACCAACTCCGTCCGTCACTCTGAGCATAGCGAAGAGTCCAGGACAAACAAATTAGCTATATTTTCCTGGATCCTTCACTAACGCCTACGGCGTGCGTTCAGGATTGTTAGAAAGAAAAGGTATATACAAAAGAAATAAAAAGGAGTAAAAAAGAAAAAGGGCGGAAGAA
>CANRJO010000059.1 GCA_947630965.1 uncultured Alphaproteobacteria bacterium
AAAGAGCAGAGCTTACGAGCAAGAAGAGCCATGAAAAACAACAAAAGTAATTGTTGTTTTTTAGGCGACATCACGCGATTGTTAGCTTGCGAGACGCCGACAGGCGCCGCTGCAAGCGTTACAGAGCGGTGACCGAAGCGAGTTAGCGATTGCTCAAAGAGCAGAGCTTACGAGCAAGAAGAGCCATGAAAAACAACAAAAGTAATTGTTGTTTTTTAGGCGACATCACGCGTATGTTAGCTTGCGAGGTGCTGACAAGCACCAAAGCAAGCGTTACAGAGCGGTGACCGAAGCGAGTTAGTTTTGCGATTAACGCAAAACTTACGAGCAAGAAGCCGAAGAGTCCAGGACAACAAATAAGCTACTTTTTTTCCTGGATCCTTCACAAATGGCGCTGACGCGCCAAAGTTCAGGATGACGTCAGCAGGCGAGCGCACCCCTGTGCACCAACTCTTGGGAATGCGGAGAACCGTTTAGATAGAGGTGTTTTAAGGGCGAGGGAAATTCTAGCGTACAAAAGAGGTACGTGAATTTCCCGAGACCCGCAAAAACGCCTCTAGATGAGCGGTTATACGTGTTCCCTGCCTAGAAGGAGAGGCGCAGACCAACAACACCCCCATACCCCTCTCTGCCGATATCAACGGCATTAAACTGGAGATAACCGACAAGATTATCGTTAAAGGTCTTGCGAAGACCAAGCTTATATTTCATGAAGGATTCAGTTTCAAACTCAGGGAGTTTAAGACCATCTGCCTTAATTTGCGTTTTATCGTGGAGGTTGCGCACATAGCTCGCGCTAGCATAGGGTTGCCAACCGGAGCCGAGGTTCGCAATCAGCTTGATACCGGGTTCAAGTTGAACGGCGCTGATTGGTTTGGAGCGTATTTTAAGCCCTTGCGCATTACTATAATCGGGCATATCAACATAGGAATACGACATCACAAAATTCGGCTGAACAATAAATTTGCCATTTGCAAACGGCATATTGTAGCCCGTTTTAGAGGCAATACCCGTTGTATACATATCAAACGTTTCATGACCAGCTAAAGTTTGAGCTTTGGCTTGGCTTTGACCGAAACTCACGTTCAGACCCGTAAAGAAGTTGACACGATAGAGCATCCCAACAGCGCCAATCACACCGCCTTTTTGACGAATTTTTACATCGTCATATTTTTGGTGCGATTCGACATAACCGCCATAGATGCTCCCGATAGCATCCCAACAATAGCCTAAATAATTCATCGGGCTTTCAATGCCACCGTAAAGGCCGTAAACATCTTGCGAAACATCAAAGCCCTGCCCTAAAGAGACATCTTCAAACCGGCTGTAAGGTCTGACCCAAGCCGTACTTGAATCGTTTTGAGCGACAATGCCATCATAAAGCGCTGTGCCTTGACAACCAGGGCATTGAGGGGTAGCAGGTTTAGTTTTATCAGTCAGCATATACATATCCATATTCCGAAAAGCCTCGTCATAAGAATCGATCTGCATTATGTAACCGCCAACCTGCATGGCAATCGGGCTTGCTAAAACAGGCGAATTATAACCAATTCTGGTAAACAGGAAATCTCCCGCCGAACCAACGCCTGAGGGATTTGCCTCTGACAGGTAATCCACCGAATATCTATAAACCGCGCCCATAAGCTCCTTGACTGAAGAAGAAACATTTTTCGCAAACGTTTCATCAGCAAAGCTGACAGGAATTTGGGAAAGTCCGGATTCTGAGCGAAGATTCATATCCTTAACATAAATGGTGCCACCCGTGCTTTCATCGTAATGATCAGCACTTATTCTGCCCATTTGCTGATTCGCCAAATCGACATCGACTGCGTCGATATTAATTTCGCCGCCATTCATAGAAAAGTTTCTAAACTTCAAGTTTGTCAAACCAAACTGAGGCAGATTTAACGTACCGCCTAGCATCTTGAACGAATTGTTCTGATTAAGGTTCTCCACCGCAAAAACATTTGTCGTGACGGCATCGTGCTTAATATCAGCGTTCGTTACTTTATTATAGAGGTTAACAACACCTGAAGAATCACCGTTCAAATCAAGTGTGTAGCCTTCTTCGCCGTTAATGGCATCAAAGAAGTTAAACTGACCACCGTTTTTCGCTGTCAGGCTGACTCCGCCTTCCGATGTGGCATAGATTGCCTCGGCTTCCGCGCCGGACTTATTACCGGCAAATACGGAATTAAAGGCGTCCGCGGTTATCTGAAGATGATCTTCCGTATAGATTGCGCCACCATGACCATTTTGAGCGGTATTATTATAAAAGTTAGCGTTATAAATACCTTTTCCTCTGGCACCGATTTGCCCTGCACTTGCATTATAAATAGCACCACCGTTTTGAGAAGCATTGTTCCCGATAAAATCGCCATGAATAGAACCAATGACCTTATTGTTTGCAATGGCACCGCCATTACCTTCTGCACCTTGAGCGGCATTTTCATAAAAATCGCCTTCAATGTTGCCAAGTACACCACCATCATTATCAATGGCGCCGCCATAGGCTTTTCCAGAATCAGATGAAGCCGTGTTCCCGACAAAACTTCCTGTAATATCGCCGATGTTAGCATTTGCATGATTATAAATAGCGCCACCGTAAGCTTTGATATCCCCCGTTGCGCTGTTCTCGATAAAGCTTCCCTCAATATCGCCCATGGTTGAACCATTATGATTATATATCGCCCCACCGTGCGTTTCGCCTTTTGATGACGCAGCGTTTTTATAAAAGTCACCATTTATAGCGCCGAGAATGCTCTTGGCATTATCTATGGCGCCACCGTAAGCTTTGATATCCCCCGTTGCGCTGTTTTCGATAAAACTTCCCTCAATATCGCCCATGGTTGAGACATTATGATTATAAATCGCTCCGCCGTGCGTTTCACCTGTTGAAGACGACGCCGCATTTTTATAAAAGTCACCTTTTATGGCGCCAAGAGTACTCATGGCATTATCAATAGCGCCACCATAGGCTTTGAGGTCACCCGTCACGCTATTTTCAATAAAACTTCCCTCAATATCGTCCATGGTTGAGCCATTATGATTATATATCGCCCCACCGTGCGTTTCGCCTTTTGATGACGCAGCGTTTTTATAGAAGTCACCATTTATAGCGCCGAGAATGCTCTTGGCATTATCTATGGCGCCACCGTAAGCTTTGATATCCCCCGTTGCGCTGTTCTCGATAAAGCTTCCCTCAATATCGCCCATGGTTGAACCATTATGATTATATATCGCCCCACCGTGCGTTTCACCTTCCGAAGACGCTGAGTTTTTATAGAAATCACCATTTATGGCACCGAGGGTGCTCTTGACATTATCAATGGCGCCACCGTATGCTTTGAGGCCACCTGTCGCGCTGTTTTCGATAAAACTTCCCTCAATATCGCCCATGGTTGAGACATTATGATTATAAATCGCCCCACCGTGCGTTTCGCCTTTTGATGACGCAGCGTTTTTATAGAAGTCACCATTTATGGCGCCGAAGGTGCTCTTGGCATTATCAATAGCGCCGCCATAGGCTTTGAGGTCACCTGTCGCGCTGTTCTCAATAAAGCTTCCTATAATATCACCAATGCTAGAACCATTATAATTAAAGATCGCTCCGCCGTGCGTTTCACCTTCCGAAGACGCAGCGTTTTTATAGAAGTCACCTTTTATAGCGCCAAGAGTACTCATGGCATTATCAATAGCGCCGCCATGCGCTATCGTTTTGCCTGTTGCGCTGTTCTCGATAAAGCTCCCTATAATATCACCAATGCTAGAACCATTATAATTAAAGATTGCCCCACCGTGCGTTTCACCTTCCGAAGACGCAGCGTTTTTATAGAAGTCACCATTTATAGCGCCAAGAGTACTCATGGCATTATCAATGGCACCGCCGTGTGCTATCGTCTTGCCTGTCGCACTGTTTTCAATAAAGCTCCCTATAATATCACCAATGCTAGAACCATTATAATTAAAGATTGCCCCGCCGTGTGCTTCGCCGTCTGAAGACGCATAGTTCCCAACAAAATGACCTTCAATGCTTTCTATTTTACCGCCTGTGTCGTTATCAATGGCGCCGCCTTTAACAACAGCCTTGCCCGTACCTTCCGCATAATTCTCAACAAAATTACCTGTGATTTTGCCGATTTGAGCTTTGTCATAATTATAAATCGCCCCGCCAAAAACATCTTGAGAACCTTTGATATAATTCCCAACGAAGTCACCATTTATGGCACCAAGAGTACTCTCGGCATTATCAATGGCACCGCCGTGGGCTATCGTCTTGCCTGTGGCACTGTTTTCGATAAAACTCCCTATAATATCGCCCATGGTTGAGCCGTTATAGTTATAAATTGCGCCACCATGTGCCTCATTTTCTGAAAGCGCATAATTGCTGATAAAATGACCTTCAATGCTTTCTATTTCACCGCCGGTATCGTTATCAATGGCACCACCTCTGACAACAGCATTTCCTGTGCCTTTGGCATAATTGCCGATAAAATCACCTGTGATTTTGCCAATATGCGCTTTCTGATCAGTATCTTTCTCTGCAGGAGTATCTTCAGAAGCATCTTGCGCTTTCTCTTTATCCGCATCCTTACGATTAAAAATCGCACCGCCGTAAACATCTTGAGAGCCTTCGGCATAATTGCCAATAAAGTCACCATCAATGTTGCCAATGGTACTATCGGCATTATCAATCGCGCCACCGTGCGCTATGGTCTTACCTGTAGCGCTGTTAAGAAGGAAGTCCCCCGTAATATTGCCTAATTTTGAATTGCTGTAATTATAAATTGCCCCGCCATGCGCCTGCCCATTTTCCGAATGCGCATAATTTCCTGCAAAAGTACCGGTAATATTGCCAATCTCGGAGTCTTTAAAATTATAAACCGCACCACCCTGTGCTCCCAAACCTGACGAAGTGCTGTCTGATGAAATGGCATTTGAAGAATCGTCCGTAATACGATCTTGCTCTGACCAAGTATAGTTCCCGATAAAATCGCCCGTAATACTATCTATTTTCGCGCCATTTTCATTAAAAACAGCGCCACCACTGGCCAATGTCTTACCTTGGGCATGGTTTTGAATAAAATCGCCTTGAATATGACCTATGGAAGCCTTCCCATGCTCACTTTCACTATGATAGGCATCATTTTTGATGGCACCACCATCAGCACTCCCCGTGGCCGAATAAGCATAGTTATCAATAAAATCGCCTGTAATGCCTTTCTCTATCGTCCCATCGCCATAATTAATAATTGCACCACCGTGTGCTTCTTTTCCCGAGGACGTATAGTTCCCGATAAAATCGCCGGTCACACTTGTTATTTTACCAGACATATTTGCAATAGCACCACCTTGGGAATAATCGTTTTCGGCAACTGCATAATTGCCGATAAAGTTGCCTGTGATTGCACCAATCTCTGATGGTTTTTCTCCATTTGAGCCGTTAAAAATAGCCCCGCCTTGGGAAACATCAGGACTGGTTATAAAATTCCCGACAAAATCACCCGTGATACTTGTTATGCTTGACTCAACATTGTTATTTACAGCACCACCGGAAACATAAGATTTATCTCCCTCTTTCTTTTCCTCTTTCTTTTCAGTAGCGCTGTTCCCGATAAAAGCACCTTTAAGCACAACATTTTCATTTTTCCATCCATTATTGACAGCCCCACCAGAACCATCTCTTGAGTGTAAACCGACAAAATCGTGATCAATTTTTTTGTCGTGAAGACCAGCTTCTCTTTTATTTTCCCCTTCATTATAGCTTGCCGTTATATCAGGTTCGGTAGGATCATCGGGCTTTTCAAGCTTGTCAAATTTATAATTATCTCCGTCAGATACCCATTTAAATTCGTCAGTTGTGTCACCACCTTTGCCATAATCTTCCGTCTTTAGCACAAGTTTATAATATTTGGTGACATACTTGTTTGTTTCATCTTTTTCATATTTCACAACAGCATTCGGAAGATCTTTGGCTTCTTCTTCAGTAATTTCTGTTAATTCATAATCTGATGTATAAACTGGCTCCTCAGCAAAAGCTTGCCGAGTTACAAAAGCAGTCAGAAAAGTACTGCAGAAACAATAATAAAATAAATTTTTGCTATTCAACCTTACCCCCCCCCCGCAGTTTTCAGCGAGGGAAAATAAAATTCTACTTATATTGAGCGTAACATAATATGTATTAAAAAATGATTAACACAATGCCAAAACTTCTTTTATTCATAACTTTTTAATAGGAAAATATAGCTAATTTGTTTCCACTGGACTCTTCGCTAAAGCTCAGAGTGACGTAAGGAGTTTGCATCCGCCTTTGTCCGTCATCAACCCAGAAGAAAGAGTTATGCACAAGGCTTAAGGGAAGAGTTAGCAAAGAGGATAAGTTTGCGCAT
>CANRJO010000060.1 GCA_947630965.1 uncultured Alphaproteobacteria bacterium
ACGTACGATTTTTGCAACACTTTTTTTTGATTTTTTCAAAAAAAATTTATTTGGAGGTATTTTTAATGCAATATCAAAGGGTTATAAAAAGGCCATTTTACCAAAATTTAAGGGTAATTTTGCCCTCGAAAGCGCGTTGCATTAAAGGTACGTTTATTTTATGCTTTTTATAGCGAAAGGGGTTAAAAAATGAGCAATAAAATAAAGAAAAAAGAGTTCAAACAAGTTCAAAATCAGGCACAAGAAGGGCGCAGTATGGTTGAAATGTTGGGCGTGCTGGCTATTATCGGCGTGCTATCGATTGGCGGAATCGCAGGGTATCGGTGGGGCATGGATAAGTATGTATCGAATCAGATTCTTTATGAAATGAATCTCAACAGCGCCCAACTGGCTATGTTATTACAAAAGGGAAATCCCGACGGGGTGACGCTTTCATTGGGTTCGCCTTATGATGAGGGCAAGTTTCGCACGGTGGATTACGGATTTGCATATGCTTGCGGAGACAAAGCGAATTCCGGGCCTGAGTGCTTATATCTTGATGAAACAATGTATTCCATGACGGCAACGGGGTTACCAAAGCGCGTATGTAATATGTTGAGTGATGCCGCTGCCGGTCTAACTTATGCTTCCGAGCTTGAAATTAACGGCGGGGCAGATGAATGTGATGACAACACGGGCAACACCGTAACGGTATTTTTTGATATCGATACAACGGTTGAGGGTGGTACTCCGCGGCCGGAGGGACCGGAAACGGATCCGAACTCCGGTGATGAGTCGCAAGATGATGACCCGGTGCCGACAGAATGTCCGGGAAACACATGGTTGAGTGCAGACGAGAGCGAATGCACCTGTTCGGAAGATGAGAAAACATGTAACGGCGGTTGTTGCGCGGGCTGCGAGGGCGGAAAAATATGGACCGGTAAAAAGTGTGTTTGTCCGACAGGGGCAGTCGAATCAGAAGAAGGCTGCGCATGCAGTGGAGATAAACCATATTGGGACGGCAGTAAATGCACGATGTGTCCGGAGGAGGCGCCGTGGGATGAAACGACAAAGCAATGCAAATGTGAAGGTAATAAAGTCTGGAAAAAATCAAAGAATGGGTGTGTAGAGCTTGTCGGCGAATGCCAAAGCAATGCCGATTGCAAGCTGGGTGAGTATTGCTATTTGGAGAGAGGGGATAATAGGTACTATGATGAATTTGACCCCAACAAATTTGGAGTTAAAAATGGTACCAGTGATACAAGTACATGCAGAAATGCACTTGGCGATGCAAAGTTTACGACCAACTTTGTTGGTAGCGAAAGTCAAATGTCACTGCGGAACGCAGAGCGGTTTTGTGCGGCGTTAGGAAGGCCACAAGCAACACTTGATACTATCAAGTGTAGTATAAATATGAGTGACAGTGCCTGTATAGATACAGATATGGTACCTAAGCTGAAAGATGAAATTAGTTCGGATTGTATATGGTTGGCCGGGTACGTCATTACTCCCGACAGTGGGTTAATTGACCAGTACACTAGTGAGCTCAGCAGGCGCTGCTCCGCACTTTGTGAGTAAGTCTCGTTCGCCTGCCATTTTTCCCCTATCGGCCCATAGCGACAGACGACATAAAGCCGTCTGTCACCTCCGCCGATAGAGGGAAAAGGAGAGTATTGTGTTACTTCACCTCCGCCGATAGAGGGAAAAAAGAGAGAATGCTGTGTTACTTTCCCCCTGCCGATAGAGGGAAAACACAAAAAAGAGTAAAGATAAATGATATCCCCCCCCGATGCCCCGCAGTTTTACTCCCATTCAGCGGGGCTCCTCTCTTATTTTCGGCACATCGCGCTGCCCCATGTTCCACGGGACAGCACTTCCCGCCGAAAATAAGAGAAAAAGCAGATACACTTACTCCCCTAAAAAATAAATTATCAGCGGCCGAAAATTAAGAAAATCTCATCGTTTGCCAATAAAAAAATAAAATCGGCTTTAATTCTGCCATCGCGCTGCCCCATGTTCTACGGGACAGCACTTTCCGCCAAAATAAGAGAAAAGAGTTATCGTCTGCGAAAGATAGAGGAAAAAGAGGAGGTATTTTGGGGGCGTATTGCACCAATTAAACCTTGGTTTATTTGGTGCAAGTCTAATATATTATGTCAAAAAAGTCAATTAAATTTTTCAAATACTGCTATTTACATAAAAATCAAAGTGTTATTTCGTTTTTTATTTAAAAAATTTATTTTAAAACAAGTCTTAAATTTGCTGCATCAAATAAACGAACGTTTAGGAGTAGCAAATGAAAATAAAGAAAATAAGTCTTCAAAAAGGAATAAAAGTTGTCATTGCAGGATTGATGACGTTGATTCTGATGTATATCAGCTCAAATATTTATCATAAATCGCCCTTTATTGAAGTGGAATTTCAAACAAGTCAAAATAAGGCGATAACATATCAGGTTTTTTACACGACAGATGATAAAAACCCTTTGAATTTTAACGAAAAACAATCCGTTAAGAAAAACGTGTCGGCCGGTCTTCATACGGAACATATTATTTTACCGACACCAAAAATTGCGCAGTTTCGGTTTGATTTCGGGGAATATCCGGGGGAAGTGAATGTATTGAAAATTGCACTAAAAGGCAAGAATGAACAGGTGTTAAATTTGAAAGATTTTAAATTTGTGAATATCGATTCGCAAACCGTTCAAAATAATCAATTGATGCTGGTTTCAAAGCAAAAAGATCCGCAAATGATTCATCAAAAGCCGTTGAATATTGTGCCTTATCAACCCATAGATTGGTGCTTTTTCTTTGGCCTGTTATGCATTTACGGTGCCCTTTCTTATGCACTTGTTTCTTATTTAAATATATTAAAAATTTCAGGTAAACACACTCCGTTTCCTGTTATCTTTTTGTGTTTATTTTTCGGCGCTCTCTTTATTCCGATGATGCATATTTCAAATGAAACAACAGCGGGTTTAGAAAACAGAACATTGGCAAAAATGCCGATTATCAGTGAAATATTTAAAGAAAAATCAGAATACGGGAAAGCATTTGAAAATTGGTTTAACGATCATTTTTTCGGTCGTGATCAAATCATACGGTTGCATGATAAAATCAGGAATGAAATAAGTCAAATTATTCGGACGGATAAAGCTGTTTATTTTAAAAAAAATAAGTGGATATTTTTAACTCCGTTTGTGTTAAATCCGTCTGTTAAAATAATTGAGCCGATTATTCAAAATTTGAAAAAGTTTAATGCGTTTTGTCAAGAAAATAATATAAAACTTTATATTCTGATGGTTCCCAAAAAAGAAATAATTTACCAAGAGTTTTTGTATAATTACGGGTTTGATAAAAAAGAGAGTGAGAAAGCGGAACAAGTCTATCGAAAGACGCAAAAAGAAGCTCAAAAAATAAATGTGCCGTTTATTTTTCCTAAAGAGGAATTAAAAAAAGGCAAGCAACAAGATTATGTCTTTTTTAAATTGACTGCTCATTGGACGGATTGGGGGGCATATATCGGTTATCAAACTTTCATGAAGGAAGTTCAGAAAGATTTTCCGGATATTCCTGTTGTTACTTTAAATGAGTACAATAAATCGCAAAATAAGCTTATTCGAGACTCTTGGGAGAGAACTTATCATAAGGGATGGTTTCGGTTGTATTTTAATGAAAGTTATGATAAAGCCAACGATACGGATTATACTTATTATGATTACAAAAACAGTCAGAATTTAACGGTTCAAACAGGTAAATTTATGAAAGATTATTCATACCCGGAAGGAAAATACAGAATCATGTTAATCGGTGATTCAATGAATGATGATTTTCTGCAATTTTTACCGTATTCTGCCGGTGAATTAAAATATATTCGTATTAATAGGGCGCCAGTCAGTAATGCGGAACAATGGAAAATAATGAAATTATACAAAAAAGATATTTTATCTTTTAAACCGGATATTTTAATTTTATTATTCGGAGCTCATAATTTTTGGGGTTTACTTCAATTATTCGGCAATTAATTATTTCCGGCCGATATTCAAAAAAACTCATTTTTTAAAGGCAAAATATTCGATTGTTTTATCCGACGGCTGATTTTTGTGTAAATAATTTTAGCTTGACATATTTTGTTGATGTCGATACACTATAAAAATCACAGATATGTCAACGGAGGTTCAATGAAAACAAAAACATCGGAAAATAAAAATCAAAAAATGACTTCATCGGCCAAAAAATATAACGTGATTTGCATTAAATGGGGACCGACTTATTACGGACCCGATGATGTGAATAAATTATATTCCATGATTAAAAGAAATACAAAATATAAAATTGATTTTCATTGCTTTACCGAATATCCCGAGGGGTTAAATCCCGATATTATCGTGCATCCGTTGCCTGAATTTACAAACGTGAATCCCGCCGAAAAAGAATGGGCGCAAAAATATTCATATCGCAAAGAAGCTGCTTTGTGTGATGATCATTTGGGCGGATTGGACGGCCAAAGAGTGTTTTTCTTTGATTTGGATTCGCTGATTGTGGGCAATTTAGATGAGTTTTTTGAATATCCGAAAGGCACTCAATTTTACATTATTAACGATTGGCATTCCAAAGGGGATAAAGTCGGGCAGGCAAGCTGTTATTCGTTTGTTGTCGGCACGTTGGGATTTATTAAACGTTATTTTGAAGAACATCCCAAAGAAGTGGTTGAACGGTTTTACACGGCATCGCAGGAATATTTATCCGGTAAAGTAATTGAAAAATGGGGAAAATTAAATTTTTGGCCGGATAATTGGTTTAAAAGCTTTCGTTTTCATTGCTTGCCCAAGTGGTATTTGCGGTCGTTTGTGTCGCCGAAAATTCCCGACGTAAAAGGCTTGAAAATGATTGCTTTTCACGGATTGCCCGATTTGGAAGACGCTTCAAAAGGCATTTGGTGTTCCGATCCCACGGACAGAAAATATCCCCGCGGCATTAAAAAACTGTATAAGCACTTAAAGCCGGCAACTTGGATTAAAGATTATTGGAAATAGCTATGTTTTGCGTCCGAATAAACGCTCGATATCGTTGAGTTTTAATTCAATATATGTCGGACGCCCGTGAATGCATTGCCCGGCCGTTGCGCATTCTTCCATTTGACGGAGCAGTGCGTTCATTTCATCGATTGTTAAAACCCGTCCGGCACGAACGGAACCGTGACAGGCAATGCGCGCGCAAATATCTTTCATTTTGTCTTTTAATAAAACGGTGTCGTCATATTCCAAAATCGTATCGGCTAAATCTTGCACAAGTTTTTGAATGTCGCTTTGAGACAACAATGCCGGAATTTCCCGCACGGCAACGCAATCTCGCCCGAAAGCATCAATCACGAAGCCCATGTCTTTTAATTCATTGGCGCGCGCGCTTAATATCATTGTTTCATCAGGCGATAATTCAATGACTTCCGGTATGAGCAGCAGCTGCGTTTGCGCGTGTGTTGCCATATTTTGCGCCAACTTTTCATAAGTTAAACGCTCATGCGCCGCATGTTGATCAATAATGATAATGCTGTCTGCCGTTTGCGAAATAATATATGTTTTATAAAGCTGTGCTTTGGCGTATCCGAGCGGCGGAAAAGTTTCGCTTTGCGGCTGGCTTTCCGACAAATTTGTAACATTCGGCAGGGTATTCGGTTCGATATTCGGCGCGGCATTTTGGTGCGGTTCGGAAAATGCGGGCGTTTCAGGCTTTTCATCGGGCAAATCTTTTTTAACGCTGTATCCGATATGCGGTAAGGTGTAATCAGGCGCCCAGTTTGTTGACGGTTTGTCGGAAACAACATCGGACATCATTTGCATTTGCCGATTATTTTCAAAAACAGAGATATGTTTTCTTGCGGGAAAAGATTGCGGCTGACTTTTTTCCAAAGCGCCGATACCGATGGTGGTAGCGGTTTTAAACCCGTTTTGTGCCAATGCGTTACGAATGGCCGCCACTAAAAATCCGCGAATTTTGGCGCTTTCTTTAAAACGAACTTCAATTTTGGCCGGATGAACATTGACATCGACATTTTCATTGGAAAGCTTTAAAAACAAGGCCAGAACGGGATAGGCATCATGCCCGATCAATCCTTGATAAGCCCCCCGAACGGCACCGGTTACAAGTTTATCCCGAATAAAACGACCGTTCACGAATAAATATTGCTCGGCACCAGTTGAACGCGTGTAAGTGGGCAGACTGACAAAGCCTTTTAAAGTCAT
>CANRJO010000061.1 GCA_947630965.1 uncultured Alphaproteobacteria bacterium
TAGAGGAACCGAAAGATGAGCCCAAGGACGAGCCCACCGTAGAGGAACCGAAAGATGAGCCCAAGGACGAGCCCACCGTAGAGGAACCGAAAGATGAGCCCAAGGACGAGCCCACCGTAGAGGAACCGAAAGATGAGCCCAAGGACGAACCTAAGGAAGAACCGAAGGAAGAGCCCAAAAACGAACCTGAACAGCCTAAACCTGCTATTGAGAAGAATATCCCGGCATCTTGGGGTACCATTCTTGGTATGGGTGTTTCCGCAGCTCCTGCTGACGATGTGGATGGACAGTATGCCGTATGGACATGGTGTCTGCGCACAACGAAAGGTGCTGTTGTTGTAAGAACTGCTGAGGGTCAGATGCCAACAGTTCAGTCTTTTCTGAATGCTTACTTTGTACAAGGTAACTTCGATGCCAGCTACAATGGTGGCTACTTCACAACCTCGCGTAATGCTTATGGTCTTCCTGTAGGTATTTGGGCTCCTGCTCATGCTTATACAGATGGCGATGGCGTTCACTATTCCTACCTTGGTCACGATGTTGCCAATGTATGGGATGTAGATCTTCGGATTTGGGGTTGGCGTGGCGGAAACTACACCACAGTGGTTAACGGTTTTAACTTTACCGTTGATCAGTTCGGTGTTCTCTTCATTAACGGCCAGGCTTTTGCCCGTTAATTTATGTTTTTTTTTCTCAGGGGTATTCCTTGGGAAGTTTATTAAGTTAAAAAATAAAAAAAAATACAAAATTATGAAAAAAATGATTTTCGCAGCTTTCGCTGCAATGTTCGCTATTTCTGCTTCCGCACAGGAGGCTCGTGTTAACAATTTACCCGCAGGTGTTGATTCCGCCGCTTTGGCAACTTTCAACTATGTCGGGACGAAGTTAGTCAACAGTCTTCCGAACACGCATGTGATTCGGTATGAGGACTCGAAAGAGATTCTCAAAAGTGCAGAAGCTGATGGATTCGGCGTTGAGCCGTATGTTGGTGTCACTGTCGCTGAAAAAATAGTTTCTCCGATGGGTGGTGTGAACTTCCGCTATGATGGTAAGTATTTGGACTATCGTTTGGGTGGCTATATCATCGACCGTAAACAGAATAAAGAATCGCTTAATGCGGGTAATCATTATCTCTCTTACGGTGCAACGGCGGCTATGAATGTTCATCTCTTATATAGAGGTGCACATACGGATGCCATTTCTCTTTTCGGAGAGGTTGGCTATCTCTACGGCAAGCACAAAAAGCTTGTGGATGAGGAGCCGGCTGAAGATCGCGAAGGCACTTACCTCAAGACCGTAAAGCACACCGGTTCCGGTGTAACGTATGGTGGTGGCTTGGAGTGGAGACATAACTTCTTCACTGCAGGTAATTCCTTGAATATTCGTCTTGGTTTTCGTGCCTTGCCGAATACATTCTGGAACAACACCAATCTTGATGGTGAAGCATTTCTCCAAATAGGCTTTACATTCGGTATCGCACGACATCGTTTTGTAAACCCGAATTGGAAAACGGTAAAGAGCAGCCGTAGGTAGTTGCTCTGAAATTATTAAAAGAAACGGTGCACCTGATGGTGCGCCGTTTTCCTTTTAAATGCCTGTTTCTTTTAAGTTGCCCGCATAACAAAAATCAAGCTCAATATCCGCTTTGAGTTTGTTCTTAAACCAAGTGCGTTGGCGTTTGGCATATTGGCGGGTGTGCAGTTTGGCGAATTCGGTGGCTTGTTCAAGCGTTAAATTTCCTTGAAGATAGTTGCTTAATTCCGGCACGCCCAAAGCGTTCATGGCAGGGAGCGCGGGGTCTAAGCCCTTTTCTAACAACGCGCGCACTTCTTCTGCGGCGCCGAGGGCAAGCATTTGATCAAAACGCAAGTCACAGCGTGGGTTCAGCTCTTGCGCACTCGGGCAAAGCTTGATGACCTTAAAACTTACTTTATCAAACGCTTTTTCCATGGGTCTTTTGTGCCAGTCCGAAAGTTTGATGTTTGTATCTAGCCACACTTCATAAGCCCGACAAACACGCGTGGTGTCATGCGCATTGAGGCGTTGGGCGCTTTCAGGATCAGCTTTTTGAAGGGCTTGATAAATTTCTTCTACGCCTTTTTCTTCCAACATATTTGCTACTTTTGCCCGAATTTCAGGTGCGGTGGCAGGGACGGGCGTGCTGCCGTTGATGAGGTTATCTAAATAATACCCCGTGCCACCTGTCACAATCGGGGTGCGGTTTTGCGCCCAGGCGGTTTCAATCTCTGCTTTTGCTTTTTCAAGCCAATCTACCACGTTGCCCCGGGTATCGGGTGGCAAAATTTCATAAAGCCGATGCGGCGCCTTTTCTTTATCAGCTTGGCTCGGACATGCCGTTATGACCGAAAGCCCCTGATAAATCTGCATGGAATCAGCGTTAATAATCGTGCCGTTTTTTTCAAGCGCTAAATCTAGCGCCAAAGCCGATTTCCCCGATGCTGTCGGGCCGGCAACAATGTAAATCAGATTTTGCGGCAAGTTGCGTTCTCCACCAGTTTTTGGCATAAATCTTCATACGAAAGCCCGATGTATTTGGCCTGTTCAGGTACCAAAGAAAGCGGCGTCATGCCAGGGTTGGTGTTGATTTCCAAAAACACAACGCCGTCTTTTTCATTATATCTGAAATCAGAGCGCGATACCGTGTTGCACCCTAAAACCTGATGAATTTTTTCAGCATAAGCCATGGCGGTTTGCGCCACTTCTGGTGGAATGGGTGCGGGCAAAATATGGCGCGTGATGCCCGAGGTGTATTTGGCTTTATAATCGTAAAAACCGCTTTCCATTTTAAGCTCTGTCACCGCGCAGGCTTTGCCGTTTATGACCGCTACCGTCAGCTCTCTGCCGGCAATGTATTTTTCTACAAGCAGCAAACGCTTTAAATCTTTATAAAAAACGCTTTTGACATCGTCCTCATGACGCACAATATAAACGCCCACACTAGAGCCATCGCTTTGGGGTTTAACCACATAAGGAAACTCAATTTGCGTGCCGTTTTCCAAAAATTGAGCATAAGTTAAGGTCTCGGATTCCGCCACTTTAATGCCGTAAGCGGCGGCAATTTTTTTGGTGACGCTCTTGTTCATGCCCAAGCATGATGCCGCCATGGAAGAATGCGTGTAGGGAATTTGCAATAAATCCAGAAAGCCTTGAATGGCGCCGTCTTCGCCCCAGTTGCCGTGCAGGGCGTTAAAGACCACATTCGGCTTGAAAGATTTGATGTCTTTTAAAAGCCCTTGTGCCGAGGTTAAGTCGTGGAGTAAAATTTGATAACCTTTTGTTTCCAAAGCCTCCGCAATGCCGCGTCCGCTTGTTAAACTTACCTCGCGCTCGGCTGAAAAACCACCGCATAAAACCAAAACTTTCTTTTGCATTATTTTTTCCTTTATTCTTTTTCTTTTTTTGATTACTATAAGCGCAAAAATTTAAGAAAGCATAAAATAAATGAAAAAAAATATTGTTTTTTATATCTTTTTTGCGCTTTTGCCTTTTGCCGTTCAGGCGCGCACAATAGAGGCAAAATATGATGTTGATATCGGCGTTTTTGATGCGGCAAAACTTGAGGTTTCGTATAAGATTGAGCCGAAATCATACAAGATTGACACAACCGTATTAACAGACGGCATTTTTGATACGTTTTATCCTTTTCGGGCGGAATATCGGGCATCGGGGCGGTTTTCGGGCAAGCGTGCCGTGAGTGCGGATTATCGTTATAGAGCCAAAAGCCGTTCGCATGTGCGCACCAAGCGGCTTGTCTTTGATGAGAATGGCAACCTCACAGCGCGTGAGAGCCGTAAAGACGGTAAGTCAAAATCTGTTGGTGTATCGGGCTTAAACCCTGCCGCTGATGCGCATGATTTGCTGACTATTTTTGCGCTTTTGAACCGTCAGATTGGCTCCCAAAGAACGTGCGAAGCCAACCTTTTGGTTGATGATGGCAAAAAGCAATATTCGGTTACAACCCAAGATGACGGCGAAGAAACCCTTGAGGGGAAGTCCTTGAAGCGTTGCACGCTCCAAATTGCGGAAATTAACACCGATGACGATGACGACCTTTGGCAAACAACCGCCGAGCGTCCGTTGCTTTTTTGGCTTGAAACCGAGCCGGAAACGGGCATGCCTTATATTGTGCAAATCCAAGTTGCCTCAACGCCTTTGGGACACGTTGTTGCCCGATTGGAACATCTTGATGTAAAGGATGAATAATGAAAAAACCTGAACTTTTACTCCCGGCGGGATCGCTTGTTAAACTCAAAACCGCGCTTCTTTATGGCGCAGATGCTGTTTATGCCGGCACACCCGATATGAGTCTTCGGACGCAATCCGCCTTTACGGCAGATGAGCTTGAAGAGGGTATTCGTGCCGTGCATGACGCGGGCAAAAAAATTTATCTCACGCTGAATCTTTATGCCCATGACGAAGACGCCCGCAAGCTCCCGCAATTTGTGGAAACGTTGCGCGCACTTAAGCCTGACGGCGTTTTGGTGGCAGACCCCGGTATTTTTTGGTACCTCAAAGAAAACGCGCCCGAGCTGAATCGTTTTGTTTCCACGCAAGCCAATATATGCTCGGCTCAAGCGGTGCATTTTTGGCAGGAAATGGGCGCCAAACTCTGCGTTTTGGGGCGTGAGGTGACTTTTAAGGAAATGAAAGAAATCCGCCGGCAATGCCCAAACATGATGCTTGAAACCTTTATTCATGGTGCGATGTGCATGTCATATTCCGGGCGGTGCTTGATCTCTAACTTTTTGGCGGATCGGAGCGCGAACAAGGGCAAATGCGCGCAATGTTGCCGTTGGCATTATAAGCTGAAACTTCGCCTCAAAGACGGCACGTTGAAAGATTTTGAACTGACCGAGCAAAATAAAGACGCCTTTGAATTTTTGCTTGAGGAAGATTTTCGCCCTGGCGAGCTTTTTGAGGTTATGGAAGATACGCATGGCAGTTATATTCTGAACTCGCGCGATTTGTGCCTGATGCCGCGGCTAGATGAAATTTTATCCATCGGTATGGACTCCCTTAAAATTGAAGGGCGCAACAAAACGGAATATTATGCCGCGATCACCGCGCGGGCTTATCGTCACGCGATTGACGCTTATTTTCAAGATCCGCATTCCTGGCGTCCAGATCCTTATATGGCCGAGCTCAACACCCTCCAAAACCGTGGCTATTGTCTAGGTTTTCACGAGGGCAAGCTCACACCCCTCGGGCAAAATTATGACTACACCCGCTCTCAAGGCGATTGGCTTTTTGCAGGCTCTGTCGTTGGCTTTGACGGCGATGACGCTCTTTTTGAGCTCCGTAATTGTCTATCTTCGGGCGATGTCTTGGAATTTGTTTTGCCCGATTCGAAAATATCTCTCAAATTAGACACTTTTGAAGATGCCCACACGGGGGAAATTACGCAAAGGGTGTCGGCGGGGCAGCACAAGACCATCCGACTGCATAGACTTAAGGTGCCTTTGCTTTCAGTCGCCCGTGTGGAAAGACATCTAATGGGCGCCTAGAGCAATTTTAAGCTCAAAAGTGTCCTCACGTACCCTTTTAGTACGCTCCGGTACTTTTGAACTTAAAATCACTCCATTCGCCTCATTATCTGTCTTTCCGAACATTATGAGAGGGATAAGGATTTGTTTTTTTATCCGCCTTTCCGAGGACTATGACGTCCGTAGGCGGATGCAAACTCCTTACGTCACTCTGAGCTTTAGCGAAGAGTCCAGGACAATAAAATAGCTATATTTTTTCACCTGGATTCTTCGGCTTTGCCTCAGAATTGTTAGAAAGAAAAGGACTATACAAAAGGAATAAAAAGGAGTAAAAAAGAAAAAGGCGGAAGAACGTCTCAGAAT
>CANRJO010000062.1 GCA_947630965.1 uncultured Alphaproteobacteria bacterium
GTTATTCATGGTCGGTTTGTTCGTATCGTTTCATGGTATGACAACGAATGGGGCTTCTCTAACAAGATGTCTGATACTGCTGTTGCCATGGCGAGAGCATATTCAAAATAAGATAAAACTGACATGCCCTCTTGCCTTGCGACAAGAGGGCTTTTTTTAAAGGAAACGTTGATGGAATACAGAAAAATTGAAGATTTAGGCAATTTGAACGGAAAAGTTGTGATGCTTCGTGCCGATTTGAACGTGCCTGTTGATGAAAACTTGAAAGTCACGAACACCGCGCGAATCGATCGCACCGTGCCAACCATTAAGCTTTTAATGCAAAAAGGTGCCAAAGTGGTGGTTATTTCGCACTTTGGGCGTCCGGAAGGTAAGGGCGATGATAAAAATTCGCTCAGGCACGTTGCACCCGAGTTGGAAAAAGCTTTGGGCAAAAAGGTTGTTTTTGTGGATGATTGTATTGGGGACAAAGTTAGTGAAGCTGTTCAAAATATGAATCAAGACGAAGTTTTGCTTTTGGAAAATTTGCGCTTTTATAAGGAAGAATCCAAAGGCGATGAAGCTTTTGCCAAAGAGCTTGTGAAGCCTGCTGATGTTTATGTTTCAGACGCGTTTTCCACGGCGCACCGCGCGCATGCTTCCATGGTGGCGGCCGCTCAGGCGTTGCCCTCTGCGATGGGGCTTCTCATGGCGGAAGAGGTTGATGCTCTTTCACGCGGTTTGAATAATCCGAAACGTCCGTTGATGGCGATTGTCGGCGGTTCCAAAGTTTCCACGAAGCTTGATTTGTTGAACAACCTTGTCAAAAAGGTCAATAAGCTTGTTGTTTCCGGCGGTATGGCGCATACCTTTTTGAAAGCGCAGGGTGTTGAGGGCGTGAACGAATCGAACTCGCTTTTGCAACCCGATATGGTTGATACCGCGCGCGAGATTATGAAAACTGCGCACCAAAACAATTGTGAGATAATTTTGCCGCTTGATTTGGTTGTTGCTGAAGAATTTGCACCGAATGCTAAAAATCAAACGGTTGATTTAACCCATATCCCTGCGGAGGGACATCTTTTGGACGTTGGGCCAAAAACGGTTGCTGAAATCTGCCGTAAAATGGAAGAGTGCAACACTTTGGTTTGGAACGGACCTTTGGGCGTGTTTGAAATGAAACCCTTTGATACGGCGACCAATATGGTGGCTCAAAAAGCGGCGGAATTAACCCAAAGCGGCAAGCTTACTTCCGTTGCCGGTGGCGGTGATACTGTTTCGGCGTTAGAAAATGCCGGTGTGGCAGCTCAGTTTTCTTACATTTCAACTGCGGGTGGCGCTTTCTTGGAATGGATGGAAGGTAAAGTTCTCCCCGGTGTTGACGTGATGAAAAAATAATTTTTCTTCTTAAAAAAAGCCGGCATTATGCCGGCTTTTTTCGTTTGTGCAAAAAAATGCGGCGATGTTTGACAACAACTCAGACTTCCGGTAACCTGAAGAGGTGAGGATGATATGAAAAAAATTTTTATTTTCGCTTTTGTTTTCTTTTTATTTTTGCTTTCAGCATTGGCGTGGGCTTCATGGCAAACACATCGTCCGCTTCCTTTAATGCGTACGGAAGTCATGGAATTGCCTCAAGGCTCTGGCACGCGTGCACTTGCGGCTTATTTGGAAGAAAGTGGCTTGTTTGAACATCCTCTTTTGGTGCGTCTAATTGTGCGCTATTATGGCGTTGGCGCCCAACTCAAAGCCGGCGAATATGAACTCAAGCCTGGAATGTCCTTTAAAGATGTGCTTGATCTTTTGGTCTCGGGCAAAGTGGTGTTACACAAAATCAGGTTGCCAGAGGGCAAAACGACGGCACAGCTTTTGGAGATTATTGTCGCAGAACCGCTCTTAACGGGCGAACTTCCGGATGACATCAAAGAAGGCTCCCTGATGCCTGAAACATATACTTTTCATAAGGGAGCAAAACGTTCGGAAATTGTGAAACATGCGCAAAATGCCATGAAAAAAGCGCTCAAACGCGTCTGGAAATATCGCGATTCTAATCTGCCCCTCAAAGATAAACAGGAGCTCCTTATCTTGGCATCTATCATTGAAAAGGAAACGGCGCTTGCGCAAGAGCGCGCCAAAGTTGCTTCTGTCTTTGTGAATCGCCTGAACAAAGGCATGCTTTTGCAAACGGATCCCACCGTCATCTACGCCCTTACGCAAGGCAAGGGCAACTTGGAGCGCTCGCTCAAGCATCAGGATTTGAGCGTGGATAGTCCGTTTAATACTTATAAATATGTCGGTCTTCCCCCCGCGCCGATTTGTAATCCCTCTTTGGCGTCTTTGGAAGCCGCGGCACATCCTGAAAATACGCCGTATTTATATTTTGTTGCCAACGGGGAGGGTGGGCATAATTTTTCAACCTCGTTAAAAGAGCATAATAAAAACATTAAATACTGGTTACAGAAAAAGCGTTAGAAAAGGCGTCTAGCTGGCACCTAGAGCAATTTTAAGCCCGAAAGTGTCCTCATGTACTATTTTTGTACACTCCGGTACTTTCGGGCTTAAAATTACTCTATCTGCACACGCCATCCGCCTTTTCTAGAGTTGGGTGGAAAGATAAGGATTCTTTTTTGTTTCTATTCGCCTCATTATCTGGCTTTCCACGGTTTGGGTGCAGTATAAGTGCGGTACTTTCGGGCTTAAAATTACTCTATCTGCACACGCTATCCGCCTTTTCTAGAGTTGGGTGGAAAGATAAGGATTCTTTTTTGCTTCTATTCGCATCATTATCTGGCTTTCCCTAAAATCAGTGCAACAAGGGTGCGTTCCTCACCGTACGTCATGCTGAGCTTTGCCCGAAGGGCATTTGCGAAGGATCCAGGACAATAAATTAGCTAATTTTTTCCACCTGGATTCTTCTCAAAAGCTGCTAACGTACCAAAGTTCGTGATGGACATCACAAGACAGACTTACCTTTCTCATCTGCCACCGAAGTTACGAATAGTCATTTTCATCAAAGGAAGTTCGTCTATAGTGTTTCTATTGTTTGAGATTTGTTTTTGCCCTGCCTGATCAAGGGCTGTGGTTTGGCTTTTATGTGCGGACAGTTTAGCACGCACATCCGCCAAGCGAGAAGCCACTTGTTCAGCAGAGATATTTGATTTTTCAATAGCAGCAATAGCCGGATCTAAATATTTTGCATAATAAGCTTTGCGCGGATCTGAGCGCTCTTGAGGATCATATTGAGCAAAGACTTCTTTTGAAGACACTTGTTCATTTTTCTCACGAAACCCCATTACACGCCCAAGGTCCCGATCCATGGTCATAACCGCATTAAAGGCATCTTGCCCGTGGCAGTAAACATCGGGCTTGTGACCTTTGACTTCAATATTTTCGCCTTCTTTGTCCCAATATGTTAATTTTGTAACAGCCACGCGCATGTTGCCACCCCAAGGCGCTGTAAAAGTTCCCTGCGTATATTGTTGCTTGCCGGCTGTATTTTCGCCCACATACCGCACGTTGGGGTGATGATAAAAGGAACTGTAAGCGCTTTCTGCGGAAGATCCAACCTCGCGGTCAATCAAAATATCCGTCCGCCCGTGAAAACCTTCTTTTTCGTTAAACGGATAGTAAACAGCCGTTTCATCAAACAAAGTTTTGTTCTGCCCTGAAAAATGAGAGCGTTTAACCAAATCATCAGCCGTTAAGCCGTCTTTTTCATAATTTTGTGGTTTATAAGCCCCATGTTGATGCAAAAAATGGTTGGAAAGCTCTGTATCTTTGATCTCGCAACGTTTATAAGTGTTAATTAAGTTACCATATAACCTTTTAGCGATATGATCTATCGGCTTGTCCTCGCCACCCCGATTGCCGCGTACATCAATAACAATGCGCCCTTTTTCCAATTTATCCTTGTTTTCAGAATAAACCTTATCAAAGGTTTCAATAAAGTCTTTCCAAAATTCATAATCATTTTTAGTGGAAAGGTTAGGAAGAGAGACAATAAGAATATCCTCATCGCCATTTTTCATCATGCCGATTTGCCACAACGGAAAATGTTGGCCGAATTCTTCGCCATAGCCTTCACCAAGAGAACGATAACTTTCCGGCTTGTGCTTATTGTAGAAGAAATTATCGCCAACACTTCTTTTTTCAGCCTTCTCGCCACCATGGATTATTTTATCACCAATCCCGATTTCAAAATGCCGATCTTCCATAAAAGCGGCCGTGCGTTCGACCATTTCATGTAAAAATTCGCCTTGAGGACGTTCGGCGTTAATGTCAGCGTATATTTTTTCAATTTCTGATTTGAATTTTTCCTGATTTTCCGGGCTGAAATGCTCAAAACCAACATGTTCATACGCGGCTTTCGCATAATAGGCCAAATAAAATTTTTGCTGATCAGGGGAGAGGGCTTTTTGATTATCTTCTTCCAGTTGCTCTTTAGAACGATGCTGATATGACCGCATCATATCTTGTAAAGATACGGTTTCAATAATTTCCTCAAAGGTCAATTTCTGCGGTTGCTTTTGTTCTTCTTTCGCCATTGGAAAATATCCTTTCGCAAGCGTTACAGAGCGGTGCCCGAAGCGAGTTAGTGTTGATTAAAGGCAACACTTACGAGCAAGAGCGAAGAGTTCAGGTGGGCGCCGGATTCTTCGCGAGCGCTCATGATGTTTTGCCTACCGTATGTGCAGAGCGGCAAATTTGGCTTTTTCAAGAGCAAGTTGATCCGAAGTCATCACGTTCCGCGCGGTCTTTAACGGGTGAGTGAAGCATTCGGCATCTACTTGAACATTCTTATAGTCGTCTTCAATGGATTTGTGGCTATGACCATAAACCTGTTTGTTTTCAAAAGGTGTTTCCGAATATGTTTTACCACCCATCGGCATTTCATAATTTTTGCCTTGCCGCCAAGCTTCATATCTGGCTGTTTCTTCCTTAAAAACGTTGTCTTTGCTATTTTGGGCATCAGCTTTGAGGTAAGCAAACAAATTGCCCTCAGCGCTTGCAATTTGCGGATCCTTAAAATAAGCGCCCTTATCAGCACTTTTCACATCCGGAAATCTTTTAGCGGCAGCCTCCACAACTTTTTGGATTTCACCTAAAACTTTTTCTTTTTCACCTTTTATCATAATTGGATTAAAATGATCAAGCCGCACAGCGTTGACATACGCCTGACGCATAGCCGCCTGAAATTGCTCAGGGTTGAGGCTTTCATAAGGATTTGTGGACACTTGAGGTTTCTTCAAGCCACGCAATGTTTCAATGATGCCACGTCTAACACCATCTGCCTGACGATAAGACTTGTGATTTTCTTTGAAATCATTATGTACACGCTTATTTTCATTTTTTACAGCATCTTTGATTTTGAGATTACCTCGCATCATATTTGCCATATCTTCAAAACGACCTGCCCAACGATCACGCCATTGCCTCATGCGACTACGTTTGACCTGAGGCACATTTGTCTCGTTTTCCTTTATCTTATCCTTAATGTTTGAGGATAATGTCTGTGTGAAAACTTTAGCCGCGTCATAAAGCTTATGAAGCCGCTCGCGATCTTTTTCCTTTAAATCTTTAAAACCTTCTGCGAATGTCTTTTTACCTTCCGCAATATCGCCCAAGGTATAAAAAAGTTCTGATAGTTTCATTGTCTTTCTCCTTAAAAATGTTATTTCTAATGTAAATATACCATATTTGTTGACTATAGTCAACACAAAAATTCTATAATTTGTCTAGGATTGTTTTTCGGAGGAAACAAAATTTTGAAAAACCGTCTTCAAACCCTTGGGCAAAACATCAAAAACATTCGTAAATCAAAGCAAATCAGCCAAATTGATTTAGCCGTGGCTGT
>CANRJO010000063.1 GCA_947630965.1 uncultured Alphaproteobacteria bacterium
TGGCGCCTGTCAGCGCCTTGCAAGCTAACATACGCGTTATCTCACCCAAAAAACAACAATTACTTTTGTTGTTTTTTGGGCTCTACTTGCTTTGTAAAAACTGTTTCGCTCGCTGCCGCTTACTCACAGTTTGAACAAAGCTACGCCGCCATTAAAAAAAGGTGACGTTAAGTCACCTTTTTTTAATGGCGCGCTCGGCGGGTCTAGCTTCGCTGATCTTGTCACGTCGCTTCACGACCGGCGTCCTTTCGTCCGCCTCGTGACTGCGATTCCGAACTCACTTCTGTGCGTTCGAACGCCTGCCGATTACAAGCCATTAACAAAAAGCGCCCATAAAAGGGCGCTTTTTGTTAATGGCGCGCTCGGCGGGGTTCGAACTCACAACCTTCTGATCCGTAGTCAGATGCTCTATCCAATTGAGCTACGAGCGCGTGATGTATTGTGTTATTAATCTAAAATCTTTCGTTTTGCAAGCACTTTTTTTATTTTTTTTCGTTTCTTAATCTACAGGCTTGATATGCCATATCTTTTTGGCATATTCCATCACAGAACGATCGCTTGAAAAATAACCGATACGCGCCACATTCAATAAGGCTTTTTCATTCCACTTTTCCGGATCAAGATAATCCTTTTCCGCTTTGTGGATGGTCTTGTTGAAATTTTCCAAATCCGCCAAAACAAAGTAATAATCGCGGTTTAAAAGCTCTTCAAATATCGGCTTGAAAATTAAGGCGTGATCTTTCTCACAAAATTGGCTTGAATTCAACGAGTTTAAAATGCGCTTGATGTAATCCGAATTTTCATATATTTCTCGCGGATTATACGTTGAGCGCATCTTTTTAATTTCTTCTTCCTTTAAGCCGAAAAGATAAAAATTCTCTTTTCCGACAGCATCTCTTATTTCAATGTTCGCTCCGTCATAGGTACCGACGGTTAAAGCACCGTTTAAGGCAAATTTCATGTTGCTTGTTCCGGATGCCTCAAAGCCTGCCGTAGATGTCTGCAAGCTGATGTCCGCTGCCGGTATCAATCGTTCAGCCAACGAGACCTTATAATCGGGCAAAAATACAACTTTGAGCATATTGTTGACCAAGGGATCATTGTTGACAACCTCCGCCACATTATTGATGAGCTTAATAATCAGCTTGGCAAAAGTATAACTCGGCGCCGCTTTGCCCGCGAAAATATACGTCTTGGGACAAATCGGGCGGGCGTTGTCTTTGACAATTGCCAAATAATCGCCAATCACCTGCAAAATGGTCATCAGTTGGCGCTTGTATTCATGAATGCGCTTGGCTTGCACAATAAACAAACTTTCCGCATTCACCATGGTGCCGCAACTGTTGAAAATGTTATATGCCATTTGCTCTTTTTTGGCTTTTTTGATGTCAGCAAACTTTTTGATAAATTTCTTATCTTTTGCATATTTTTCAAGCTTTTTCAACTCGTCTAAATCCGTGATCCAATCTTTGCCGATTTTATCCGAAATTAAATCAGCAAGCATGGTGTTGGCGTGCAAAAGCCAACGTCGCGGCGTGATGCCGTTAGTGACGTTTGTAAATTTTTCGGGGTAAAGCTCGTAAAACTCGGGCACCAAGGTCTTTTTAATCAGCTCCGAGTGAAGCTTTGCCACACCGTTCACACTAAACGAGCCTACAATTGAAAGATGCGCCATCCGGATAACCTGCTGATCACCTTCGCCTGAAACAATCGAGATTTTATCAAGTTTGGGCGAATTATCGCCAAACTTTTTCTTGGCAAAATCAATAAAGCGGCGGTTAATCTCATAAATCAACTGCAAATGCCGTGGTAAATATGTTTGAAACATTCGCACAGGCCATGTTTCCAAAGCTTCCGGCAAAAGTGTGTGATTGGTGTAAGCAAAAATATGCTTGGTAATATTCCAGGCTTCATCCCATTCCTGTCCGTAAACGTCAATCAAGAGTCTTAACATTTCCACAATCGCCAAGGCGGGGTGTGTGTCGTTGAGCTGAATGCACATATAATCAGGCATTTTATCAAAGTCATTGCTCTTTTCCAAAAAGCGGCGAATAATATCTTGAATAGCGCAAGATACAAAGAAATATTGCTGTGTAAAGCGCAAAGCCTTGCCCGACTCGATGGCATCAGAGGGATAAAGCACACGCGAGATAGTTTCGGTCTGAATTTTATCTTTGACCGCCTCAAAATAGCCGCCTTTGTTAAAGACGTTAATATCAAGCTCATCATCTGTTTTGGCGGAAAAAAGTCTTAAATAGTTCACAGATTTTCCGTCATAACCAACAATTGGAAAATCGTACGGAACACCATAAAGTGTGCCGGTGCTATGCCATGAAAAATAGGGCTTGCCGTTGGCGCCTGTATAACTTTCAACCGTGCCGCCGATGGGGATGGAAACTTTGCGGTCTGTACGGGCAAATTGCCATGGCGAATTTTCGCCTAACCAACTGTCGGCTTGCTCAATTTGCCAACCGTTATCAAACTTTTGTTTAAAAAGCCCGAACTGATAGTTTATGCCGTAGCCGAACCCTGGAATACCTAAAGACGCCATGGAATCCAAGTAACACGCCGCCAAACGTCCCAAGCCGCCGTTGCCAAGCGCGGGATCATATTCGGCATCATAAATTTCTTCAATGGATAAATCCGGGAAACCCTCAATGTCTATTTCTTTAATCAGCTTAAAAAGCCCAAGGTTGTGCAAATTGTTTTCTAGCGAACGCCCGATTAAATATTCAATGGAAAGATAATAAACGCGTTTCGAATCGACTTGATTATAACGCGCAATCGTTGAATACATTTTATCCATGGCAAATTCGCGCACCGCCAAAGCAATGGCTTCAAAAGCCTCTTCTTTGGTTAGTTCGCAGGCGCGCTTGCCGATAAAATATTTGATATAATGCTCTATAGAAAGCTTTAAACGTGCTTTGTCAATTTCGCTAATGACCTTGGAACTCTCGTTTTTCACTGTTTTTTCCCTTCATAAACATACCAATTTTGAAAAAAAATATCATTTATTCTTTGAAATTTTCTTAACAAGTAATAATTTTTCAATAATTTATAAGTATTCTTTCGGTAGATTTTGTAAAAATTTATGAACAGGAACGAAGATGAAGAATACTTTTTTACTTTCTCTTTTGGCAGCTACCGCCCTTGTGACGCAAGCGCGTGCCGCTGATATTTTTGACGCCATGGGCGCGGCTTATGAGAAGAACCCGACTCTTTCGGGACAACGCGCTTATGTGCGTGCCGTGGATGAAAATGTGGCTATTGCAAAATCAGGCTTTCGGCCGAATTTGGCTTTGCAAGGTAGTTATTCCGATGCGCACACGCATAATGATGTGAACCCCGATGTGTTTGGCGGATATAATAAATCAGCGTCTGCCGTGGTGAGCCAATCCATTTTTTCAGGCTTTTCCACCTATAACTCGGTGAAAGCTGCGGATAAGAATGTGGCTGCTGCGCAAAACAACCTTTATAATGTTGAGCAACAGATTTTGTTAGATGCCTCCACGGCATATCTGAATGTGTTGTGCAACGAATCGATTTTGAAGTTACAGGAAAATAATGAAAAACTTTTGAAAAAACGCCTTGATGAAACACAGGAGCGTTTTAAGGTTGGCGAAGTAACCCGTACCGATGTTTCGCAAGCACAAGCGCGCCATTCGCAAGCACAATCAGACCGAATTGCCGCGGAAGGTAATTTGGCGGCGTCAAAAGCAACATATTTGGAAGTTGTGGGCATGGAACCGGTTGATTTAATAGAGCCTAAAGGCTTAGGCGCGCTCTTCCCCGAATCGCTTGAGGCAGCGCTTGCCTATGCTCGCGAAAATAACTATGCCGTGAAAGCTGCACAAAACAGCCTTGATGCGCAGGAATATACCGTTTCAGCCAATACGGGCGCACTTTTGCCGCAAGTGAACTTTGATGCTGCCGCCACGCGCGGTAAAAGCGAATCGCGCATCACAAAAGATCCGGAAACAAACAGCTTTACCTGGGGCGTGAATATGACTGTTCCGCTTTATAATGCCGGTGAAAGCCGTGCACGCATCCGCCAAAGCAAGTATCAAAAATGGCAAGCGCAAGAAGCCGTTTTACAAGCCGAACGTGATATGGTCTCAGCCGTGACGAGCAACTGGGAATATATGGTTTCCAATAAAGCACAAATTGATTCTGTGAAAGCGCAGATTAAGGCTTATGAGATTGCTTTAGACGGTGTTCAACAGGAAGAAGCCCTTGGCAACCGCACTATTTTGGATGTTTTGGATGCTTATCAGGAACTTTTGGAATCTAATGTTCAAGAGGTTCAGGCGCGCCGCGATTATTATATTTCAGGTATGCAGCTTTTGCTTTCAATGGGGAAATTAACCGCGAAAGACTTGAATCTGCCGGTGGAATTGTATAATGTGGAAGAACATTCACAAGACACTCGCAACCGTTGGCTCTCGCTCTCGGTTGATGATTAAAGGATATTTTAATGGCGGACGAACAAGATTTATCAATGGAAGAGGTGCTTGCCTCTATTCGAAGCATACTTTGGGAAAAAGAGGTCAATAAGAGCAATGACGCGCTTTTGCATGACTATGCCAAAGAAAAGGAAATGCCCGTTTTTGAGCTCTCTAAAGATATGCTTGTGAAGGGTTGGGCGTTGCCATATGAATATACCAATTGGAATTTTGATGATGTCGCGGCACGGATTTTGCACAAATATGCCGACATATTTTCGTCTGAGAAAAAACTCGGATAAGCTTAAAAGGAGTTTGTTATGAAAAAAGTTATATTGACGTTGCTTTCTGTTTGTATGTTATCAGCTTGCGCCACAGATCCTTACACGGGTGAAAGCAAGGTTTCTAAAACCGCATGGGGTACAGGTATCGGCACGGCCGTTGGTGCGGGCGTGGGTGCCTTGATCGGTGGCGAAAAAGGCGCGCTGATCGGTGCAGGCGTTGGTGCTTTAGGCGGTGCGGCAACAGGCGGCTATATGGATATTCAGGCTCAAAAATTGCGTCAGCAACTCGTGGGTACGGGCGTGCAGGTGATGCGCGATGGTCAAAATATCAGGCTTATTATGCCGAACGCCATTACGTTTAATACGAACGATGCCGTTATTAAAACAAGTGCCAATCCAGTGTTGGATTCTGTTGCCAAAGTCGCGAAAGAATATGATAAAACCACGCTCCAAATTGTGGGCTATACCGATAGTACGGGCAACGATGCCATTAATATTCCGCTTTCGCAACAGCGTGCGGTTTCAGTGTTGCAATATTTACAGTTGCGCGGGATTAATCCGGTGCGTTTAAGTGCTACGGGCATGGGCGCGCAAAACCCGATTGCTAGCAACGCAACCGCCGCGGGACGCGAACAAAATAGGCGTGTTGAAATTTATCTGATTAATGCTCAGTAAAAATCTTAGTGAAAAACGCCGCATAAAGCGGCGTTTTTTGCATATTCCGGCGTAAAATGAAATAAAATGCTTGCAAAAGTCTAAAATTAAGGCTAATGATAGTGCAAGTATAAAAACGGGACTTAGCTCAGCCTGGTAGAGCGCTTGCTTTGGGAGCAAGATGTCGTAGGTTCGAATCCTATAGTCCCGACCAATTAGAAAAAATAAAACCGGATACTGAAAAGTATCCGCTTTTTTTATATCCTTTTATCACCCAAGAACAGCCCCTCTTCCGCTCTGTTCGTTTTTAATGCAGCAAGATATCAACCGGACATTTTTCAGCCGGATAGTATACCTTTCGCCA
>CANRJO010000064.1 GCA_947630965.1 uncultured Alphaproteobacteria bacterium
ACCCGCTCAAAAGAGAATCTTCCCTTTCAAGCAAAGTAAGGGGGATAATAGCTAAAAAAAATCAGAAGTCAAGCACTTTTTTGAGGGGAACGCGTATAGCTGGCATCTAGAGCAATTTCAACCCCGAAAGTGTCCTCATGTACTATTTTTGTACACTCCGGTACTTTCGGGGTTAAAATCACTCTATCTGCACACGCTCTCCGCGTTCCCTCGGCTTGGGTGGAAAAATAAGGATTCGATATAAAACAACGCCCTGCGGGGTGTTGTTTAATGGTGCAATTTAAAGGTACCTTAAAAAATTGGGGATGTCAAGCTCTAAAACCCGCAGTTTCGCGTTGGTTAATCTGTTGCATTTAAAGGTACCTTTAAATTGATGTGATTCGACAGCCGTCGAACGTCATCCTGAGTGGAGCCCCACAAACACCAAAAGTAATTGGTGTTTGTGGGGCGACATCACGCGTATGTTAGCTTGCGAGGTGCCGGCAGGCGCCAAAGCAAGCGTTACAGAGCGGTGACCGAAGCGAGTTAGTTTTGCGATTAATGCAAAACTTACGAGCAAGAAAGCGAAGGATCCAGGAAAAAATATAGCTAATTTATTGTCCTGGACTCTTCGCTCCGCTCAGAGTGACGTAAAGAGGCTGTTGCAAGGAATAGAAAGGAAAAAAGAAAATGCGATATGTGATGTTTTTGTTTGTTTTATTAATTACCAATGGGGCAAATGCGATGAATTGTCAAAAATTGCCTGATTGTGCGAGTTTGGGTTACTCAACTAAAGATGACCCGAATTGTACTGATAACGGTTATATGTACTGCCCGTTTGATCAGGACTATAAGGTATGTGTGCAGTATAACTGCAAGGCTTTAGGTTTTACCGAATCGGACAAAACATCTTGGTGCGCTGACCTCATCAAATGCAAGGGCAATGAAAAAATGACGCTTTGTCAAAAAGCTTGCATTGCAACCGATTATACTAGCCTGAAAGAACTTGCGGAATCGGGGCATTGTAAAGTTGTGACCATGCGAAGTGACATCACATTGCCTCCAAACCAAGGCATCACTTTGGCAACAAACACTATTATTGACGGCGGGAATCATATATTAAGCTCATCAGGTAATAAAGGGTTTGATGTTTACACCTTAAATAACAACACAGGCTTTAAAAATGTTTTTATCAAGCATGATCAGACTCAAAGTCAAGCGGGCTTAAAAGTTTTTAAGTCAACCAATGGTTCTAAAGTGACTCTTCATGATACGAAGGTTTTGGTACAATCAAATGATGCCCAAAATCATGTCACTCAAGTTTTCTGGGATGGTACTTACGAAATTAGCGGTAAATTTACGACAGATATTCAGGCAACATGGCATTATTCTTTAACTTTTTCACCTTTGACATTTAAAAATGCAGACATTAATATTACAACAACAGGCACTTCAGGCGATGCCTTTGTTGGAAACACCAATTTTATCAATTCTCAAGGCACGGTCAAAACTTCAGGCGTAAGTGTTGTATATGAGCAAACATTAACATTCGAAAATTCCAAAATTCATTTGAATGCAGGAAACAACAAAATTTTTTGGACTGATGGCGATAGAAAATTTGCCACAATCCTTTTAAAAGATAATGCAGAGGTCACATTGAGTTTTACTGATTTAACGAGTGGCTCCACCACGGGTACAGATAAACTTGCACATATCAAGTTTGAAAGTTCGGAAACTGCTCCTGCCACATTAATTGTGGAAGGGGAGCAAAAGCTAGATTCAGCCGATGTCACGGCGAACAACACAGCTAATACGGTTGTGCTAAATGGTGTTACATATCATCCGAAAAAAGCCACCACCACACTTTTATCAGAGATTCCACATTCTACTGATTGGGAGAAAGTGGTACAATAATTATTTTACACTAACTTAAAGGGGGATGCTTTTAGCACTCCCCCTTTTTTTAAGATTGGTGGGTATGACAGGACTCGAACCTGTGACCTCTACGATGTCAACGTAGCGCTCTAACCACCTGAGCTACACACCCGAAAGTAAAGCTTGCTTAACACATCATTTTTGCTTTGGCAAGTATTTTTTTCAAATTTTTATAAAAATTTTAAGAATTTCATTTCATACTATCTTTCATCGAAAGGAAAAAAATGTCACAAAAGCACTTGGACATTAAGGTAGACTACAAAAAACTGCAAATTTATACCGAATACAACACGGCAGATTTTGTTTGTCCGCTCATTTTGACCGTGCCGCACGCGGGGCGGATTTTGCCTGAAAGCTTTATAAAACAATCCGGCATGACGGAAGAAGATTTGCGCGGCAATGAAGATTTGTTTGTAGATGAACTGATTTTACCCTTAAAAGACAAAGGTTTAACCATCTTAAGCCTTAACATTTCGCGAGCTTTCATAGATGTCAACCGCGATAAAATAGAGCTTGATCCAAGTATGTTTTATGATTATCCGCAAAATCAGATTGCGGTTGAAAACAACAGGTGCCGCTTTGGTTTAGGGCTGATACATCGGATAAATGCTAAAAACAAGTCCTTATACAGCGGTTTGCTTTCATATCAGGAGGTTAATGCGCGCATAGAAAACGTTTATGAAGCCTATCATAAACGCCTGCAACAGCTGATAAACAAGGCTCTTAAGAAATTTGGCTTTTGTTTTGTGCTAGATTGCCACTCCATGCCGTCTAAAATTTGCGGAATTATTCCGGATTCGCCCAAAATTGACTTTTGCTTAGGCAATTTATTTAACAAAAGTTGCCCGCCGGCTTTAAGCGATTTTATAGCGCAAGATTTAAGTCAAAGGGGCTATCATGTATCCGCAAATCTGCCATATTCCGGCGCTTTCACAACCTTTAATTATTGCCAACCGCGCCGCAAAATATATACTCTTCAACTTGAAATCAACCGTGGGTTGTACGCCAACGAGCAAAAACTTTTAAAAAATAAGAATTTTCAACAAATTAGCGAAGATGTCTGTGCATCTATAGACAAATTTTCAAAAAAAGTACTGGACTTTTAAAAAAATTTATGTTATAGGGCTATAAAATTTATTTTTTGTTAATATATTTTAACGAAAAGTAAATGTGGTTAACGCCCTTTTTAAGACTTTCGGTTTTTATTTCATATTGCCGTATTGTCACGCCGAAATCGGTTGAGGGAAGCGTGTTGCTTATCTTGGGCATTGAGGAAATTTTTTCGTGTTTAGAAATATTTTATTGCTTTTTATTGTTTCTTTATTACTTTGTCATCCCTTACAAGCTCATCGGAGCAATGCTGCCAAAGCATCGCAAAAGATTAAGCCTGCCACCACGGAACTTTGCCGTTTGGCAGCCGCTCGTATGGAAGAAAAATATCAGATTCGTGAAAATCTGTTGCAAACAATCACGAGCGTTGAAACTGGTCGGTGGGACAAAGAAAATAAAACGATTGTGGCTTGGCCTTGGACGGTTAACGCCAATGGTAAAGGCACTCACTATGAAACAAAAGAAGAAGCCTTAAAAGCCATTCGGAAACTTCAAAAAGAAGGCGTTGATAATATTGATGTCGGCTGTATGCAAATCAGCCTTAAATATCATAAAGACGCCTTTGAAAACTTGGAAGCCGCGCTTGATCCGGAAACAAATGTGGAATATAGCGCCAAGTTTTTGAAAAAGCTGTATCAAAAGAAAAAGAGTTGGCAAAAAGCCGCTATGGCGTATCACTCGGGCATTCCTTCTCGCGGGGAAAAATACAAAAACCGCTTAGAAAGCCGTTTTGAAAAAATCAAACTGGCTTATGCCGGTAAAAACGCCTCTTTGTTCTGATTGACGGACGATAATATGGAAAAATTCAGCAAGCAATATGCGCTCCGCACCTATGAATGCGATAAAAACAACAATCTGCGCTTGATTGCTTTAATGAACATTCTGCAGGATATGGCAGATTCACATGCCACATCGCTTGGCTTGGGGCTTGAATTTTGCCTCAAGCATGGTTTGGCTTGGGTGGGTTCGGCGTATCATCTTCAAATCAATCGCCTGCCTGTTTTGCATGAAACAATCACGGTTGAAACATGGCCTTGCGAACAGCGTCTGCTTGGTGCTGTGCGTGAGTTTATGATCAAAATGGCAACGGGTGAAACGCTTATTAAAGCCTCCAGTCTCTGGATTTTAATAGATTTTGCACGCAAACGCCCTGTTTCACTCCGCGAACACTTGCCGCAATATACTATATTGCCTGAGCATGCTTTTGAATCAGACTTTGCCAAATTACCTGAGGTGGAAATACCTGATTATGTGAAGCGCTTTGCCGTCCGCTTTGATGATATTGACGTCAACAACCATGTCAATAACGCGGTTTATCCGCTTTGGGCAAGTGAGGCTGTGCCGCCCGAAATGCGCTTAAACCACACGCCTATGGAAATTGAAATCAACTTTAAAAAAGAATGTCGTTTTGGCGAAGAAGTTGAAGTTTCAACCCAAACTGCCGGAAACACCACGTTGCACAGCATCAAATCTTTAACAGATGGGCGCGAACTGGCGCGTCTGCGCTTTCACTGGAAACAAATTTAACTTTTCTTCTTGACAAAATATACAAAAAATGCTATAAAAAGCACCAAAACAAATTATTAAAAAACAATTATGAAAAAATTAGATTGCATTTGCGCCGTAACAATTGGTGTTTGTTACTCTTTATTAATTTGGATGCTAAAAGAAGCATTTTATGGAACAGCTTTATGGTTACCGCTATCGTTTTTTTTGGCTATCGTAACATCAGCTTGTGGCTTGTTTGAGCTTATATCCATTCTTTCGGATAAGCCGAGCAAATTGAGCCATTCTGCAGGCATAGTCTTTCTTGTGACTCTCGTCTGCATGGTCATATGTCTGTAAAAAAGCGCCCCAAAAGGGGCGCTTTAATTATGTTTGCGCTACCACAAATATTTCCGCGTTTTTTTCTTGACAAAATTCTCAAAACCGTTATAAAGAAACTCTAAAACAAATTATTAAACTTATATATTATGAAAAAGTCAGATTATTTTTTAGCTCCTTTATGCGGTGTGGCGTTTTTCGGCTTATGTTATGTCGCAAACTTAAACTTGGAAATAACAGGAATTTTAGCGTTGGTGGTTGCTATTGTGGTTCCGCTGACGGCTTATCTTAAAAAGCGCCTGAACCTTCTGCGCAAAAGCCTGATTTTTGACCTTGTCACTCTTTCTTTTGCGCTTTTCTTGGCTTTAAACAAGAAAACTTTTTTAAGAGAGGGGCAAACGTTTATCACGGTGTTTGGTATAAGCTTTTTATGCGCTGTTTTGTTCTTTTTGGCTGCCAATAGCTTAAGTTTTTTAAAAAACAAGTCAGACAACGCCATACGCCAAAACTATTACTGCAGCAGCATCTTGATTGTTTTTCTGCTTGGTGTTTTATTGTTTACTTAAAAAAGCGCCCCTTTTCTGAACTGTACCCTAAAATTTGGACAATAAAAAAAGGTCCCAGGGGGGCAACTCAAAGAGTGCTAGTTAAATGACAT
>CANRJO010000065.1 GCA_947630965.1 uncultured Alphaproteobacteria bacterium
GGTTTTTTAAATCGGATTCGTTTTTTATTTGGTGTAATGAAATTACAAGTATTGAAATTTTAAATTTTCGATACCTGTCAATAAGTTATTTGCAAATGGTACGGTATCTGTCAGCAAATACATTATCATAGCGCAAACTGTTTCCTATATATCCTTGTCTCAGATTTGCAAAAAGAATTTTCAAGGATTCTATACGAGAATAATTTCTAAACCATATATATACATTTTCATCGCTATATAACTCTCTCAAATGCTTTATGGTTGGAGATATATCTCTATCTTTCGTACATATAACTTCATTATAGTATTCCGAAGAGTTATTAATAGTGTCTTCAACACCTTCTGCATAGCAACATTTATAAACTTTTGTATTAGTCTTAAAATCAGGTAATCCCGGACATTACCAATCAATTTTTATCAAATTTTTGAAAAGGTTATTTAAAAATTGTATCAAAAAACAATGGTTTTTTTGTGCAAAATTTTTTTAACAGGGGATTTAAAGTATTTTTTATTTTTTTAATTATCTCTTGCTTTAAATAATAAAAATATTTTCTTGACTTATGTAAATTCTTAAAATAACATAGTAAAAAACATATACCAAAAAAACCATCGTTTAAGGGAGCCAATGATTCAAAAAACAATTTGTTCAAAATGTTAATTTTACTTGTTATTGATTACTTTCTAACGGATGGATTATGAATAAAATATTTTTTCTTTTCTTATGTTTTTTTACCTCTCTCCCCGTATTTTCTAATGAAATTAACGGTTGGCATTTTAATCTTTTATCAAAAAGTATTCAAGATTCTTTTTATTTAAACGAAGATATGAAAACATATACGGGAGAGATTGAACGGATGGAAATGAAAAAGGAACCGAAAGAAGGATTCGTATATATTCTTTTGAAAATTCAAATTCAACAAAAAGATAACGATAATCAGCAGGCATTTGATCCGTTTGCATTTGTTTTGAAAGTGGATAATTCAGAATTTTTTCGTCAGGACGATTATTTTTTAATCGATTATCACATCAAACCGATAACACATTTATCTGTCAGACACGGAACATATACGGGACATCTTCTTTTTGAAGTTCCCCAATCATTAAAAAATGAACCTGCTACTTTATTTTACCATCATCAAAAAATAGAGTAACAAGAGAAGTAATATGTTTTTTCGGAAAAAAATGAAAATAGTAAAATTTGTTATATGTTTAATTTTACTTATTTCTTGTTGGTATTCAAGGTATTTTTTATTAAAGTTTCCGGATGACTGTTCTGCAGTTTTGAGTGTAAACGGTGATGAAGTATATCCTAAATTTTCTAAAAATATTAAAAATTATTATCCGCGTTCTTTATCTGCCATAAGTTCTAATTTTATGACATTTGGTCGTGTTACCAAAAAGTTTGAGATAGCAGAAATTACACCGCAAACACCCCCAATTGATTTTAAAATTGGTGATGAGACATATTATTTGCATGTTTGGCAACATAATTTAACGGAGTTTAAGGCAACCGGCGCGGAAAATGTGAGAGACGGATATTATTTTTTAACCCATAAATGGTGGGATATTCAACATACTTTTCCTGCTTATATTTTAAATAAATACGGTAAAATTTTATATTACAGATATGCTCGAGACGATACAGGAAAAATTAAAAGTACCAGTGATTTTAAATTTACATATACACACCAAGGCAAAAAATTATATTCGCTTGTTGAACATAGAACACTTTTAATTATGAATGATTTATTTCAACCGATTAAAAGGGTTCATTTAATTTTAACACCTCGAAATAACTCAAGGCTTCTTGACGGACATCATTATATTCTTTTAGATGAAAATCATTATATTTTTTTCGCTGCCCATATTCGTGAAATTATAGATAATAAAAACGATGATATTATGTTTATCACAACGCCGTATATTCAGGAAATTAAAGAAGGAAAAATACAATTGGAATGGGACGGATATGATTTCCTTTCCATGATTCCGTTACCGTATGAAAATTATCCGATTTTGAAAGGCGGTATTTATGATTTAATGCATTTAAATACGATTGTAATTGATCCAAAAGATCAAAATCTGATTTTATCGTACAAATCAACAAACACCCTGTTTAAAATAAATCGAAAAAATGGATCGCTTATTTGGCAATTATCAGGAGATAATGATAACTTTCATTTAACCGAAAATCAAAAGTTTTATGGTCAGCATTTTCCCGTATTTACGTCGACCGGATCTTTGGTTGTTTTTGATAATCATCATGATACAAAAAAAACGCCCGGTTTTATTAAAGAAAATACATCCGTTAAAGAATTTTTACTTGATGAAAAAAATAAGAAAATTTTAAAATATAAAAAAATAATGTTACCGTTTAAAAGTTTCAGTATGGGAAACGCCTATCCTTTAAAAGATGGCGGTTATGCCTTGGCCGTCGGTAAAACTGATATATCGGATGATTTATGTGCACAAGAATGGTCAGCTGATGGGCATTTATTATGGACATTGGAATCAAAAATAAGAGGGCTTAATTTGTTTTGTTATTATCTTTATAAAGAAGAATTATAATTATTTTTTTCAAAACTGATTTTGTGAAAAATTCATTGCTTTTCGGGAAAAAATTTTTTATACTGAAACGTTAGTTCGATATAAAAGGAATTTAATATGAAAAAATCGGTTCTGATAATGTGTTTGTTGCTGGGCGGATGCTCATTGATGCATTTTTCCGATGATGAAAAAGCAAAAAATCCGCAATGCGCAAGCTTTGAAAAAGATATTAACGTTTTTGCAGTGTATGATCAGTTTTTGTTGGGGACAATTTGTTCAAATCGATACAATAATGTGTGCTTGAATCAACAAATGATTTATTTATCACGCGAAAAAGACATTCTTTATTATGACGGCTTAACGCTTCCGGTTCCCGAGGGAAAATGTATCACTTATGTTGATTCTTATTCTTTAAACAAGGAACTGAAAAGGCCGTTGACCATTCCGGTTGTGAATTTTGTTGATAAAAAGTAACAGTCGGCAGAAAAATAAAACGTTAATGAAAAATAAACAAAAATAAAAGCAATTTATTTGATTTGAGATAAAAAAAATAATATTTTTATCAAATACTTAAAAAAGCTATATCAAAAAATTTTGCACCAAAAAAACGAGGGTTTATTTGATGCAAAAAATTTTTTGGAAACAATATTATTTTAAAAAACTTATTTTTTGATAATCTGTTGATTTTAAATAATAAAAATATTTTCTTGACTTATGTGAATTTTTAATGTAGCATAATAAAAAGTATGCCAAATAAACCCTCGTTTAATCGGGCAGTTTGTGATTCAAAAATTTAAATAAATAACAGGAAAATCAATGATTAACAATGTGATGCATATTTTTTATGCGATAAATAATACCTATACGCAACATGCGTATGTTTCCATTATTTCCGTTTTAAAAAACAATCAAAATGAAAAAATTCATTTTTATATTATGTCAAATGATTTAAGCGAAAAAAATAAAAGCTTATTTTCTGATTTAGAGAAAAATTTTAATTGTCAGGTAACTTTTTTTGATATGGACGAGTCACAATTTTCTCATTTAAAGCTCAATATTTTGCACATCAGCTATCAAACTTATTTTCGCTATTTAATACCCGAGTTGGCGCCTGATTTAAATAAAGCTCTTTATTTAGATGCCGATCTTGTTGTTAATAGTTCGTTGATTGATTTATGGAATACGGATATTTCACATTATTATGTGGCGGGTGTTAGTGATTCTTATCTTAAAGATATAAATTATTCCCAAAAACTGGGATTATCTGATCGTAATTTTTATATCAATGCCGGTGTTTTGTTATTGAACATTAAGAAAATACGACAGGATAACAAAACAAGAGAATTGTTTTTAAACACGGAAAAATTTGAAAATGTCATTGAATATCAAGATCAGGATATTATTAACATAACTTTTAAAGGGAAAATGAAACCATTACCGCAAAAATACAATTTCACGCAATACGATGCCTTGAAAAATGATGAAGCGACCCTGCGTCAGGCGTGTATTATTCATTATGCGGGGGCTCAAAAACCTTGGAAAGCTTTTGAGTATATGGCAAACGCGGCGGAGAAGTATTATTATAAATATCTTCAATTGACACCGTTTAAAAACACTTTTTGGAAAAAGTTATTAAATATACATAACTATATTTTTTATAAAAAAAAATATGGTGCCAAACGAAGCATTTGTATTTTCGGAATAATATTTCAATATACCAAGCAGAAGAAAATGTCGGGCGAATAAATTTTTGTTGACAGTATGCGGAATATATGATATGGTCGCAAATGAAATATGGAAAAAGATAAAATATTTCCTTAAAAAAAATGAATAACGGATTTTAAAATGACGATAAATAATCAAGAAACGGCAGGAAAAATTACCCCCCCCCCCCGCACAGAGCCGGATTTTATAGAGAATACAAATAAAAGATTACAATTACTGGAAAGTAAACTGACAAGTATGGATACGCGTTTGAAAGATGCTTTGGCAATAGCCGGAGCCGCAACACGCAGACATATTTTTCATTGGGGCAATGAAGAAAAATTTACCCGTAAAGAATATGAATGGTTTGTCACGCGACAATATTTTGACGGGCTTCATCGCTGGCCTGATTTAAAACATCCCAAAAGACTGGGTGAAAAAATACTGTGGTTGAAATTGCACTATCAGCATCCGCTGATGAACATTGTGACGGATAAATATCGCGTGAAACAATATGTAGCCGATCAAATCGGAGAAAAATATGTTATTCCGCTGCTTAATGTTTGGGATAATGTGTGGGATATTGATTTTAACACGCTGCCGAATCAGTTTGTGATTAAATGTAACAATTGGGCAGGCGGAAAATTCGGTAATTATGTTATTCGTGATAAAAGTCAAATGAAGCGTGATGCCGTGCTTTATAATTTAGAAAATTGGATTCAGGATTGGCAGGATTGTTTTTATCATGCCGTTATTGAAGCACGGCGTAAACCGGTTGTGTTTGCGGAAAAATATATGGTAGATTCGAAAAGTGAGCAGTTGCGCGATTTTAAGTTTATGTGTTTTCACGGTGAACCGCAATTTTTTTGGATTGATTCGGATCGAACCACCGAGCATAAGCGTAATTTATATGATACGCAAGGAAATTTGCTTCCTGTTCGATTGACTTATTCGAATTTTACCGATGATGAAAAGGCTATGCCTCAAAAGTTAGATGAAATGTTGGCGTTGGCAAGAAAGCTTTCGAAGCCGTTTCCGCACATGAGAATTGACTTTTATGAGGTGGACGGAGAAATTTATTTCGGCGAATTTACACCGCATACGGATGCAGGATTAGTTAATTTTACACCGGACGAATGGGATTTTAAATTCGGTGAATTTTTGAATTTAAAACGGTGCGATAAAGAGTATTTGGTAGAATATCCGGCCG
>CANRJO010000066.1 GCA_947630965.1 uncultured Alphaproteobacteria bacterium
AAACGTTCTTCCGCCTTTTTTCTTTTTTACTCCTTTTTATTCCTTTTGTATAGTCCTTTTCTTTCTAACAATCCTGAACGCACGCCGTAGGCGTTAGTGAAGGATCCAGGTGGAAAAATATAGCTAAATTATTCCTGGATCTTTCGCGAATGCCGCTAAAGCGGCAAAGCTCAAGATGACGTAAAATAAAAACGAATCCTTATTTTTGCACGTAATTTGAAGATTGGTTGACTTTTTCAAAGAATCGTGTATATATAAAAGCAAGGAAGGTAAAGATGAGGTACACACCGCCACCATATGAAGAATATGTTAAAGACTGGAAAATTGATAAAAAAAATTTCCAGATGACTCATCTTTGTGGTATTGAGGGAAGATGGCTGCCATATTGGCCTTTCCGTTCAAGTGGTATTAACCCTGGAATGAATCTATCTTTAAAAAAAATAGATAAGTTTTACGAATTTATAGGTCAAAGAGGGATTACAGATCCTGCAGATCGTGAATATGCTCTTGCTGATTTATCGCGTCAAGTAGAAGAAATTTATGTTAGAAATTTTGCTCCTTTACTGAAAGAGCCAAAAAAGAAAACTCATTGGGAGCCTGTTTCTAACCAATCTCAACCGGCTGTCAACACTTTCCACCGCATCAATGAAGGTCGGTAAAAACAAGTCAGCCCTATTTTTTAGGCTTGAAAGTTTGTGAAAAACGGTTTAATTTTTGGGCGTTATGAAAAAAGTTTTAGACATTTCGCCCTTAAAAGTGGCGGTTTTTGATTGGGACAATACCCTTGCCGAAAGCCGCTCCACGCTTGTTTATGCCGTTAATCAGGTGTTACCGCAATATGGCTTGGACCCTTGGGAAAAAGTCTGCCACAAGCGCAATCCTGACCTTTCATTTCGGGATAATTTTCCACTCATTTTCGGCAAGAACGCTGATGAGGCTTATGAAAAATACGCCCAAATTTATCTTCAAAATGTGCGGCGGTTTATTTCCGCTTTCCCCAAAACGCACGAAGTGCTTGCGTTTTTGAAAAATCACGGTGTGAAGTTGATGATTATGACCAACAAAGACCGCCGTCTTTTGGAATATGAACTGCCGTTGTTGTTTGACCCCGACCTTTTTGATAACATTGTCTGCGGGCATGAGGCTCAAGCCGATAAGCCCGACGGCAACCACCTGATTTTCACCTTAAAAGATGTGATGAAACCTGCTGAAATTTGCCCTGAAAGCGTTTGGGTTATCGGCGATAGCTCGGTTGACAGCCGCTGCGCACAAAACGCGGGCGCACGCGCCATTCGCATTGGGCAGCCCATTTTCGGGCAAACCGAACAAGCTCAAAAAAATGTTTTATATTTTGATTCGTTTGTTGATTTTTATGAAAATCTGCTTTTATCCGAGCGCATTTGAAGTAAACTAATCGCAAGGAAAAGAAAATGGCACTCCAACATAAACGCGAAATTTATATTCAAAACGCAAAACGCACTTTAATTGTGGCTTTTGGGGTGTTTTTGCTTGTGCTCAATGCCGTGCGTTTTTGCACTGACATTCGCGCCAACAGCTTGTATTTATATAATTATCAGCCACTGGAAGATATTTTTGAAATGTATCGTTCGCCGGCGCCAATGGCGGTATACAGCACGCTCACAAAGCCATCAAAAACCAAAATTTTAGTGTTGCCGAAAGCGCGTCTTTCGGAAGATGATGTTTTGCAAAACGTTATAAAAACGCTTCAAATTTATGCCCCGAACCAAAATATGTTTTTCTTAGGTGATGAATTGCCGCCTGCGTTAAGCAACGCTTTTCCGAAAGCTCGGTTTATCAACACCGCCAAAATGACGCCTAAACTCATCAGCCAAACGCTTGAAAAAGAGCTCACTGATGAAAATATGCGGGCGGTTTTGGTGGAAAATTTGGATTCTTCCGATCAGACAAACGCTTTGTTCGCTTTGCAGGCGTTTACCAAAAAGCAAAACCTGCGTCCGCGGCTTTTTAACCTGCTTTCGCGTACAACACTTTCGCATTTGGAGCTCAATCATCAGCCGCCGGAAAGCTTTGATTTACAGGCTCAAGAGCAAAATCTGGCACAATTTCTTTTTGACTTTGAGCCTGTTTTGCGCTCGGTTTTAAAAGGCAATCGTGATGATATGCCAAAGCCTCTGTTTGATAAAGCCTCCGTCATGGCTTTTGAAGAAACGCCCTCCGGTTGTGTGCCTATTTACGGCGCACCTGATAAAACCGAGGCATTTTTAGATGGCGTTGAAAATGCGCTTGCGCATCGGTCGGCGGCGTACCCGACACGGCTTTATATCTTGACAGCGTTGTTTGATCAGGAAAATGTTTCTGAAGAAAGTTTGCAGAATGTGCTTGAAAAAGGCAAAGACGGCGTTTGGTTAGAATATCGCGGACGGCACGCATTAATGGCGCCTTGCGCTTGGAAGCACCACAAAACACCCAAAAGCTTTTTGCGCGCGCTTCGCATTCAAGCAGGCTTGAGCCCTGATTATTGGGCAGAGGGCACCAAAGTTTATTTGTTTAGAACGGTGGAGGTTTTAAAAGATGGAAATTGACGGTTTTGAGCTTAATTTAAATGAGCAAGAACTTGATGAAATTTTTGAAAAACAAACGCGCGAAATTAGGTTTATCACGCATAATTTTCCGGCTTATCAGGCTTTGCCCGAAAAAGAAAAAATGGCGTTTGCGCACCTTTGCCGTGCCGCCAAAATCATTAATCTGGTGGCGTTAGAGCAAGATCATCCGCTGAACATCAGGCTTTGCGCGGCGCTAGAAAAAGCTGCATTGAACAGTACGCATGCTGCCAAAGCGCTCAAACTTTTTCAAAGCCTGAATGGTGTTGCCGGCTTAAACGGGATTGATCCAGAACCTGTGCAGATTTTTAAAAATGTCAAGCTTTTGAAAGGGCGCAATTTTTATCCGGCAGATTTGAGCATTTTGGAATTTCACGAGATTTTGCTTGAAATGGCAAGCAAAAATAAATTTGATGAAATGAGGCGGATTTTATCAGCCCGAACAATGGTCAGACGTTATCAAAACGAGCTGAAAGCTATTGATTATACAGCTTATTTTTCCAAAGCATTTTCAGATATTGCTAACGAGCTTGAGGTGGCGGCGCATTACACCGCGGACGAATTGCTGAAAGATTATCTCGGCTGGCAGGCACAGGCATTTTTGCAAGAAAACATTGAAATGGATGTTTTGGCAGATAAACATTGGGCGCAAATGCAACAAAACGCCATTGAATTTACAATCTCGCGCGAAAATTATGAAGATGAAATGACCGCCACGGTTTATGATAACCCTGAACTTGCCCGCATTTTAAAAGATCAAGGCATTGAGGCGGTGGCAAAAGACACACTCGGTTGTCGCGTGGGGCTCAATAACTTCAAAGGCACGGCGCTGATTTTGGAATCAAAGAAAAATCTTCTAAAACTTGCCGCGCAAATGCCCTTGGCGCAAACTTATAAGCAAGACATCAGTCTTGACGTGAAGCAAACGATGGTTGACGCGGATTTAGCCCTTTTAACCGGCGATTACGCTATGTGCCGAGGCGGCATTACCACGGCGCAAAATCTGCCTAATGGCGATAAAGAATCTGTTAAGCGCGGGTTCGGGCGGCGCAATGTTTATCATCGGCAGGTGCGCGCGGCGGTGGATTTGGAGCGTCAGAAAAAGCTTTTGGATATGTTGGTTGCGCCCGAGTTGCACGCTTATGTTGATACCGAATCAGAGCATTATTTTGTGATTGGGCATGAAAACGGGCATTCGCTCGGACCGGATAACTCATACAAAGACGCCTTGGGCGCTTATCGGCACATTATTGAGGAGCACAAGGCGAATACTGTTTCCATTGCTTTTATGCATGAGCAACATTCGGGTGAAACTTTGAAAAAAATTTACGCCACTTGGGTTTTCCGTCTTTTCTTAAGAGCAAAGCCTTTGCTTTCACAAGCGCACCGCATGGCGGATTTGATTGAGTTTAATTATTTGTTGGAAAATGGCGCCATTTTCTTTGATGACAATAAAAAACTCCATATTCGGTTTGAAAAAATTCAGCCGGTGGCGTATGGCCTTTTGGAAGAAACAATCAAAGTGCAACTTTCGCGCTCGGTCAAAACGGCGGAAACTTTTGTAAACCGTTGGAACACTTGGCGCGATACGCATGAATATATCGCACAATGTCAGAAAAAAATCGGGCTCAAACCATATATTCGCATAATTTCCGATTTTTGATGACAAACACTTAAAACTGTGCTATCTTATCAAAAACTGAAAGGACGTTTACATGTTTGGCAAATTGGTTTACGGAAAATTTTCCTTAAAAGAAACTTTTTGGAAATTCGGTGTCTTGTGCATTTTCGCCTTGGCGCTAATTTCTCGTATTTTTAAAGCTTTGCTTCTGCACAAGATAGGAGGCGCAACTATTGGGTTTTATTACGCGCATAAGTTTTCGTTTTTGAATATGGATAATGCCATCCTTTTTTATACGATTGCTTATTTTGTGTTTGCTGCGGTTCTTATTCTTTACAGTATTATGGTTTTGTTCGGCATTTGGCGTAGTGCCGCGGAATACGATAAAAGTATTTGGATTCGCCGCATTGCCAAATTGATGATTTTGGTTGTCATTTACTGTGGTTTAAAATTTGGACTTTAAGGAAAATTGAGATGAAAAAGTGCTGTATTTTGCTTTTGGCATTAGTTCTTTTTGGTTGTGTGGAAGCCGGTAACTTTGGTCCCAAACGCGAGCGTTTGCATCGTATAGGAACATCTGAAGATGTAAATTATTGCAGAAATTATCCGGATAGGTGTATCAACGGGGTTGCCTGGTAAAAAATAAGGGCTAGGAAAGGTGTCTAGCTGGCATCTAGAGCAATTTTAAGCCCGAAAGTTTCCTCATGTACTTCTTATGTACACTCCGGTACTTTCGGGCTTAAAATCACTCTATCTGCACACGCTATCCATCTTTCCTCAGGCTAAGTGTAAGAATAAGGATTTGTTTGTTCTCCGCATTCCCTCGGGTTGCGTGCAAAAAGTTATTGTTCCTTTTTCCAATTTGTTGAAATTTCCACTTCCGATAAAAGCGTTGTGCCGATTTGTGTTGGCTCATAGGTTGTGCCGTTTATGGTTAATGTCGCATTTGTGTTTTTAACATTAACGCTTGTTTGTTCACCACCAGAATCAATAAGTTTTGGTGTTGAAATCGTTAATGACGCGGGTTTTTCTGCCGTCCCCTCAAAAATTATTTCTTCTTTTTTTATGTTTGTAAACATAGTGCGTGCTGTTAAAATAGCCGATGCCCCTTCTTTAAGCGTAAATGAACCGGTATCCGTATCTTGTGCATGCTTCATTTGATAATAGCAAGAACTTCGGGGCTTCTGAATAATCCGGCATACTTGTTTTAGATTTAATCCCA
>CANRJO010000067.1 GCA_947630965.1 uncultured Alphaproteobacteria bacterium
TGATATTGGAGGTAAGGATTTCATAGGAACCTGGTGCGCACTCACACGATGTGTAATACGTATCTCCTTCATCATCCGTGCATGAGGCACCCGAACCGCTTATTTGAGCACCAACACACTCATATTTATAAATGCTTCTGTCGCAGATGCATTTTTCATATTTTTTGCGAGAATCTGTTTGATCATCTTCACAAATATTGCCGACACCTGTGGAATTATTTTCACAGAAGTGCCAATTGCCGCCATGGTTTTTGTCGCGGCAACGGTGCTTGCCCTCAGGGCAACAGTGCAGATCAGGTCTGGGAGCCTTGCCCGAACAGACCATGTCCTCTAAACAATAGTGATCTTTATCTAAGTTGGGGTATTCAGGCGCGCAACCCAAAAGATCATACCAGTTACCGAGGTCATCGTTGCACACTGGAGAATTAGAATATGTGTAGCAAACAAGGCGCTTCCATTCATGTACGTAAGAATCTCCGCAATTATCACGCGTAGCGGTTTGCCCGCGCTGACATTCAGTATCGGAAAGGAAGCAAACATTGCTCCACGCCTTAACGGAAAAGAAGCCTAAAAGAGCCACAATTCCTAAAATAACAAACTTTTTCATATCTTCCTCCGTTAAGTATTCTAAAAATAATTATATAAATTGTACATTAAAAATTTTAAAATGTCAAGCTTAATATCCCAAAATACTCTCAATTTTTCTGATTTCAGCCGAGGGCACAAACACCACCACTTTATCACCGTCCTGGAGTTTTTCGGTTGGCGCCGGGAACAAAATTTCATCTTGACGCGCCATCAGGCAGACTTGCGCATTTTGTGGAAGCTTTAAGTCTTTGATTTTGCGCCCGAATGCCATATTATCCGCCGCAATTTTGAGCTCCCAAACCTCGCCGAACCCGCGGCCTAACAAATAAGCGTTTGAAAGCGGGGCTTTTCGGATGTCTTGCAACATGCGCGAAACCGTCACCGTTGACCGATCCACAATCACATTTTCCCCGATATGATCCACTAAATTGTCGTAAGCTCTTGAATTAACAAGTGAAATTGTGGTGCAGATGTGGTTTTGCCGCGCCAAAAGCGAAACCAACAGATTATCTTTGTCTTGCTCGGTGACCGCCACGGTCAAATCCGCCGTTTCAATGCCCGCCGCCTCCAAAATGGCATCACGCATCATCTCGCCGCAAATGACGGCTGTGTCATTAAGATTTTCCGCCAACTTCTCGGCATATTGCTGATTGCCGGTCACAATTTTGCAACTGCTCACGGAATCATTTTCTTCCAAATGCTTGGCAAGGTCGTAAGAGATGGAATTGGCGCCGAAAATCACAATATTGCGGTTCACTTTCCGATTGGCGCCAAAGCCGTAAAGCAAGTCAAAAATATCTTTGCGTTTGGCGGCCAAATAAATTTCATCATCGCATTTCAAAACATCTTCGGCATCAGGCAAAAAGTTTAGCCCATTGCGCACCATTTGAACAATGGAAAACTGAAATTCCGTAAATTTTTTATGCAGCTCAAGCATGTTCAAACCCAAAAGCGGGCAGCAATCCGTGCATTTGAAGTTCACAACCGAAACTTGCCCGTCCAAAAGCGGTAAAACCTCACGCGCACCGGGCAGGGCAATCAGCCGCAAAATGGCTTGCGCAATCTCGGCATTCGGGGAAATCACCAAATCAATCGGCAGATTTTTCTCATTATAAAGCGTGTTCCACAACGGGCTCAAAAAATATTCCGAGTCAACGCGCGCAATTTTCTTGCCCACGTTGAAAAGCGAATGCGCCACTTGGCAAGCCACCAAGTTGACCTCATCATTATCCGTCATGGCAATTAAGATATCCGCCTTGTCCGCGCCGGCTTTTTCCTGCACATCGGGGTTGGAAACCGAGCCTTTCACAGGCTGAACATCATAAAGGCGCGCCACTTCGCTCAAACGCTCCTGATCAGGATCAATGACAATAATGTCATTATCGCTCCGGCTTAAATACCCGATAATGCTCTGTCCCACGCTCCCTGCGCCACCGACAATAATCCTCATGCTTCATACTCCTTTGCTTTATCAAAAAATGCCTCCACCGCGGCAAACGCGGCTTCAAAGTCTGTTATTTTCATATAATTTTCCCGAAAACGCTTGGCATCGCGCAAACTTTTGCAATACCAACAAACATATTTGCGCGAAAGCGGCAATGCAAGCTTTTCACCATAATATTCTTTCAAAAGCCCCATATGGCGAACCAAAATCTGCTTAATTTGTTCCACATCAGGCGTTTTAAAGGGCTTGCCTTTCAAATATTGCCCGATTTCATCTAACAGCCACGGCGCCCCTAAAGCCGCGCGCCCCACCATCACGGCATCGGCGCCCGTTTCCTCAAGCATTTTCTTGGCACTTGCGCCGTCAACCACATCGCCGTTGCCAATCACGGGGATTTGAACGGCCTTTTTAACCGCGGCAATTGCTTGCCAATCCGCCTTGCCGGTGTAACCTTGCGCCTTGGTGCGCCCATGCACGGTCAAAAACGCCGCGCCTGAACCCTCGCACATCTTAGCAAACTCGGCAGGTCTGGAGGTGGCGGCGTCCCAACCTTTGCGGAACTTCACGCTCACGGGCAGCTTTACCGCCTGAACGGTTGATTCAATGATTTTGGCAGCAAGAGTGGTATTTTGAAGCAACGCCGAGCCCGCACCGCTTGAAATAATTTTGCGCACGGGGCAACCCATGTTGATGTCAATGCCTGCGGCGCCAAGCTCTTGCGCCAGTTGCGCGGCATCGGCAAAAAGCTTGGGATCCGCGCCCACGAGCTGCACAATCACATCATATTTTTCATCGCGCACATCGGCAATGCGGTAAGTTTTGGCATTTTTGCGCGAAAGTGCGTTAATGGCAACCATCTCCGAAACCACAACCGAATGTTTCGGGCTTTCCTGACGCACAATCTGTCGCATCGGCTTGTCGGTAATGCCCGCCATCGGCGCCATCAAAACTTTATCGGCAAAGGGGTTTTTCATGAACTTAGTCCATACGCCCCAAAGCCCGCGCAGCAACATAATAAATTTTGCCAATGTCCGAGCCTGAAAGAATGGAAAGCAAAGCCGATGACGCCTCCGTCTTTTGCGCCGCCGATAAAAGCTGCTCAAAGGCGGACATGTAGCGGTCGGCAATCACGCGGAAAGCCGTGTCTTTTTCGTATGCCTGTCGAATTTTGGTAATTTGACCGCGCTTAAGGTTTTTGACAACATGGCGCGCGAAAACGGCGTGATCGCCCCCGTAAAACCTTTTCCAAAGCTCGTCATCATCTTTGTTCAAAAAGCGGTTGAAATCCACCGCCAGATTTTCCAAATTTTCAATCATGGACTGCGATTCCGCCACAAAATTTTGCAAGGTGGCGTTTTCAATCTGCTCCTGGAAGGCGCGCAGATTTTCTTCTTGGAGCAAGCGGCTCTGATCAAGCTTTTCGGCACGCTCGCGCAAGGTTTGGCTCAAGTTGCCGAGTTGCTTTTTATATTTTTCCAAAACGGTGCCTGTTTGCTCGGCGGATTCTTGCAAGACGTTGCCGACATTCACAATCTGCTGTTCGGCAAGACGCAACTCCTGCGCCGTGCGGTTGACGGCGGATTCCTGCGCGGCAAGCGCCTCGGCACTCTCGCGCCCTTTGGCAACCATGGCGCCCGCTGTTTCCGTCATGCTCTGGGCATTTTGGTTCATCACGCCACTCACTTCATTAAACTTATCAATAGCCTCAATGGACCGATTTTTAAGATCATCGGCCTTTTGCCCCAAATCAGCGCTGATATGCCCGATTTGACGTGTAATTTTCTCGGCAGCAGATTTGATTTCGGTGTTTTTATTTTCGGTAAACTGAATAAAGCCCGCCATTTTCTGAAGCTCCGCCTCCAAATTTTGGATGATTTTCTCAATGTTGCCAATTACGCGCGCTGATTTTTGCTCCAAACTGTTGTTCGCGCCGTCCAAAATGCGCTCAATTTTGTGCCCGGCGGCGGAAAGCGTGTTGATTTGCGCCTTGGCGTTCTTGTCAAGCGTGGCGGAACGCTCCACCATCGCGGCAACTTCCATGTTGATTAAACGCCCGTATTCGCCCATTTTATCAGACTTTTCCGCCAACAGCGCAGATTGAACCTGCGCAGTTTTTTGCTGTGCTTTCAGGCTGTTTTCAATGTGCGAAATGCCGCTGTCCAAGCGTTTATACACTTCATTGCAGTTATCCGCCGTGCGCCGGTAAATTTTCTCAAGCTTGCCGGATTGTTCGTTTAAAGTACGGCTCACGTTTTCAAGGGTTAAACGCGAAGCTTCCGCAAAAGCCTGCGCTTCCGCCTGATGTGCGTCCATGCGTTTGTGGCTTTCATCTAAAATCTGCTTCAAATCTTGCGCGGCGGCGGCCGTTTGCGCCAACAAAGGTTCCAATTCGCGGTTTAAGAGCCGAGCGGTATCCTTAAGGTTTTCAATCCGTTGCAAATAAAGCGCGGAAGCCTCATCTGCCTTAATGGCGGCTTGGCGGCATTGCTCCGCAAAATTCGCGGTGCCGTCATTAAATTTGGAAAGCCCGGTTTTTAAAAATGTTTCCAAAAGCTCGTTTGTTTGGGCAAAATCCGCGGCTTTGGCATTAATTTGGTTTTTCAAAACAATGGTTTGTTGGGATAAAAAGACGGCGCTTTCCGTAAGGGCGTTGACTTCTTTTTTAAGCGACTTGCTCAAAGCCTCCGCCAAAAGATTTTCATGCCCGCCAAGCAAAATGCGGTTGAGGTTTTTCTCAATAAGTGCCGCTTGTTTTTGGGCAGCCAAGGCCTGCCCGATAAGCGCCACAAGCAAAATGAGTATAGCGGGCGGAATGAGGGCGCAAGCCAAAAAAATGGCAAATTCAGAGGGCAACAGCGCGCCCAAATTTTCAAACCCGAAAGCGTTGCGCAGATAAATGATTATAAACGCAAGCCAAACCAAAACAATCAGGACCGAGAGCTTGCGCAAACCATGCCCCCGAGGTTTTGAATCCGGCGCGGACGTCTCCGGCAAATCTTGCAAAAACTCGGGCAAGCGTGATGATGAGTTATGATCAATAGGCATCTTCAAACCTTTAAATGTATTAATTTGAGGCGATTTTATAAAGAATTTTCAGGCTTGTAAACACTTAAAATCAAACAATTATCAAGATTCTGTACAAGAAGGCAATTTTTTTGAAAAAAACAGTTGATTTTGAAATCCGGTTTGTGTATGGTAAGGCAGTTTTTAACAAAAACCGCCGTTGTAGCTCAGTGGTAGAGCACGTCATTGGTAATGACGGGGTCGCAAGTCCGATTCTTGCCAGCGGCACCATTAAAAAACGCCCTGAGGGGCGTTTTTTAATGGTATCGGGCAAGGACGGACTTGCGAAGCAAGTGC
>CANRJO010000068.1 GCA_947630965.1 uncultured Alphaproteobacteria bacterium
CTGTTCCGGTAACGCTAAAGCGCTTTTTGGCGGAACTTTTACTTTTCAATTTCGGCATTTTCAAATCCTTTCCAAAATGGGATTAACTCATAAGCAGCCAAGGCAATGCCAAATGCCCGAACCGCTCGTTCGGGAGCCTTTATACACTTAAAAAAATTTAAATGCAAGCAAAAAATAAAGCTATTTTTCACGCTGTTCAGAGTGACAGAGGGCGATAGACACCGCTGCAAGCGTTACAGAGCGGTGACCGAAGCGAGTTAGTTTTGCGCTAAACGCAAAACTTATGAGCTAGAAAGCCCAAAAGCCATTCGTGAAGGATCCAGGAATAAATTAGCTATATTTTCCAACTGGATCCTTCCTCCCTCCTGTCATCAGGATGACGGAGGGAGGAGTTAGACTCTTCACGCTGTTCAGAGTCACGGTAAGGAAAGAATGCTACAATTACAACGACCATACATACTTGCGTCTGAACACGCTGGACCGCCACAGTTAGAGCAATCGTATGGGCAAAGATCACAGTCACAATAGTAACAACTCGTATCACCGGAATAACCTCTCACAGAGCCCGATGGTGTGCAACGGTAATGATCACTGGGAGGATTATTAGTACAATCTAATGCTGTTTTATATGAATACGGACAAGTTTGTGGTGTGCACCTACCACAGTTCAAACCATTGAGCGTACCAGAGGTTTCGTAGTCCCAACCACTGGGATATTTGCCACAATCGTTCACGCTCTGATAAGCCGTACTGTACCCGCTCGGACAAGTATCGACACAATTACACGTGTAGCAACCATCATCACCGGCATAGCCATGTGCAAGACCAGATATCGTGCATGATTGTCTAAGACCGGCACTTGCGGTACATTGCGCTTCTGTTTTATATGAACCTGTACAAATATTTGCCATACATCTGGCACACAGTTTTCCGTCTAACGCACCCAAGACTTGGAATATCCAACCTCTCGGATTACTGCCACAGTCTGCAACACTTGTATAGTTCAAGCTAAACCCGTCTGGACAGGTCTTTAACTCGCCCACACACTCTCCGTTTATAAGGGTGGTACCGGGATCGCATTCCCATTCTGAGCACTTCTTCTCCTCATTGCACATTAACCATTCACCAACGCATGTTGCATTATTGTCAGATACCACACGTTGTACCGGAGGACGGGTAGAATCACACTTACCACATTTCTTATCACCAACTGTAACATAACTATAGGTGTAACAGCCAGAACCGGTACAATCCTCCAAACTTTGATATTTAGTGCTATAGCCGTCGGGGCATTTTGCTTCTTCCACGCACTGACCATTTACCAAAGAATAACCCGAGTTACACGTGCATACATAATGCATGCCCTTATCATCTGAGCAACTTGAACAGCTAGCGTTAGGAAGCTCTCTTGTAAGCGGATAATTGGCGCAATCAATTACCCCCCCCCAGGCATTTTTTCTTAGAGGAATCATACGGGCAGGAAAGCCAATCACCCGGACAAGTTCTAGCCGTATAACCTATACTGGCACAATCAGGATAAGAACAATCCGTATCCCAGTTTTGCGGCGCGCACTTACAATTTTTACCGCAAACGCCTTTCAAGCCGCTAATTGTATCCTCACAAATATAGGCAGGCGGTATAGAGCCTACAAACTCATATTCATCATCCGTGCATCCATCTGCGCAACCCGAGTACGAGGCATTATAGGTATAGCCACACACGCAATCTGGCATACCGTTTGCTCTGCAAGAATAAACCTTTGAACCGTTCGGATAATTTGTACATTCATCTGCCGCACCGCACAAACAACCATCGCGGCTTGTTGACCAATCAGACGGGCAACTACAATGCGTATAAAGCGTGCCACGGTCATCCGTACAACTTGAGCCAGAACCAACCGCATTACTATCACAGATATGATATTCATCGGTACAACGGCATTCTGCATATTTCACGCCGTCACCGTCTTTACAAGAGTCGCCTACACCAATTTGCCCATGGTCTGTATCGCAAACTTCATAATAATCGGGGCATTGGCAATGCCCTTTTTTGCAGCTTTCATAACCGTCTGCAATACAAGCATAACCACTTTCGCACTTAGAGCCATCAGGGCAAATTTCATATTCACTCGAATCTTCACAACATTGGGAGGTATCGTCATATCTTTGAGAACCATCAGACTCAATACAAACATTAGCGCCTTTTTTAGGGTGCGCACAAGGAACCATATTCGGACAAAGCGCATTTTCAAAATAAGGCACCGAATCCAAACAAAACTCGGCTTCATCTTCACCGCCCGGCAAGAAACAAACACGAGCTTGCGCCACGCCGGCAAAGAAAAGCATACCGAACATGGCAAAAAGATAACGATTGATATTAGTCATGACACCCTCGTTAATTTTATTAATAATATAACCTTATTTTAGCCCAAATTACAACGCCTGTCAAGCAAAATCAGCGTGCTTAAAGTTAAGCTGAAATTTTTATTGTCCGCGTTTTTTGAGATCTGCAATCAGGTCATCAACACCATTGGGCGCTTTTTTGATGTAAGCGGTATATTCATTGCGCGCCGTAATCGCCAAACTCACGTTTTCAATGATAATATCCACAACCTTAAGCTCACCGTTAGTATCTTTCACGCGCCACACAACCTTAGCAGGCGCGCCCTCGCCCATATTCACCGTGGTGTTCACAAAAATCTGGTTAGCACTATTAGAGGGCGATGTACCGTTAAAATTAAAGCTTTTTCCCTTAAATTCATCAAAGCGCTTTGACCATGTTTTGATGTTAAGCTCCCGATACGCATTAATAAAATCTTTGCGCTGTTGCGGGGTGGATGTCTTCCAATAACGCCCCAAAACAAAACGCCCAATAAAATCCAAATCCAAATACTTGTTAAAAAGCTTTTCAAAACGCTTATCTTTTTCGGCTTGTGAAACATCGGAATTGATAATTTGCTCAATGCCGGTTTTGGTCACCTCTTTAATAAAATCTTCCGCCTGACTAGGGGTTACTGCCGCATGCGACGCATGAGCGAAAAACAAGAAAGATGCTAAAAAAACAACTAATTTTTTCATGGTTTACTCCTTTACGAATTATTCTTCCATATCATCAAAATCTTCATCAAAATCAAAGTCATAGCTAGGCGCGGTGGCGTCTTTTTCTGCCCCGCACAAGCTCACATATTTTTGCCTATTTTGCATAAAGGCGGACTTCATGGTTGTATAAAAATCAACCGAATTTTTCTCTAAATCGTCCAAAAGGGTCATCGCTTCAGCGCGCTTGTTGAGATATTTGAGGGCATACGCACCATAAGCGGCAGCCTGAACGCCATCATCATCAACATCATAAAGCGCCCAGAACGTTGGGCTTGCAAGCGAATCTACGCCCCAACCCGCCAAATAACGCGGCGTTGAAGGACCAATAACAGGCATCACCACAAACGGACCGTCCGGCACGCAATATTTCGCCATAGTACCGTCAAAATCTGCCTTTTTGCGGGGCATATTCCAACCCTTGGCAACATCAAACATACCTAAAAGCCCAAGCGTTGAGTTCACGGCAAAACGCGTTACCGATACGCCGCTGTCTTTTAAGTTACCCTGCAACAGATTATTAATGGCATCCGCAGGCTCTTCAAGATTGTTAAATACGTTTGTCACCCTATCGCGGAAGAACTGGTTTGTCACAGCCTTATACCCTTTTGCAACAGGTTTAATCACCTTTTTATCAAGCTGATAGTTAAAATTAAACATCGCGCGGTTATAAGCCTCAAGCTTTGTTTCACCCGATGTATCAAGCTTTGTGCCGTCCGGATTGGTGGCGCAAGCGCTTATCAACAGCGTCATTGCCAATATACCAAACAACTTTTTCATGCGTTTTTCCCTTTTTGATCACACAATGAGTTTAATATAGCCGTTTTATATATAAAATCAACTAAAAATCTTAACATTTCCGCCAACTCTTTTTTTTGTTACAATCGCGAAATTTTTTGTGTGTTGCAACAGCGCGCGCTTTGGCTTATGATTGGTCTCAGTTTTGAACTGAAAGGAATTTTGAAATGACAAACAAACCTCAAAAACCCATTAATTTGTTTGATTGCAACACATCACAAAAAGTGATTGGACGTGAAAAATTTATGGCAGCACTTGAAAATATTTTAAACCATGGCGCTTATTGCCAAGGCCCTGAAACACACGAGCTTGAAGCCAAACTCGCGGCATATTCGGGCGTCAAGCACTGCGTAACTTGCGGCTCAGGCACCGATGCCCTTATTTTGCCCTTAATGGCTTGGGACGTTAAACCGGGCGACGCCGTTTTTGTTTCGTCATTTACATTTGTAGCATCATGCGAAGCGCCTGTTTTGCTCGGCGCAACCCCGATTTTTGTTGATTCGCGCCCTGATACGTTTAATATGAACCCTGATGACTTGCGCAAAGCCATTGAGGAAGTCAAAAAAGAGGGCAAACTCAACTTAAAAGCCGTGATTGCGGTTGATATTTTCGGCTCGCCCGCAGAATTAGATGAAATCATTAAAATTGCACATGAAAACGGCATGAAAGTTTTGTCAGACTCCGCCCAAAGCTATGGCTCAACCTACAAAGGCAAAAAAGCCGGCTCAATTGCGGATATGACCGCCACATCGTTTTACCCGACAAAGCCTTTGGCAGGTTATGGCGATGGCGGCGCAACATTTACAAACAGCGAGGAAGAGTTTGAACGCCTGAATTCGCACCGCGTGCATGGTATGAGCCTAACGGACCGTTATGACAACATCCGCTTTGGCTTAAATGCCCGTATGGATTCTTTCCAAGGCGCCGTTTTGCTCCAAAAACTGACTGTTTTTGATCAGGAATTGGTTGCACGTGAAAACATTGCCAAGCGTTATGACACCAAGCTTTCACCTTATTTTGGCAAACAACGTGTTTTGGATGGTTGCCGCTCGGCACGCGCCATTTACACCATCACATGCGAACACCGCGATGAACTGATGAGCTACCTTAAAGAAGCCGGCATTCCGTGTGGTGTTTACTATCCGCGTCCAGTGCATACGCAAACAGCTTATGCCAAATGGAACACACGTTCTTTGCCTGTGTGCGAAAAGCTCGCCAAAACGGTTCTGAGCCTTCCGATGCACCCATACTTGGAAGAAGATGCGCAAGACTACGTCATTGAAACAATGAACATTTTTGCTGCAAAACACGGCTCCCAAGCAGCGTAAGTTAAGCACAAAACAAAAAGCCGCTCCATGAACTGTACCCGGAAAGTTGGACAGTAAAAAAAAGGTCCCGAAGATTGCGCTAGCAATTTTCGGGATAATTTTTT
>CANRJO010000069.1 GCA_947630965.1 uncultured Alphaproteobacteria bacterium
CAATCAATGCAGACATCGGGGTCAACAACCAACTGTGTATCGCATTCATGAAAAGCGTCAACAGGGCATACAGAAGCGCAAGTTTTGCACTTAATGCAGCTATCATTTACAACTGAAGGCATTATTTATCTCCTTAATAAAAAAATCATTCGTCCATACTTTTAGACCTTTTGAAAAGAAAAGCAAGTAAAATTTTACATTTGAACCTTGCGCGGGGCAAATTAAATACCCATATAAAGCTTAATGATTGAACAAAAGGAGTGTAAAATGAGCAAAAAGAGAGAATTTCAAACCGAGGTGGCAAAACTTTTGGATATTGTGATTAACTCGCTTTATTCTGAAAAGCACATATTTTTGCGCGAGCTGATTTCTAATGCCAGCGATGCCTGCGACAAGCTGAAATATTGGGCTTTAACAAATCCGGACGTTGCCAAAACATCGGGCAACTTCAAAATTTTGATTAAGCCGGATGAAAAAGAGCAAACGCTGACCATTTCCGATAACGGTATCGGCATGAATGAAGATGACCTCATCAACCACATCGGCACAATTGCAAAATCCGGCACGGCTGATTTTGTGAACAACGCCAAGGATAACGGCTCGGTCGTGGAGTTGATCGGGCAGTTTGGCGTTGGCTTTTACTCGGCGTTTATGGTGGCAAAAAAGGTGGAAATTATCACACGCAAAGCCGGTGAAGAACAGGCTTATAAATGGGAATCGGACGGCTTGGGCGGTTATGAAATCAGCAAAGCCAAGCGCGATTCAAACGGCACAGACATTAAACTTTGGCTCAAGGACGATGCCAAAGATTTTACCGACACGGTTTACTTACGTCATGTGATTCGCACTTATTCCGACCATATTGATTACCCCATTGTGCTTGATTTAGGCAAAGCCGGCGAAGAAACAGTTAATACTGCCTCGGCACTTTGGACACGTAACAAAGCGGACATTACCGACGAGCAATATAAAGAATTTTATCGTCATATTTCCAAAAACTTTGATGATCCGTGGTTAACGCTTCACTTTAAGGCAGAAGGCAGCATTGAGTACAACGCGCTTTTATATATCCCGACAAACGCCCCGTACGATTTATTCCAACCAGACCGCCAGCAAAGCCTCAAGCTTTATGTGAACAAGGTATTTATATCGGATAAAGTTGAGGGTTTAATGCCGGCATATTTGCGGTTTGTCAAAGGCGTGATTGATAGCTCTGATTTGCCTTTAAACATCTCGCGCGAGATGCTTCAACAAAACGCGCTTTTGGCAAAAATCAGACAAGGCACGGTTTCAAGGCTTTTAAAAGAATTACAAAAACGCGCCAAAGATTATGACGATTATCTCAAGTTTTGGAAAGCTTTTGGCGTGGCTTTCAAAGAAGGTATTTATGAAGATTTTTCAAACCGCGAGGAAGTCGCCGCGCTTTCGCTTTTTGCTTCAACAAACGACTCGGACAAACTCACCACGCTTGATGAATATATCTCGCGCGCAAAGCCCGAGCAAAAAGCCATTTATTACATCACCGGCGACGATGTCCCGACGCTTCGAAACAATCCGCAACTGGAGGCATTTAAGGAAAAAGGCATTGAGGTTTTGCTTTTAACCGACCCGATTGATGAGTTTTGGACGCAAACGCTCCCGACATATAAAACTTTTGCCGTGAAACATATTTCTCAAGCGGATATGGATCTTAAAATTGAACGTAAAGATCAAAAGGCCGATGAGGGCAACTTGAAAAAGCTGACAGACTTTATGACCGAATTGTTTAAAGCGGAAGTCGGCAAGGTGGAAATCAGCGAAAAGCTCACGAAAAGCCCGGCAGCGTTGAATGTGGCGGAAGGGCAGATGAGCATTCACTTGGAGCGCCTAATGCGCAACCATCAGCAACAGACCGCCTTTGCGAGCACGCGGATTTTGGAAATCAACCCTTATCATCCGCTGATTATCAAGCTTTCGGAAATGATAAGCGATTCTCAAAATCAGCCCCAAGTTGAGGAAGTTTCACGGCTCATTTTAGACCAAGCCAAAATTGCCGAAGGCGAGGCCGTATCGGATCCCTCCTTCTTTGCAGAGAAAATGAGTGCATATCTTTTGAAAGGTATATAACCGCATTCCTTCAGCTTGTGAGCAAAAATAAAAAAAACGTAGAACCTAAAAAACAACAAAAGTAATTGTTGTTTTTTAGGCGATATCACGCGTATGTTAGCTTGCAAGGCGGCGACAGACGCCAAAGCAAGCGTTACAGAGCGGTGACCGAAGCGAGTTAGTTTTGCGATAAACGCAAAACTTACGAGCAAGAAAGCCCCTCAACGTCACTCTGAGCTTTAGCGAAGAGTCCAAGACAACAATAGAACTTATTAACAAAAAACGTCCATTTCAAAATGGACGTTTTTTGTTGCTTCAATAGAGCAAAAAAAAGGTACCTTAAAAAATAGGGGTTGTCAAGCTCTAAAACCCGCAGTTTCGCGTTGGTTAACGCGTTGCATTTTAAGGTACCTTTTTTTTGATACGATTCGAGAAAGTGCCTCCGCCTACGGACGCAAGAGAAGAAAAGGAAAAAGAAAATGCGATATGTGTTGATTTTATTGGGCTTGATGTTTGCAAATGTGGCAAGTGCGATGGATTGTGAAAAGGTACCAACGTGTGAAGAGTTAGGGTATTCTACCGAATCAGACCCGAATTGTGCAGAGGACGGTTATATGTACTGTCCTTTTGATAAGGAATATAAAGCCTGCGTGCAGTACAACTGTGCTGCTCTCGGCTTTACAGAATCCGACAAAACGTCTTGGTGCAATAAGCTCATCAAATGTCAAGGCAATCCCCTCATGACACTTTGTCAAAATATGTGCGAAGTCGGCGATGTTTTTTATGCGGACGGAACTTGTGGCAAAGCTAATCAGTATGAGCCAAATTCCGCGCCGGAACCAGTCGGTGTTGTGTTTTGGCTTAAAGATAATGGTGCGCACGGTAAAGTTGTGAATCTGCACGATTTAACCACAGATGAAAATCTTAATTTTGACCCGGAACACCCTTATGAAGGGGCGAATCATAATTTTCCTTGGGGATTGTATGGTACAGATATTCCAGAGATAAAAAACTACTCCAAAGACTCTTATATCTCACAATATCTTCAAAATGGTGCTGACAGCGGGCTTGGTCAAAAAAACACACAAATCGCCGCCGATTTTTCTTCACCGACAGACTCCCGTTGCAAAACTGAATTTCAGCGAAATACAAAAGAATATAACATGTTTTGCCATGCAACGGCTGCCAAAGCGGCTCTTTCGTTTTATCCGCCTCATACTTTACCAAACGATTCTCAAGTTGGTCAAGGTCGGTGGTATCTGCCAGCGTTGGGCGAGCTTTTTGAGATGTTCGGTTATGATGTTCAAGAGAATAAACTATCCTTTAACGGTGTTATAAGAGACAAAGTCAACGCCACACTGTCCCTTTTGAAAGACAAAGGTATCAACGTAACAATTTATTCAAATAGGGACGATTCTTTTATTCGTTCAATCACTGAAGAAGATCAAAAATGGGATCTGCAATTTAACTATTATAGTGGCGCGCTAAACAGAGCTTATAAATATAATCATTCCCAAATCGTTATCCGACCGATTTTAGCATTCTAGAAAACGCCCTCTTCAATATAGCAATTTAAAGGTACCTTAAAAAATTGGGGATGTCAAGCTCTAAAACCCGCAGTTTTGCGTTGGTTAACGCGTTGCATTTAAAGGTACCTTTTTTTTGATGCGATTCGACAGCCACCAAATGTCATGCTGAACTTGTTTCAGCATCTCTTTGATGAGATCCCGAAACAAGTTCGGGATGACAATGGGGTGTTCGGGATGACAATGGGCTGTTCGGGATGACAATGAAGTGTCTATTGCAAGTAAAAGAAAGGAAAAAGAAAATGCGATACATGTTGATTTTGTTGGGTTTGTTATGGATTGGCACGGCAAGTGCTATGGATTGTGAGAAGGTGCCGACTTGTGAAGAGTTAGGGTATTCTACCGAATCAGACCCGAATTGTGCAGAGGACGGTTATATGTATTGCCCTTTTGATAAGGAATATAAAGCCTGCGTGCAGTACAACTGTGCTGCGCTCGGCTTTACAGAATCCGACAAATCATCTTGGTGCGGCAAAATCGTAAAGTGCAAAGGCAACGAAAAATTTACGGCATGCAAAGCGCTTTGCGAAGTCGGCGATGTTTTTTATGATAACGGCACTTGCGGTTACGCCACAGACTATGACAACACTAAAACCCCTGTTGGCGTCGTGTTTTATGTGACAGACGAAGGTCGTCACGGCAAAGTTGTCAGCCTGCACGAACTAACATTTGATGAAAATGATAATTTTAATCCAGAAAATCCTTTCGGGCAAAGCAAAAGGGAGCCGCATTTCGGGCTTTATAATGTTAAGCCACAAATGAAAGACTTCGCCTCTGCTCAAGAGTTAATTAGTGCTCTTCAAAGCCCTGGTTCTCATGCTTTTGCAGGTCTTGAAAACACAGAAATTTTAATCAGCACCAAGCCGACAAATGAAAAATGTTTAAATAGTGTTTATAAAGAAAAGACATTAGATTATAACAAGAACTGCCAAGCCACCATGGCTTTGGCGGCGCATAATTTTTATCCACCTGATGTTGAGCCGATAAATCCTATCACAGGGCAAGGCAAATGGTATATGCCCTCGGTCGGCGAGATTGTTTTGGAATGGAATTCGGATATGAGCAAATTAGAAGAAAGCAACAATGCGGAAACAACAGAGTGGTGGGTTATAAAAAACAATGCAACACCTGATGTTCGGAACAAAGTGGATCAGACGCTAAAAGCTCTTAAAAATCAAAAAGTTCAAGTTGATTTGCTGACCGAATACGATCATTACCAATGGTCGTCAAGTTATTCAGATGGGAATAGATATCTGGCCGTTCTCTTATACCCAAGAGGAACCGCAGAAGGGGGAATTACCATGGATGGCTCAGGTGGTGATGCAAAGCCCGTCCGCCCCATCTTAGCCTTTTAGCAAGCTTTTTTGTTGATGAAAAGATATAAATTGTTGCATTTTAAGGCAAAGCTTTCAAAATACTTTCCATAAAAAGAAAGGAAAGACCATGAAGAAAGTGATTGTTTTAATGCCGGTACGCTTGGCGGCAACGCGCTTGCCCAACAAGCCCCTTTTAAATATCA
>CANRJO010000070.1 GCA_947630965.1 uncultured Alphaproteobacteria bacterium
AGTGTTTCGCAAAATGCCACCTTTGAGGTTGATGCCGTTAAGCGTGCGCAAACATGCGCCAATCACTCCGTGACGCACTTGGTGCATAAGGCGTTGCGTACCATTTTGGGCGAGCATGTGGCGCAAAAAGGTTCTTTGGTTGCGCCTGATCGCATGCGGTTTGACATCTCGCACCCCAAACAAATTACGGCTGAAGAAATCCGCCGTGTGGAAGATATGGTCAATGCTTCCATTCGTCGCAATTATAAAGTCAACACGGTTTTGATGAATAAGGACGAGGCGGTCAACAGCGGTGCGATGGCGCTCTTTGGCGAAAAATACGGCGATGAAGTGCGCGTGGTGCGTATGGAAAATGCGGATGGTGTTTATTCGCAAGAGCTTTGCGGTGGCACGCATGTTAAAAATACAGGCGACATCGGCTATTTCAACATTGTTTCCGAATCGGCGGTTGGCGCGGGCATTCGGCGTATTGAGTGTGTGACGGGTTATGGCGCCGAAAAGTTTGTGCAAGATATTGAAGATAAGCTTCATCGTATTTCAGTTAATCTGAAAACCAATATCAATGATTTGGAAACGCGCATTAATAACCTGTTGGAAGAAAAGAAAAAGCTTGAGGCAGATATTTTTAATTTGAAAAAGACTTTTGTCAGCCATAAGAGCGCGGATAATCAAGATAAAATCGGCACTGTCAACGGCATTAAGTTTGCCGCGCGTGTTGTGCCTGGTGTGCATCCCAAAGAGCTCAAAGCTTTTGTGGACGAGGTCTTGCAAACCATGGGATCAGGTATTGTGGCGCTTGCCTCAAATGATGAGGGCAAAGCCTCGCTTGTTGTGGGTGTTTCGCCTGATTTGATGTCCAAATTTTCCGCTGTGGATTTAGTCCGTGCCGCGGCACCTGTTGTTGGTGGCACCGGCGGTGGTGGAAGACCAGATATGGCGCAGGCGGGTGGGCCCAAGGGCGAAAAGGTAGAGGAAGCGTTAGCCCTTATTAAAAAACTTGTGGCGGGGGAATGCGTATAACCGCTCATCTAGAGCCGGGAACGCGTCTAATGGGCGCCTAGAGCGATTTTGAGCTCAAAAGTGTCCTCATGTACGTTTATGTACACTGCGGTACTTTTGAGCTCAAAATCACTCTAATCACCTCATTATCCGCGTTCCTATGTTTGTATGCAAGAATAAGGATTTGCTTTAAAACGCCAAGCTCGCACGGACAAAATTAAAATCTTTTCTTTGGGCAGGATGCCTGTCACCGGTTGAAATATGGATTAACCATGAAATTTGTTCTTTTAACTCTGTCGATGACCAGTAATAAGCTTCCGTCAACTCTTCAGCTTGCACATTTTTATCTTTCAAAGCCCTTAGCGTGTTGTTGACAAGCGTCTTCGTCTTTCCCGTTGCGCCTGATATTCCATCATTGGCGGTTATAAGGCTGTTATCATAACCATACAAATCCATCAGTTCGCCAACCGCAGGCAAATACCATTTCCCTTGTCCCACAATCGAATTTTGCTTATCAACATTTGGTGGATAAAAAGCATGTGCCGCCCGAGCGGCGTGCGGAACACAATATATATAGTAATCATTCGTATCCTTTTGCTTATCACAATCAGGTGCCTTTGCCGCCAGAATCGTGGCTGTATTTCCTTGACCATCATACAAGTCCGGATCATAGGCTTTCAATTTATCAACAAGTTCCGCACCATAATTCGTCAAACCCGGAACATCATAGGCATAATATCCCCAATGAAAAGAGCCCAAAGCTTTAGAATACGGATTTTCAGGATCAAAATCCAAGGTTTTGGCTATTCTCCCTAAATTATGCAAATTAATTACCTTGCCACCACCGGCGCAATTTGTGTCATAAACCACGCCAACGGGAACTTTATCTTCAGTATAATCTTTAACATCACCACACGAACCATCCGCATAAAACACATCCCCGATGTCGCAACGAGGCTTAAGACAGTTGCAAGCCGTATATTTGGGATTGCCTTTGCAGTTGACAATCTCGGCACACCAAAATGTTTTGTCGGATTCCGTGAAGCCAAGTTTGGCGCAATCGTATTGAACACATTTTTTATAATCGTGATTAAAGGGGCAGTACATATAACCATCATCGCTGCAATTCGGGTCATTTTGGTTAGAATACCCCAAACTCTCACAATCCGGCACTTTTTCACAATCCATCGCATTTGCAACGTTTGTAAATAATAAAGCCAACAAAATCAACACATATCGCATCTTCTTTTTCCCTTTCTATACCTTGCGTCCGCACGCGGACGCATTTCCTCGAACCACATCAAAAATAAGGTACCTTTAAATGCAACGAATTAACCAACACAAAACTGCGGGTTTTAGAGCTTGACAAGCCCAATTTTTTAAGGTACCTTTTTTTGCTATAGTAAAACACCTATAGTCGGTACCTTGAGCAAATTTAAATTTCAAAGTGTCTTGCTGTGTTATTCGGAGATTTTACGAATTTCTTTTAATTTTATTTTTTGAGGGGCTTCCGTTATCCGGTAAATCAGATAAAATCTGTTTTCAAAAAGTTTTTGCCGCGGATAATCCGCCGTTATGTCTGTAACAATCTGACCGTCCATATTTTTCTTGATTAAGACATAATCACCTTTTTCTACTTTGTCGGTAAATATTAAGTCATCTCTTTGCAAAATTGGCAGAAAATCTTCAAGGAGCTTAAATTTAACTTTGACATTTTGTTTTGAAAAAGTTTTACGAAAGGAAGCATAAAAGGCTGAAAGATAAGATATCTCTTGTTTTTTGCCTCCCCATGCCTTTGAGGGGTAAGAATCTATGATGAGGTTGGTGTCATGTATCTTTTTGACAAATTCAGACATTTCAAGGTTAAATTTTCCCTGTTGATGTTCAAAAACTTCTTTATTGATAAAAAGGGTGGCGAAAAGACTCAAACTTATCCATAAATAAAAAACAAAATTTTTCTTAACACAGCCTAAGCTCATCAAAATAAACGCCATGGGAACATAAACATAATATGATATGCCATATAAATAATTAACGCCGATTAACTTTAAGACAAATAAAATAAAGAACAAGCTTAAAATATGAGCTGTAAAAATCAATTTGTTAAAAACTGAAATGTTCTTATTGAAGAAAATACAAAATATGCTGATAAGCGTGAGTGCTAATTCAAATTTATACAGCTCCAGAATGCCTGCAATATCCGTTTGTCTGGTTAAAAGGTATGGATTTGAGGAAAAATCAATACAAATAAAAAGATATTGTATAAACCAGATTAACAAAGACAGCCCAAGCAAAAATTCCAAAGGCATCTTTTGTATACATCGCACGGGGTGCAAAAAAGACGCCAGCACAATATCGTTTTGATAAATGCGCCATAATAACAGGCAAATAAAAAGCATCACATAAAACAAAAAGCATGTTTCCTTCACATAACAAGCGACATTCGCCCAAAATAAAAAGCCCAAAACACTTTGAAAACGGCGCGTTTTAAGAAAATTTTTAAAGCAAAGCAAGCTTAATAAAATTTCAATCAGCATCCACCTTTCGGTAAAATTGATCGGAAGCGTCCATAAAGTGGAGGGTAAAACCGAGAAAACCCCGAGCAATATTAAACGCTGTTGTGGCTTGATGAAATCAAAAAACTTATATAAAAGCCAAAGCTCCAAAGCGTGCACACATAAAATGTAAAGATTAAGCACAATGGGATGATGCGTGATGCCGAACAAAAAGGTCAAATCTAGAAACACCAATGGATTAAAGCGACGTGCAAAACCATATTGTTGCCAAGTACCCAAACCGAATGAGTAAATCATGGTATCATAATTTGAAAAAATGCCGATGTTTGTTTGCCATAAAATAAAAATGTAAACAAGTTGGGTTAAGGCTAAAACAAAAATACCAGGTAAATAAGATTTTATGGAAGAAGCGGAAGAGTCTTGTTTGTAAGCAGTATCAAGTTTATAGTCACTTGTTGCAAGATAAAGGCGTAAAACTCTTGCCAACACAAATAGCGAAAGCAAAATAAGTGCAAAAATCGGCAAAAAAATATCCGAGAATGCGTAAGTTTTCAGGCGGTCAAAAACATTTGTCAAAATGTGGTCTTCAAAAAGCGGCATTTGTGAATTATCCTCTCCATAGTTTGTTAACCGTTTTGTGTTAAAATATCAAAATAATGTAACAGGTTAAGGCATTTAAGATGAAATTGAAGTGTTTTTTAACGTTTTTAACAGCAATTTGTATGGCTTGTTTTTTGAGCTTTGCCGCGCATGGTGCGCCTGTTTCGGCAAACAAGGCGAAAGATTTTATCAACCAAACGGGTTACCGCCTGATTGAGGCGTTAGGCAACCCAAACTTGGAAGAAAAATATGCCGTTTTAGATGATATGTTTCAAAAAAACGTTGATATGCCTTATCTGGCGCGCTTTGTAATGGGGAAATATTTCAAACAAATGACCGAGGAACAAAAGCAAACTTATCTTGCTCTGTTTCCGCGTTATGTGATTGGTGTTTACAAAGGCTATCCGCTTGATTTCGGCACGGAGGGCCTGAATTTTGAAATTCTTTCAACCATTCCGAGTGGCAATTTTACAGATGTTTTTTGCCGCATTGACCTGCCCGAAAGCCTTAGAACCGAGAAGATTTCGAATATTGATGTTTCCTTTAAGCTTGAAGAAGTTGAAAATCAGCCCAAAATCATAGACCTTAAAATCGGTGAAAGCTCGCTTTTGGTGAGTTATCGCAACCGTTTTTATCAAATGATTATGGAAGCCGATGAAGATATGGTTTGGTTTTTGGAAGACTTTGCCGCCTTAACGGAATCGGCTGAAAAAAACGCCGAGGACAAGCTTTTAGCGCAATAACTTATTTTTTCGTTGAAATTTAAAATGAAATCTTTATGATGTGGCTCAAGAAAAGGGAATAAAAAAATGAACACATTAAAAGTCAGGTTTGCCCCGAGCCCTACGGGACACATGCACATCGGCAACACGCGCACCGCGTTGTTCAACTGGTTATGGGCAAAAAAAATGGGTGGCAAATTTTTGCTCCGTATTGATGATACGGACTTTGTGCGCTCTAAAAAAGAATATGAAGATTCTTTGCGTGAAAG
>CANRJO010000071.1 GCA_947630965.1 uncultured Alphaproteobacteria bacterium
GAAACATCATCATCGGCGGTGTAATCAAAAACATCTTGAAAAGGCAGGGGCAGAAGCACCCCGACAATCCGGCTCATCATAACTCCTTATCACGTAAGGCAAAGTTTAGCGCCGCGGATATTTTTTGCAAAGTCTCAAGCGCTTTTGCCCACATTTTTTTATTGACAAAAAGGAAAATGAAAAATAGAATTTAATTCTTAAAAAAATTATTGTGTAACTATAAAATATGAAAATTATGAAAGAATTATTGAAAAATTTGGGAGAAATGTCCATCAAATCGTTGGTTGTAGGCTTCGTGATGTTTCTTGCGAGCTTTCTTCTCCAAGATTCCAGAGGAATGATTTTTCTCGGTCTCATGGGAACAACGGCATTTTTTTTGTTCCTGTCCGTGGCTACAGTGGAAAAGTTTCTTCCTTGGCGATATTTTTTCGCCAGTCTCATAGGGTTTGTGATTCTGGTCATGATGATAGCCGTCATCACTAAACCTGTGTTTGCAAAATATGGTGTTGTCTTTTTTACAGACAATCCTATGGTACAATTTTGCATGCCGATCTCTTTAACAGTGCTTTTCTTGAGCCCGTTAGTTTTGCTTCTATGGCATAAAAAAGAGGAAAAAACAAAGTGGTATATTAAACTGTTCGGCATTATCTTTTGTTGGATAGTCTTTGCCTTGCTTTGGGGGCTTTATAGTGCCTTGTAAACTCAAAAAACGTCCTTCGGGGCGTTTTTTTTGTGAATGCGCATTTATCCAAATTTTGATTGACATAAAAAATAATAAAGAGTAAATTGCGAACATTCTAAAAATTATTGTTCAACTTTTAATTTCCAATTATTATGAAGAATTTATTTAATATTGCTCAAAGATCATTAATCATTGGGTTTGTGATGTTCATCTTAAGCCTGATGTTGCTAAGAGATCCTTTTAACACGATTTTTGGCGGAGTTGCGCTCCTATTCTTTCTGCTCTTTCTCTTCTTGGGCATGATTGAAAAGCTGATTGCCGTGATACAGGGTCTTGCGTTAGTCATCTTATTTGTGCTTTGGCACATGTTTTTTATGGCTTACGGCACAGCCATATTGGCAAAATGTGGTATATCACTGACATCTCCTGTCTTGGGCACGTCTTTCCATATTTTGCTTTTAGTGTTGGCGCCCTTTGCCTTGTTGATATTCCCCAAAGGGGAGGTAGAAAACAAGAAAGCCCTGGTTTTCTTTGGTATACCTCTTTGTTGGCTGATTTTTGGCTTATGTCATTGGCTTCTTGCCGCATTGTAAACTTAAAAAACGTCCTTTCGGGCGTTTTTTTTGTGTTCAAGCGCTTTTGTTCCATTTTTATTGACAAAACCAAAAATCAAGAATAAAGTTTAATCCTTAAAAAAATTATTGTGTCACAAATAAAATGTAAAATTATGAAAGAATTATTGAAAAATTTGGAAGAAATATCCATGAAATGCCTGATTTTAGGCTTCGTGATGTTTCTTGCCGTTCTAGGTCTCAAAAGTTTTGAACCAATGGCAGCCTTTGGAATAACAGGGGAAGCGGTTATAGCCTTGTTACTGTTTGTCTTTTTTGTAGAAGATTGGGAAGAATGGAAAGCCACGGATAATACCACGCAGTGGCGTTATTTTTACCTCAGTTTGGTAGGGCTTGTGCTCCTAACCTTCGTCATTGGCGCAATGGATACTCATTTGCTTGCAAAGTTAGGTATTGTTATAAAAAATCCCTTTGTACAAATCTGCTTGCCGATGTATTTAACAACGCTTTTCTTGAGCCCGTTGGTTTTGCTACTTTGGCAAGACGAGGAAGTAAAAACAAAGTGGTATGTAAAGCTTTTAGGTATCATCTTATGTTGGATAGCTTTTGCCTTGTTTTGTGGGCTTTATATTGCTATGTAAAATCCCTTAAAAACGTCCTTCGGGGCGTTTTTTTGTATTAAAAAGCCTTTGTCTTATTTTTATTGACAAAACGGAAAATAAAGAATAAAATTCAATCCATAATAAAATTATTGTGTCACAAATAAATTAAAAATTATGAAAGAATTATTGAAAAGTTTGGGAGAAATGTCTATCAAATCGCTGATTGTAGGCTTTGTGATGTTTCTTGTCGGTTTAAGTGTCAATTATGTTTGGGGAGTAATTTTCCTTGCTATCTTTGGAAACGCGGCAATTGTTCTGGTTCTGCTCATGAAGTTGGGAGAAAAGGAGAAAGTGCCATGGCGATATTTTTTCGCCTCTCTCGCGGGGCTTGCGATTCTGACAATGATCATCACAGCCATCAACAACCTTTTGATTGCCGGAAATGTTGTTATTCTTATCACAGAGAGTACCCTGGTAAGAGTCTTTTTCTCAATGTCTTTAACGGTGTTGGCTGTGAGCCCGTTAGTTTTACTTCTTTGGCAAGACGAGGAAGTAAAAACAAAGTGGTATATCAAGCTGTTCGGCATCATCTTATGTTGGATAGTCTTTGCTTTACTTTTGAAGCTTTATCTCACGTTGTAAATAAAAAAACGTCCTTCGGGGCGTTTTTTTGTGCCTTGTTATGGAAATATCAAAATAAGCCCTTATCTTATCAGCAGTTGAACAATGAGGAAAACAAATGCACGGGCTTCATCCTCTTATTGCCGATTTAACGCTGATTACGGTTTATGCCACCGTCATCACACTTATTTTCAGAAAATTTAAACAACCGATGGTGTTGGGTTACTTGCTTGCAGGCATTCTAGCAGGTCCTTATCTTCATTTTTTACCCACCGTTTCAGATACTCAAAATTTGCTGATTTGGGCGGACATCGGTGTCATTTTTTTGCTTTTTAGTTTAGGGTTGGAGTTTAGCTTCAAAAAATTATTAAGTGTTGGCAAGTCAGCCACCATGACTGCCACGCTTAACATATTTCTTTTGCTTTTTTTAGGTCATTATACGGGCTTGTTTTTATCTTGGAGCGCCACAGACAGCTTCTTTTTGGGCTCCATGATTTCCATGTCATCAACCACAATCATTATCAAAGCATTTGATGACTTGGGCATTCAAAAACAAAAGTTTACGGACCTTGTTTTCGGCGTTTTGGTCATAGAAGATATGATGGGCATTTTGCTTTTGGTTTTATTGCCCACCATCGCGCTTGGCAACAACATTAACGGCGAGGCGTTAGGCTTAAGCGCCTTTAAGCTGATGTTCTTTTTGGTTTTATGCTTTATCGCGGGCATTTACCTTGTCCCGACAGCACTGAACAAAATAAACCCTTTATTAAATGATGAAATGCTCTTGCTTTTAAGTGTTGCCTTAAGTTTATCCATGGTGTTTATTGCGGTTTATTCGGGTTTTTCGTCGGCTTTAGGCGCTTTCGTCATGGGTTCGGTCTTATCCGAAACCGGCGTGATAAAACGCATTGAAACGGTCATGAAACCTTTAAAAGATTTTTTTGGCGCGGTGTTTTTTGTAAGCGTTGGTATGATGGTTGATCCTTTGATGTTTGTCACTTATGCTTACCCCATTTTGATCATCACGCTTGTTGTGATTATCGGCAAGGTAACGTTTTCCGTTTTCGGCTTTGCCATATCGGGGCAAAACTTAAAAACGGCGGTTGAGGGTGGTTTTTCCTTGGCGCAGGTTGGTGAATTTGCCTTCATTATTGCCACCTTAGGGCGAGAACTTGGTGTTTTGGATAGCTTTGTTTATCCGATTATTGTGGCGGTTTCGGTTGTCACAACGTTTTTAACGCCGCTGATGATAAAATCTGCTGACAAAGCTTATAAAATCTTAAACAAAGTTTTGCCCTTAAGTTGGCGCGAATACATCAACCGCGGCACCAAGAAAAACGTTGTCGCTTTGACGGAGGAAAAATTATGGCGCGAATTGTTTAAGAGTTGGTTTATGCGCATTTTTTTGTTTTCGGTTGTCTTGTATGCCGTGATAGCGTTAATGATGAGCGTGGTGCGCCCGTGGCTATCAAAAGAACTGCCCGATTTTTCGGCACGCCTTGTCTTAACGATTTCAACGCTTGTGCTGATGTCGCCCTTTTTAAAAGGCTTAATCGGATATAATGGCACATTGATAGAAGCGTTTTATCGGATCTTAACAAGGTTGGGGTTCAAAAATTTAACGCGGGCAGAAAGTGTTTGCGAGGGAAATTTGCCCATAAACGATAAATGTGTGCCTTCAAGCCAATCGGTTTGGCAAAATGTCTTAACGGAAAACACGCCTTTTGTCAAAAAGCTTTTTTTATCCGAAAGCCGCGCGGCGCGCATTTACGGCATTTTGTGGTACGCGCGCGCCTCAAACCGGCTGCCTTTATTGGTCTTAACGGGGTTTCGTTTAGGTCTTGTCGGCTTTTTTATAGTAATGGTTGTGCATCAGTTCTTAACCGAAAATCTGAAAGTGACTTTTCTGATGCTTTTAATGACGGTGGTGCTGATTTTACAATCTAAAGGACTTTCAAACAGATATTTGCAAATTGAAAACCAATTTCTGAACAATCTGCAAGGGGTGCCAAAAAATGAGGAAAAACAAGACATATAGTCAATTTAGTCTGTTTTGGACGCGCGTTTGGTTTTAAAAAAATCTTTCAAAATTTGCCCGCATTCCAAGGCATTCACGCCACTTTTAACATTGGGGCGAAAATGACAAGCAGGGCTTTCAAAAAAGCGAATATGGCTCTCAACCGCGCCACCTTTGGCATCAAAAGCCCCAAAAACAACACGCCGAATACGTGCAAAAGAAATGGCGGCGGCGCACATGGCACAAGGCTCAAGCGTCACATATAAGTCACAATCCCAAAGCCTTTTTTGAGAAAGCTTTTTAAGCCCTTTTCGAAGCACTAGAATTTCAGCATGGGCTGTCACATCTTGCCCATACTCAGTTTGATTATGTGCTTTAGCAACAATTTTTCCGCTTAAAGCGTCAACAAGCACCGCGCCAACGGGCGTTTCATCGGCTTGAAGGGCTTTTTGAGCCTCTTTGAGAGCAAGCGCCATATAATCCTGATCCGTCATAAATAACCTTTGCAATTTTCAAAATATGGTTTATCATAAAACAAATTTATCAAAAAGGAAACAAAAAATGAGCGAAAGGCTAGCAAAATTTAT
>CANRJO010000072.1 GCA_947630965.1 uncultured Alphaproteobacteria bacterium
TAAAAAATTATCCCGAAAATTGCTAGCGCAATCTTCGGGACCTTCTTTTTACTGTCCAACTTTCCGGGTACAGTTCAGACATGCCCAAAGGCGGCTTTGTTGAAGAATAAAAAACGCCCCTCTTGAAAAAGAGGGGTTTATTTTACCGAAAGTTTAAACTAGCGCGGACAGCGCAGTGAGGATCATTTTTATGATATTCACTTATATAACCACTACCTAAGTTTTGACTTGATGCATCTGTGCCAAACATCAATTCGCGAGCCATATGAGAAGTTTTTTCAGTTGAAGCCCAATACAAAACAGGGGATAAAGGAGCCGCTTTGCTTTCAAGCGCCGTCAGCGTTTGAGTGACTTTTGCGATTGTTTCACCTGTTTGTCCGGTGTTCCATGTCGTAATTTGGTCATAATCATAGCCATAGAGTTGAGTTAATTCGCCGAGAGAGGGCAAATACCAACGCCCGGCGCCGACAATTGTATTGTTTGGCTCAACGCCAAGCGGATAGAATTGATGCGCCGCTAGCGCCGCCGTTGCCACGCAATACTGTGCATATTCTTTGGTGCCTTTCTTATAAGAGCAAGACTCATTTTGGACATTAATCAGATTCAAAGTATCTTTTTCGCCGTCAAAAAGTTCAGGCGCTCTTGTTTGGAGGTCGGACAAAAGTTGTGAATTATTTTCATAATTTTTTAAAGTAAGAACATCTATGCCATAAAGGCCCCAAGGAAGGAGATAAACAGTGTTCTCAAAAGGGCTTGTCGGGTGAAAAACATAGTTTGAATCAAGGGTTAAGTTTTTAAGGCTGATGACCTTGCCGGCACCGCTACAATCGGTGTAATAAACCACACCAACTGCAACTTTTTCTTCGGTGTAATCTTTGACATCGCCACACGAACCATCGGCATAAAAGACGTCGCCGATGTTACAACGCGCTTTAAGACAGTTGCAAAGCGTGTAAGCATTATTGCCTTTGCAATGCACGATGTCTGTGCACCACGATGTTTTGTCATCTTCGGTAAATCCAAGTTTAGTGCAATCCATATTGACACATTTTTTATAAGAGTGGTCTAACGGGCAATACATATAACCATTCTCAGCACAATAAGGATCTTCTTCGGTGGTATAACCTAACTCCGCACATGTTGGCGCCACATCACAATCAATCGCCTGTGCTTTACCTGCAACCAATAAACCCAACAAAATTAACACATACCGCATTTTATTTTCCCTTTCTTCTCTTAACTTGCAACAGCCTCTTTACGTCATTCTGAGGCGAAGCCGAAGAATCCAGGTGAAAACAAAGTAGCTATATTGTTTGTCCTGGACTCTTCGCTTTCTTGCTCGTAAGCTCTGCCCTTCGAGCAATCGCTAACTCGCTTTGGTCACCGCTCTGTAATGCTTGCAGCGGCGCCTATCGGCACCTCGCAAGCTAACACTCGCGTGATGTCGCCTAAAAAACAACAATTACTTTTGTTGTTTTTATAGGCTCCGCTCAGAGTGACGTTCGACGGCTGTCGAACCATAGCAATTTAAAGGTACCCTTAAATGCAACACTTTTTAAAATCCAGAACCCTTGATTTTGCTTGATTTTTTATTATTGACAACGGCACTTTTTTAAGGTACCTTTAAATTGCATCATTAAAAGAACTCCCTCTTAAAAAAGAGGGGGTTCTTTTGAAAAAATAATTTATGTTGATTAAAATTCCAACATCGGGCGAAGAGGAAAGGCTTGATTTGCGTTATCAGAAGAAATACCACCACTATAAAAGTTAAATGTTTTAAAAGTGTTTACCGGACTTGCATATGAATGTCGTGTTGAAGTCCAAGAGAACCAATCATATATTGTTTCTGCCGCAACACCTTTTGATGCAAGTGTACGAAGAGATTTGTTAAGAATGGGGCGAACATCCCCAATCGCACCTGAATCTCCGCTTGCTGTTGCGTGCTCAAAATCATAACCGAAAGCCTGCATCGTTTCGCCTAATGACGGCATATACCAATTCCCGGCATTAACCCCTTCCTTTTCCGAAGGGGCATAACTCAGACAATATAATGCGGCTGTAGCTTGACAATACCATTCATACTCACGAGAATTTTGAGAAAGAGTTTTGCATCGTTCTTCATTCTTTGCGAGTATCGTGCCTTGTAGCATTTTTTGTGTGTTACCTTTGCCATCAAAAATTTCCGGATCTAACGTTTGAAAGGCTTCAACCAAATCTTCGCTAGAATAGTCACGCATCACTTGTCTCCAATCCAGACCACCCATCGGAATATATTTTTTTGTAAGATTTTCTGTATCCGAGAAATTATAGAAATTTTCATACTTCCCTTCTAACTCTTTAAGAGCCAGAACTTTCCCATGCCGCCCTTCGTCTGTCACATAAAACACAACACCGACAGGTGTTTTAGTTTTATCGTTTGAATCATATTCATCAGGATAACCACAAGTGCCGTTATCATAAAGAACATCAGCAATTTCACACAGATTTTGACAAAGTGTCATTTTGGCGTTGCCCCTGCATTTAATGAGCTTCCCACACCATGACGTTTTGTCATCTTCGGTAAAGCCAAGTTTAGTGCAATCCATATTGACGCATTTTTTATAAGAGTGGTCTAACGGGCAAAACATATAACCATTGTCAGCACAATAAGGATCATTGTCTTGAGAGTAGCCTAATTCTTCACACGTTGGCGCCACGTCACAATCCATCGCCTGTGCTTTACCTGCAACCAATAAACCCAACAAAATTAACACATACCGCATTTTATTTTCCCTTTCTTTTCTTGCGTTTGACAGCAGTCGAATCGCATCAAAAAAAAAGGTACCTTTAAATGCAACACTTTTTAAAATCCCGAACCCTTGATTTTGCTTGATTTTTTATTATTGACAACGGCACTTTTTTAAGGTACCTTTTTTTGCTATAGTTAAGCAACAAAAAACGCCGCAAGAATGCGGCGTTTTTTTTCTTTTCTCCCAACCCAAGGAAAGCCAGATAATGAGGCGAATAGAGTGATTTCTTTGGGCTTGGACAATTTTAGCGTACGTTGTGGTACGTGAATTGGACAAGCCCAAAAAATCGCTCTAGGCGTCCATTAGATGGCTTTACCTATGTTTCCATGGTGACCATCATTACCTTCTGCCAAACTTCCGCCGGCAGCGTGCCGCCTGTCACGCCTTTCATCGGGCTGTTATCGTCATTGCCAAGCCACACCGCCACAACATAATCTTTGGTAAACCCAACAAACCAAGCATCGCGATGATCCTGTGTCGTACCTGTTTTGCCCGCGGCAAAAACGCGGATGCCCGCTTTGCGACCTGTCCCGCGGTTAATAACAGCTTCCAACATCATGGTAATATCGCTCACAACCTGTGGTTCCAAAATCCGTTGCGGTTCGCTTACCTCGCGCCCATAAAGTTGCAGACCGTCTTTAGAGTAAATTTCCGTAATGGCATAAGGAAACACGGCATAACCGCCGTTAGCAATGGAAGCATAAGCCGCCGCCATATCAATGACCTTCACGGCAGAAGCGCCCAAAACAAGGGCAGGGGTGTTTTCTAGCGGTGTTGTGATGCCCATGCGCCGTGCATTGCGGATGACATCCTTGAGGTTTATTTTTTGTGACAAATCGACGGTGGCGAGGTTGAGTGAAAAAGCAAGCGCCTCAAGCAAATTAACCGTGCCGTGATATTTTTTATCATAATTTTCGGGTTTCCATTTGCCGATAGTAATGGGGCGATCTTCCACAACGCTGTAAGGGCTCATCCCGTTTTGAAGCGCGGTAATATAAACAAAAGGCTTGAAGGCGGACCCCGGTTGACGCAAAGCCTGAACCGCACGGTTGAATTGGCTTTTATGATAATCCACCCCGCCCGCAAGAGCCTTGATAGCGCCATGATGATCCAAAACAACAATCGCGCCGTTTGTCACATTTTTAGCCTTGTTGGCTTGAATGGTTTGCTTGAGCAAAGCTTCCACTTTTTGTTGCAAAACCTGATCAAGCGTGGTGCTCACATACAAATCCTGATCACGTTCGCCGATATACGCATTCACTTCATGATAAACCATATCGGCAAAATGCCGCGCGCCCTCAACTTTGTATTTTGCCGTATCATAAAGCGGTTCCGAAAGGGCTTGCTGATACTCTGTTTCGGTAATGGTGCCATGATCATACATCAGTTGCAAAACAACTTTGGCACGCTCTTGCGCACGTTCTGCGCTGCTAATGGGGTTATATCGAGACGGCGCCTTGAGCATGCCGGCCAAAACGGCGGCTTCTTTGAGGCTTAAATCACGCGCGCTTTTGCCGAAATAGCGGTTAGCGGCGGCCTCCAGACCGTAAGTGCCCGAGCCGAGATAAACGCGGTTGATGTAGAGCGTGAGGATCTGATCTTTGGTAAATTTATGCTCCAGCCAAAAGGCAAGCAAGAGTTCTTGCACTTTGCGCTTAATGCTTTTTTGCGAAGTTAAAAAGAGGTTTTTGGCAACCTGTTGCGTAATGGTAGAAGCCCCTTGCGCGTAGCGACGCTCCAAGAGGTTCACAAACATCGCGCGTGAAAATCCGATAACATCAAACCCGAAATGGCGGTAAAAACGCCGGTCTTCCACATCAATCACGGCGGCGGGAACATAATAAGGCAAATCTTCCAAATAAACCACTTCGGAAAAGCTGTTGCCGAAAGTGTGGATTTCATTACCATTCTCGGCAATAATGGTGGTGGAGGGTTGCCGCGTGCGTGAAACAACTTCTTCCAAATCAGGTAACGTCAGCCAACAATAGGAAAGATAGAGCGCCAAAGCACCTGATAAAGCCGCTATAAGGTATAAAAGCGGCTTGAGCCACCACCTCCTTTTAAAAAACGAGCGTTTGCGTGCCGACTTTTTAGATTTTTTGGAAGCCGATTTTTTGCTTTTTGCTTTTGCCATAGTGATGATAACCCTTCAAAATAATATAAAAAAATACCACAAATTTCTTAAGAAAAAATTACGGCATAAAATTTTTTTAGGACTTGGCGAAAGAAAAAAAATCGGTTATATTGGCA
>CANRJO010000073.1 GCA_947630965.1 uncultured Alphaproteobacteria bacterium
TGTTCCGGATCTTTGCCCATTAAACGCTCCACCTGACGGCGCGTGGCAAAGCTTTCTTCCCGCCCCTCTTCCGTGTTCATATTGGGCAAAAGCACGCGCAAAAGCATACGGTTGTTCTTGTCCATGGTGGTTTCTTTGAGTTGTTGCGCGCTCATCTCGCCCAAACCTTTGAACCGGCTGATGTCGGCTTTCTGATTGCCCTTCACGACTTTAGATAAAATCCGGTCTTTTTCATCATCATCTAAGGCATAGTAATTTTTGCCGCCCGTCACAATTTTATAAAGCGGCGGCGTGGCAATAAACAAATGCCCGTTTTCAATAAGCTTTGGCATGTGCTGATAGAAAAACGTCATTAAAAGCGAGGCAATATGCGCGCCGTCAACATCAGCATCCGTCATAATGATGATTTTTTCATAACGTAAATTTTCTTCTTTATAATTTTCTTTTACACCGCAACCCAAAGCCTCAATCATATCTTTGATTTCTTGGTTTTGCGTGATTTTTTCAATAGATGCACTCGCCACATTCAAGATTTTGCCGCGCAAAGGCAAAATCGCCTGCGTGACACGGTCGCGCCCCTGCTTTGCCGAGCCTCCTGCGGAATCGCCCTCCACAATAAAAATCTCGGTATTTTCCGCCGCCGCTTGCGAACAGTCCGCTAGTTTGCCCGGCAAGCGCAATTTTTTGGTAGGGGTTTTGCGCAACTGAACCTTTTCTTCCTTGCGTTTTTTGCGCAACTCGGCGCGGTCAATCACATATTCCAACAAAGCCGATGCGTTTTCAGGATCTGATGAAAGCCAATGATCAAACGGATCTTTCACCGCTTGTTCCACCAAACGCGTTGCTTTTGCTGAAGTCAGCTTGTCTTTAGTTTGCCCCTGAAATTGCGGATCCGTGATAAAAACGGAAAGCATAATCGCAGCATCTGATAAAAAGTCTTCCGCGGTGACGTTGCCGGCTTTTTTGATGTTTGCCATATCGGCATATTCTTTTAAGCTCTTTAAAAGCGCATTCTTAAAGCCCATTTCATGCGTGCCGCCTTGCGGTGTGACAACCGTGTTGCAGTACGAATAGCAAAAACCGTTTTCATCTTCCGGCCATGTGATTGCCCATTCCACACGCCCCTCACCGTGCGCAAGCTCCGAATCGCCCGCAAACATCGCGCGATTAATGGTCGGGCGCGTGCCAATTTGGTCATTTAAAAAGTCGCGCAGGCCGTTCGGGAAATGAAGTTCCGCGGTCAAAGGCGTGGTGTCGCCCTCGGTTATCAGCTCCGGCGCGCATGTCCAAAAAATGCGAATGCCCTTAAATAAAAACGCCTTGGAGCGCGCCATACGATAAATGCGGCTCGGCGAAAACTTGGAATTAAGCCCGAAAATTTCTTCATCAGGCTTAAATGTGACGCTTGTTCCGCGGCGGTTAGGCGCATTGCCGACAAGCTCTAACGGCGTTTGCGGTTTGCCCTTGCTGTAAAGTTGGCGATAAAGCTTTTTATCGCGCGCAATTTCAACCGTCAACGACTCGGACAAGGCGTTCACAACCGACAAACCAACGCCGTGCAAGCCGCCCGAAACTTTATAAACGCTGTTGGAAAACTTGCCGCCGGAATGCAAAGTGGTCATAATGACTTCAAGCGCCGATTTTCCGGGATATTTTGGATGCTCGTCCACCGGGATGCCGCGACCGTTGTCCGTGACCGTGACCGAATTATCGGCATTTAAGCTGATGTCAATGCGTTCGGCATAGCCTGCCACCGCCTCGTCCATGGAGTTATCCAAAATTTCCGCCACCAGATGATGCAAAGCCTGCTCGTCCGTGCCGCCAATATACATGCCGGGGCGGTGGCGGACAGGCTCAAGCCCTTCCAAAACCTCAATATCTTGGGCGGAATAAGCCTCTTTGGCAACGGTTGTTGTTTCAAATAAATCGGGCATTTTGTCCTCAAAAAACATTTCTCAATGCGCGTAAAATATACTGTTTGCGCCAAATTCTCAAGCACAATCACGCAAAAATAAACAAATTTTATCTTACGCTTTCACTTCTAGCCCGTCTTTATCGGCCGTTAAAACGACTTCCGAATTGTCTTTAATCTCGCCGTCTAAAAGCTTGAGCGCCAATTTGTTTTCAACTTCTTGCTGAATCAGTCGCTTTAAAGGACGCGCGCCAAACTCTTCATCATAGCCGTTTTCGGCAAGCCAATTTTTGGCTTTGTCATCAAGAGAAAGCGTGATGTGCCGCTCATTTAAGCGCTGTTGCAACCGCGCAAGCTGAATATCGGCAATTTGACGAATCTCATCTTTGCCCAAAGGCTTAAAGACAATCACTTCGTCTAAACGATTAATAAACTCGGGGCGGAAAAAGCCTTTTAAGGCCTCGCGCACATCTTGATTTTTATTTTCAACGCGCAAGTTAGAGGTCATAATCAAAAACGTGTTCTTAAAATCTACCGTGCGCCCCTGCCCGTCAGTTAAACGGCCGTCATCTAAAACCTGCAACAACACATTAAACACATCGGGATGCGCCTTTTCAACCTCGTCAAACAAAATGACCTGATACGGCCGCCGTCTGACAGCCTCGGTTAAAACACCGCCCTCGTCATAACCAACATATCCCGGCGGTGCGCCAATCAGCCTTGCCACCGCGTGCTTTTCCATGTATTCAGACATATCAATGCGCAAATAAGCCTGTTCTTCATCAAATAAGAACTCCGCCAAAGCTTTGGCAAGCTCCGTTTTGCCGACACCTGTCGGCCCTAAAAACATAAATGAGCCAATCGGGCGGTTGGGATCATTTAAGCCCGAGCGCGACCGTCTGACGGCATTTGAAACCGCGGTGACCGCGTCTCCTTGTCCGACCACGCGGCGCGCCAACGTTTTTTCCATATCCAAAAGTTTTTCGCGCTCGTTGCTCATCAGCTTATCCACCGGAATGCCCGTCCATTTGGAAACCACCGCGGCAATCACATCGGGCGTGACTGTTTCCACCGTGTTTTCGGCATCGGCGCTGATGTTTTCAAGCTGATGTTCCAAAGACGGAATTTCTTCGTACTGAAGTTTGCCGGCCTGCTCATAAAGCCCTTGGCGCAAGGCTTTTTCAAGCTCAATGCGTGCTTTATCCAGTTGCGCCCGAATTTTGCCCGCCTGCTGAACGCTTGATTTATGTGCATTCCAAGCGGCATTTGCCTCTGCCGATTGCTTTTGCGCCTGTTCAATCTCGGCTTCAATTTTGGCAAGGCGCTCCTTGGATGCCGCGTCTGTTTCTTTACGCAAGGCCTCACGCTCAATTTTGAGCTGAATTAAATGCCTGTCCAGCTCGTCTAACTGCTCGGGCTTGCTATCTATTGCCATACGCAGGCGACTTGCCGCCTCGTCTATTAAATCTATGGCTTTATCGGGCAAAAACCGATCCGTAATGTAGCGGTTGGACATGACCGCCGCCGCAACCAACGCCGCATCGGCAATCTTGACGCCGTGGTGGAGCTCGTACTTTTCTTTAATGCCACGCAAAATGGAAACCGTTTCTTCCACTTGTGGCTCGCCAACAAAAACCGGCTGAAACCGTCGCGCAAAAGCCTGATCTTTTTCAATATATTTCTGATATTCTTTTAAGGTTGTCGCGCCAATGCAGTGCAACTCGCCACGCGCCAAAGCCGGCTTTAAGAGGTTTGAAGCGTCCATAGAACCTGACGTTGCACCCGCGCCAACCACCGTGTGCATTTCATCAATAAAAAGAATAATCTGCCCATTGGCGTGGCTAACTTCTTCCAAAACGGCTTTTAAGCGCTCCTCAAACTCGCCACGATATTTTGCGCCGGCAATTAAGGCGCCCATATCAAGCGCCATCAGGCGTTTGTGCGCCAAGCTTTCAGGAACATCGCCATTGATAATTCGTAGTGCCAAGCCTTCCACAATCGCAGTTTTACCAACGCCCGGCTCGCCAATTAAAATCGGGTTATTTTTGGTGCGGCGCGACAAAACCTGTATGGTGCGGCGGATTTCTTCATCGCGGCCAATGACCGGATCAAGCTTGCCTTGCAGGGCGCGCTCCGTATAATCCGAAGCATATTTTTTAAGCGCGTCCATGGTATCTTCCGCGCTCGCGCTTTGTGCCGTGCGCCCTTGACGCATATCGTTAATGACCTGATTTAACTTTTGAACATCAACGCCATAAGATTTTTGCGCCAATAAGGCTTGCAACAAGCGCTCCACGGTCACAAACGAATCGCCCGCTTTTTGCGCGTATTGCTCTGCTAAATCTAAGCATTTCAATAGTTCAGATGATGCCGAAATTTGAACGCCCGAGCCTTCCACTTGCGGCAGTTTATCAACATCAGCCTCAACAGCTTCACGCACTTTTTCTTTGTTTGCGCCTGCCTTTTCAATCAGTGAAGACGCTAATCCCTCGCGGTCCGAAAGCATCACGGAAAGCAAGTGCACCGGCGCTAAAAACTGATTGTTCTTGCGTGCCGCTAATGATTGCGCCGCTTGCAAAAAGCCTTGGCTACGATCTGTTAAATGTTCCATATTCATGTTTTTTTCTCCTATATTTTTTGATATAGGGGTTGGGTTGGCTTTTCGCAAGGGGAAAGCTGACAGGGGAATGCGTCTAATGGGCGCCTAGTTGGCAGGAAAGCCATCTCATGGGTGCCTAGAGCAATTTAAGGGGCAAAAGTGTCCTCACGTACTTCTTATGTACGCTCCGGTACTTTTGCCCCTTAAATCACTCCATTCACCTCATTATCTGGCTTTCCGAGTGTCTGTGCAAAAAGATGAAACAGCCTGCTGACGTCATTCTGAGGCAATTTATTGCCGAAGAATCCAGGTGGAAAAATAAAGCTATATTGTTGTCCTGGACTCTTCGCTCCGCTCAGAGTTGTTAGAAAGAAAAGGACTATACAAAAGGAATAAAAAGGAGTAAAAAAGAAAAAGGGCGGAAGAACGTTTCAGAAT
>CANRJO010000074.1 GCA_947630965.1 uncultured Alphaproteobacteria bacterium
AGCAAAAAGAAATTGGGCATATTTCAGCTTGGGAACGCGCTTTCGTTTAATGCTTATGCGCGGCTTGAGGAAAATATGCCAAGTTTGCGCGGGGTGGAGCTTGTGAAAGCCCATGCCGCAAGTTTTATGCAAAGTCCTGAAAAATTGTCGGTTTTGGAAAGTTTTTGCACGTTGTTTGACGCTTGTATCCCTGAAAAAGAACCCTTGGAATCTTTGACCGACTCGATTGAGTGTTTTTTTAGCGCTTTGGATCAGCCCGATTGGCTTAATAAATATGCATTGGCAGAATTTCATCTGCTTGATTTTTTAGGAATCGGGCTTGATCTTTCTTGTTGCGCGGCAACCGGCACACGGGAAAATTTGGCTTATGTTTCACCCAAAAGCGGAAAGGCGGTTTGCCTAGAAGCAGGGCGTCCTTACGCTGACAAACTGTTTCTCTATCCGAAGGTCGTTGTGGATAAAAATTATGTGCCGAGCCTTTCGGAAGTGGCGGATTTGCTGAAATTAACGGGCTATTTTTTGAATAAAAATTTTTTTCAAATCCACAACTTGCAATTTCCAAACAACCGTGCTACCTTGCTTGAACAGTTGAATTTAACGCATATAGAGGGCAAATGAGCACCGCGGAAGAAAAAATTAAAGACGTCCGATTAAAGGAAGAATTAAGTAGCCGATATTTATCGTATGCGATGTCTACCATTGTTTCGCGCTCATTGCCTGATGTTCGCGACGGCTTGAAACCTGTGCATCGGCGTTTGCTTTACGCCATGCGGCAGCTTCATTTGGATCCGAAAACAGGTTATAAAAAATGCGCCCGTGTGGTTGGCGATGTGATTGGTAAATACCACCCGCACGGCGATAGCGCGGTTTATGGCGCGATGGTGCGTTTGGCGCAGGATTTTTCCGTGCGTTATCCGTTGGTGGACGGGCAGGGCAACTTTGGCAACATTGATGGCGACGGTGCCGCCGCCATGCGTTATACCGAAGCGCGCCTGACCGAATTTGCGATAGCCTTAATGGAAGGCTTAAACGATGACGCTGTGGACTTTACCGATACTTATGACGGTGAAGATCAAGAGCCGGTTGTCATGCCTTCTATGGTGCCGAATTTGCTTTGCAACGGTTCCGCCGGTATTGCCGTTGGTATGGCCACGATGATTCCCCCGCATAATTTGGCGGAGGTTTCCGATGCGCTTTTATACTTGATTGAAAAGCCCGAAGCCGATGACGAATCTTTGGTGCGTCGTCTCAAAGGACCTGATTTTCCGACTGGCGGCATTATCGTTGATCCATTCTCATCTATTGTGGAAACGTATAAGCAGGGCAAAGGGTCGTTTCGTATTCGCGCCAAGTGGGAGAAAGAAGAACTTTCACATGGGCAGTATCAGATTGTGGTCACCGAAATTCCGTATGGCGTGATTAAATCTAAACTCATTGAAAAAATTGCCCAACTCTTGAACGAGAAAAAAGTGCCGCTTTTGGCAGATGTGCGCGATGAATCCGCTCAAGATGTGCGCATTGTGTTGGAGCCTAAAAATCGCACGGTCAACCCCGCGCTTCTCATGGAACATTTGTTCAAGCAAACCGAACTTGAAGCCAAATTTAATATGAATATGAACGTGCTTGATTCTTTCGGTGTGCCGCGCGTGATGAGCATTTCGGAAGTTTTGCGCGCCTTTTTGAAACATCGCTTGGATGTATTGGTGCGGCGTGCCAATCATCGTTTGGGCAAAATTAATGCTCGGCTTGAAATTTTGAGCGGTTACCTCACGGCTTACCTTAATCTAGATGAAATTATCCGCATTATCCGCGAGGAAGATGACGCCAAAGCTGTGATGATGCAAAAGTTTCAGCTGACGGATAATCAGGCTGAAGCCATTTTGAACATGCGCTTAAAAAGCCTGCGCAAGTTGGAAGAATCGGAAATTCGCGCCGAGTTTGATGAGCTGACGGCTGAAAAGAAAGGCTTGGAAGAGCTTCTTGCCGATGAGGGCAAACGTTGGCAAGCGATTGCGGAAGAAATTAAGGCAATGAAAGAAAAATTCGGCAAAAAGACCGCTTTGGGACGCCGCCGCACAGAATTTGCGGAAGTTCCCGCCGAGATTGAAATGCCGATTGAAGCCTTGGTTGAAAAAGAACCTGTGACGATTATTCTTTCTCAAAAAGGCTGGATTAGGAGCTTAAAGGGGCATGCCAACTTAACTGATGAGTTTAAGTTTAAAGAAGATGATGCCTTGCAATTTGCCATTCATGCGCAAACGACCGATAAAATTATTTTACTGGATACGAGTGGCAAGTTTTATACGGTTCAGGCAAGCGATATTCCGAGCGGACGCGGTTTTGGCCAACCTCTGCGCTTGATGATTGATGTGGCAAACACCGAGAACATTTCCGCGATGTTTGTTTTTGAACCGGGGGCAAAGTATATTTTGGCGTCTAACACAGGGCACGGCTTTGTGGTGGATGAAAACCACCTTTTGGCGCAAACGCGTCAAGGACGCAAGATTATGAATTTGGCAGAAGGCGAGCGTACTTCATTTTGTGTGAAAATCGTGGGCGATATGGTGGCGATTGTAGGGCAAAACCGCAAGCTTCTCATCTTTAAGGTTGAGGAAATTCCCACCATGGCGCGCGGTCGGGGCGTGGCGTTGCAAAAATATAAGGACGGCGGATTATCCGATATTCAAACATTTAATGAAGCCGACGGTTTTGCTTATAACCGCGCGGGTGGTGTTTCGGTTGAAAAAGATTTGCGCACATGGTTCGGGCATCGGGCGCAAACCGGCAAGCTTGTGCCGTTTGGATTCCCGAAAAGCAACACTTTTTTCAAAGAATAAAAAGTCGTAATATTTTATTGACCTTTGAACGATAATCCGTTAAGACTATGAACGTGAAATTCATAAAGGAGCTTTTTTCATGAAAGAAATGTTAAACGAATTCAAAAAATTTGCCATGCGCGGGAATGTCATTGACATGGCTGTCGGTATCATTATCGGCGCTGCGTTCGGTAAAATTGTCAACTCTTTGGTCTCTGACATCATTATGCCGCCAATCGGCTTGTTGCTTGGCAAAGTTGATTTTGCCAACTTGTTTGTCGTGCTTCATGACGGTGCCGTCGCCGGTCCGTATGTTTCTTTAGATGCGGCGCAAAAAGCCGGTGCAGTTACCCTAAACATTGGTCTGTTCTTAAATACCTTAATCAGCTTTATCATCGTGGCTTTTGCTGTCTTTATCTTGATTAAGGCGATCAACACTCTGCAAGAAAAAATGCTTGCTGCTGAAAAGAAAGAAGAAGCTGCAGCCCCGACGGTCAAGACTTGTCCGTATTGCTGTTCGGAGATTGCCATTAATGCAACTCGTTGTCCGCATTGCACTTCAGAGTTGGGTGCTTCGAAACCCCGCAAGAAGTAGGGGAACGCGTCTAATGGGCGCCTAGAGCAATTTAAGGGGCAAAAGTGTCCTCACGTACTTCTTATGTACGCTGCGGTACTTTTGCCCCTTAAATCACTCTAATCACCTCATTATCCGCATTCCCGAGAACTATGAGAATATAAAAAACGTCCGATTTTTTCGGACGTTTTTTGTTGCTCTTACTATAGCAATTTAAAGGTACCTTAAAAAAGTGCCGTTGTCAATAATAAAAAATCAAGCAGAATCAAGGGTTCGTGATTTTAAAAAGTGTTGCATTTAAAGGTACCTTTAAATTGCTATGGTTCGACAGCCGTCGAATGTCGGGAAAGGAGCAAAACACACTCCAAAGCGTCACTCTGAGCGGAGCGAAGAGTCCAGGATAACAAATTAGCTATTTTTTTCCTGGATCCTTCACGAATGCTCCTGCGGAGCAAAGTTCAGGATGACGGACGGAGGTGGTTGCAAGTTAAGGAGAGAAAAGAATGCGATACTTGATGTTTTTGTTGGGTTTGATGTTTGCGAATGTGGCAAATGCGCTTGATTGTGATGTGGCGCCGACTTGCGCGGAGTTAGGATATTCTCAAGATGATGATCCTTATTGTGCTGACAACGGTTATATGTATTGTCCTTTAGACCATTCTTATAAAAAGTGTGTCAATATGGATTGCGACAAAATGGGCTTTACGGAAGATGACAAAACATCTTGGTGCGCAAAGCTCATTAAATGCAAAGGCAATCCCCTGATGACACTTTGTCAAAATTTGTGTGAAATCGGTGATGTTTACTATTCGGACGGTACTTGTGGTTATGCCAAAGATTATGATGGAACAAAAATACCTGTAGGTGTGGTGTTTTACGTCACTGATAACGGGCGTCACGGTAAAGTTGTGAATTTGCGTGACTTAAAAACAGATGAAAATTTTAACTTTAATCCGGCTCAACCCTATGAGGGAACAAATGATGTACCATGGGGATTAAAGAGTACAATTTTTGAAAAAAATGTACGCTGGCCCACAACAGAAGAAACGACTTTAGCTTTGCAAAAGCGTGATAATGGTTTATATAACGGTCAAGAAAATACAAAAATAATTTTAGCTGCGAAAGCCGCTTACCAATCTTGCAAAGATGGTTCTTATAAGGAAAACACAGCAGATTATAATAAATATTGCCGCGCCACGGCCGCCCTTGCT
>CANRJO010000075.1 GCA_947630965.1 uncultured Alphaproteobacteria bacterium
TAAAAAATTATCCCGAAAATTGCTAGCGCAATCTTCGGGACCTTCTTTTTACTGTCCAACTTTCCGGGTACAGTTCAAAAAGGGGCGTTTTTTTATACTTCCGGCACGGATGAATGCGTCTGCTTGGCAGGTGTGACAGGCTTGTCCTTATCCTTATCTATTTTTTCGCCCGCCAAAACAGCTTTGATTTCATCGCCCGTGAGGGTTTCATAAGTCATCATCGCCTGCGCCAAAGTTTCCCAATCCTTGCGTTTTTCTTTCAAGATTTTGGTCGCTTGCGCATGCCCTTCGGTTACCAACCGCTTAATTTCGGCATCAACCAAACGCGCAGTTTCTTCGCTCATATTTTTATTTTGCGTGACCGAGCGACCTAAGAAAACTTCTTCCGAATTTTCAGAATAAAGCACCGGACCAAGCGTGTCGCTCATGCCCCATTCAGTCACCATGGAACGCGCCAAATTCGTTGCCGCGGCAATATCTGATGACGCGCCTGATGTTACGGCATCATAGCCGAACTTCAGCTCTTCCGCCACGCGCCCGCCCATTAAAATGGTAAGCCTTGAGAGCATTTTGGCGCGTGTGTACGAGTATTGATCTTTTTCAGGCAACTGTTGCACCATACCAAGCGCCCGCCCTCTCGGGATAATGGTCGCTTTATGAATTGGGTCAGTTTCCGGCACATTGAGCGAGCAAATCGCATGTCCTGCCTCATGATAAGCCGTGAGCGTTTTTTCGCGCTCGTCCATCGCCATGGAACGCCGTTCGTTGCCCATCAAGACCTTGTCTTTGGCTTCGTCAAAATCTTGCGCAGTTACTTTGCGTTTGTTTTTGCGCGCCGCCAAGAGGGCAGCCTCATTCACAAGGTTTGCCAAATCAGCCCCCGAAAACCCTGGCGTGCCACGCGCCACAACGGCCAAATCAACATCTTTAGCGAGCGGCACTTTACGCACATGAACTTTCAAAATTTCTTCACGTCCTTTAATATCGGGGTTAGAAACAGTCACTTGCCGATCAAAGCGCCCCGGGCGCAAAAGCGCGGGATCTAGCACATCAGGGCGGTTGGTGGCGGCAATCAAAATCACATTTTCATTGTCATCAAAGCCGTCCATTTCCACCAAAAGCTGATTAAGCGTCTGCTCGCGTTCATCGTTGCCACCGCCCAAACCGGCACCACGATGCCGCCCGACAGCGTCAATTTCATCAATAAACAATAAGCATGGCGCATTTTTCTTGGCTTGCGCAAACATATCCCGCACGCGTGAAGCACCCACGCCGACAAACATTTCCACAAAATCAGAGCCTGAAATGGAGAAAAACGGCACATCAGCCTCGCCGGCAACCGCTTTGGCAAGCAAAGTTTTACCTGTTCCCGGAGGGCCAACAAGCAACACGCCTTTTGGAATCCGCCCGCCAAGACGCGAAAATTTTTGCGGATCTTTCAAAAAGTCAACCACTTCTTCAAGTTCTTGCTTAGATTCATCTGCGCCCGCCACATCGGCAAAAGTCACTTTTTTGTTATTTTCCACCAAGCGCGCACGGCTTTTACCAAAGCTTAAAGCCTTGTTATTGCCTGAATTGGCTTGCCGCATAAAGAAAATCCAAACGCCTACCAATAAAAGCATTGGGAACCACGAAATCACAATGCCCCAAAATGTGGAGCCGGTGGTATCAATCGGCTGTGCGTCAATCCGTACACCATTTTGGCGCAGCGTTTCAATCATCTGCGGATCATCAGGCGCATAAGTGTAAAACTCGCGTCCGTCAACGGTGGTGCCGAAAACATCATTGCCCGAAACAACCACATCAGCAATTTTTTTGTTTTCCGCCTCATTCATAAAGTCTGAAAACGCGAGCTTATCCCGACGATCCATAGACGGCGCGCGGTTAAAACCATTAAAAAAGAAAGAAAGAGCCACAAAAATCAGCAGCCAAATTACGAAATTTCTACTTAACTTCATTGTAAAGCCTCAAGTTTTTTAAATCTGATTTCTTATATAGGGCATTTGAAACCAAAACTCAAGAGTAAAGGCTCAGTTGCCAACAAAAGGGTAAAAGAGGGCTTTTTCTTAAGGACAATTTAAAATTCAAGGGTTGCACGGACAAAATCACTTGCATCCTTATTACTACCAGAAATCTTTCCGTTGTTGATGTGAAACTTCCATAAGTGTTGGCAAATACCATTTTCCTGATGAGTGATTTTTTCCCTATTGACACCCCTTGACAAAAGTAGTAATATACTCTTATCAAACAATTAAGGAGAAAAGCAATGAACATGCAAGAAGCTCAAAACTACCTTAATGATCTAAGGTCAGATTCTACTCCGCCAAATTATACTAATTTAGCTCATATTATCGACACTTTTCCAGACCTCAAAGCGGAAGCTTTGGAAGCTTTTCAGAAAGGCTTGAGCTCTGAAAAAAATAATTCTTTTTCATTATGCGAGGCCAATGATGCTTTAGCCAAAATTGCTAAGGCTGTTCAATCTGAGCAAATGCCTCAGGTTTTGGATCTTTTTGAAAAGTCCTTAGCTTCTGAGAAAAATAATACGGCTTCATTAACCGTGGCTTATATGGCTTTAGCTGAAACTGCCAAGGTTGCTCAACCTGAACAAATACCTCAGGTGTTGGATCTTTATAAGAAAGCTCTGGCTTCTGAGAAAAATTCCGGCTCACTTTCAGAGGCTTATCACTCTTTAGCCGAAATTGCCAAGACTGTTCAGCCTGAGCAAGTACCTCAGGTTTTGGAGCTTTTTGAAAAGCCCCTAATTTCTGATAAAAATAATTTTGCTTCATTCAGAGCGGCTTATATGGAATTGAGTTCCGTTGCCCGAGCTTGTCCAAAACAGATTCCTCAGATTTTGGATCTTTGTAAGTTAGGATTAGCCAATAAGAGAAACCTGGATCTTGGCGATGCTCTTACTGAGGGGCATAAAGTTGTAGACAACCTTACGCAAAAGACTCAACCTCAACAAAAGACAAACCAAGATCAAAATCTCAAAGCTTATATTCAACAGCAAAGAGAAAGTCGCTAATTAAATATAGCCTCCCCTTTGAGGGAGGCTTTTTTAGGGCTTAATTACTGAGCACACGTCCAATCATCCGAAGTCTGGATTTCTGATAAAAGTGTGGTGGTGGCTTTTTTCGGATGATATGTAACACCATTAAGCACAACCGTATTAGCCTCATTGTTCGCCGTAACATCGGCTGAATCTAGCTTTTGCTCCCCTTCCACAATTAATGTGGCAGGAGCAGTTTCCGAACTTTCAAACTTGATATGTGCGATACCCGAGCCCTCTCCGAATAATAAGTCTTTAAACGTTAATTTAACCTCTGCATTATCCTTTAAACGAATTGTACCATATGCTCTCCCTGAACCGGCCCAAAAAATATCATTTGTTGGTGTATTTAGATGAATTTTTGAATTCTCAACGGTTAATATACTACCATGTACCACACTAACCCCTCTTGTTGTAACTGTGCCTTGAGAATTCATAAAATCGGTATTTCCATTAAACCCATCACCTGAACCCCCTGTTGTTGTAATATTAATGTCTGCATTTTTAAATGTAAAAACTGCGACACTCAAAGTCAAATGCAAGATTGATTGAATATCTACCTTGAACTTACCACTGATTTCGTATGTGCCATAAAAAAGAGCCTTAGCATGATCTTCTTTATCATCAGACTTTACTTCAACTTGGATGTTTTGAAGCGTTGATTTAGAACCAGTGGTTGATTGGAAGAAGAGCAAATCTTGCTGCGTTTGAGTCTGATCATGCTTGATAAAAATGTTCTTAAAACCTGAGTTGTTATTTAAGGTGTAAACATCAAACCCTTTATTACCTGATGAGCTTAATATATGATTCCCGCCGTCAATAATAGTGTTTGTTGCCAAAGTGATGCCTTGGTTTGGAGGCAATGTGATGTCACTTCGCATGGTCACGATTTTGCACTTACCAGATTCAGCGAGCTCTTTCAGGCTTTGGGCATCGGTTGCGAAACACGGTTTTTGACAAAGCGTCATTTTTTCGTTGCCTTTACATTTGATGAGGTCAGCGCACCACGAGGTTTTGTCCGATTCGGTAAAACCTAAAGCCTTGCAGTTATACTGCACACATACCTTATAGTCCTGATCAAACGGACAGTACATATAACCATCATCGGCGCAATTTGGGTCATTTTCTTTCGAATACCCCAAACTCGCACAATCAGGCAATTTTTGACAATTCATCGCATTTGCCACATTGGTAATTAATAAAGCCAACAAAAACATCACATATCGCATTTTCTTTTTTCCTTTCTTTTCTTGCAACAGCCTCTTTACGTCACTCTGAGCGGAGCGAAGAGTCCAGGACAATAAATTAGCTATATTTTTTCACCTGGATGCTTCACTTCGTTCAGCATGACGGTTTGGAGTGTGTTTTACTCCTTTCTCGACACCTCAAAAAAAGGGTACCTTTAAATGCAACAGATTAACCAACGCGAAACTGCGGGTTTTAGAGCTTGACATCCCCAATTTTTTAAGGTACCTTTAAATTGCACCACAAAAAAACGCCCTAAAGGGCGTTTTTGTTGATCAATTTAAAAGTATCTTCTGTT
>CANRJO010000076.1 GCA_947630965.1 uncultured Alphaproteobacteria bacterium
AACATTCTTTGGTCAGAAAATTATAATCTGACAAACCATATGCGCCTGACACCAAACTATACTTATGATTTAGAAAATCCGCGTGGCAATTATAAGACCACATATATAGCGGAATCAGATAAGGCTGTTTTGGTTAAATATTATGGAGAAGGCTTTGCCAAAAATAACGTCTCATACGAGTTATATTTTATTCATGAAAAATATTATTTGTCACGAGAAAAAAGATATAGATGTAATGTTTGGCAATGCATTTTTGACATTAAAAATGGTGTATTTGATCCCAATCACAATATTTCCGAAAATATATATTCGAGCGACCTGCCTTGCCCCGATGAGAAAGTAGAGGATCTGAGCATTATAGGAAAACCCGATCCTGATTGCCTGGAAGAACTCCGCCGCCTCGGTTGGGATAAATACATCAAAGCAGAGGAAAAAACATCAGAGCTTTAAGCCACCTTACTTCTTATGAAGTGCTTGATATTCAAACCACTTGGCGATTTTCAAAAAGCGGAAATAGGCATAAGAGGTGGCCATCCAAAAGCCGCATAGGCCATAAAGAAAATAGCGCCTGATGAAGTAATAAACCAAAAATTGGCGCGGAAATTCCGTGATGAGCCGAAGCTTGGAATATTTTCTGTTTTCTTTAAGCGCCACTTGCACCAACTCATCGGTAAACATATTAAGCTTAAACCAAAGCTGATAAAGCGTTACATAAGAATAGTGCGCCACTTTGCCTTTAAGTTCAATCACGCGGCAATCCGGCCCCAACACAACCCGATCATGTGTTAAATCATCGGGCATATTGGCCTTGCGACGATCATAAAGACGCACTTGATTATAAGTTTTTGCAAAAAAACGTGGTTTTTCATCGCCGGGGAGCATATCGCAAATTCTAAATTTATAGGCATCGGCGGTCGGCGCTTTTTTTATAGCTTTAATTTCTTCAATCAGCTCGGGGGTTAAAACTTCATCGGCGTCTAAAGAAAGCACCCAATCATTCGTGCATTTGTTTTGCGCAAAGTGCTTTTGGGTGGAAATCTTCGTCCACTTATGAAACAAAAATTTAGCGCCATTTTTCTTAGCAATTTCAGCGGTTTTATCCGTACTGCCGCTATCCACCACCACAATCTCGTCCGCCACTTGCTTGGCGGCTTTTAAGGTTCTATCCAAGCGCAATTCTTCATTAAGTGTCACAATATAAACCGAGAGTTTAACCATGAGAGATCTCCTTTATAAAAGAAAAGCCCTGCGCGTAATAGGGCAGGGCTTTGCATAAAAATTAAAATTCAGCCAAAACTTTAGCCGATTCGGCAACATTATCCAAAGAAAGCATGGCAATTTTGTTATAGCCATTATCCACATGGACAACTTCGCCCGTGATGCACGCGCCCAAATCCGAGAGCAGGGCAAGCGCCGCGCGCCCGACTTCTTCTTGCGTTACGTTGCGCCCTAAAGGAGCGTTTAATTCGTTCCAACGCAAAATTTTACGAAAATCGCCAATACCGGAAGCCGCCAAAGTCTTAATCGGACCGGCAGAAATAGCATTCACACGCACGCCTTGTTTGCCCAAATCAACCGCGGCATAGCGTACGGACGCTTCCAAAGCAGCTTTGGCAACACCCATAATATTATAATTAGGCAACACGCGTTCGGCGCCCAGATATGTCAGGGTCACAATCGCACCGCCCTCGTTCATGATCGGCGATGCCGCGCGGCAAGCCTCAATGAACGAATAGCAGGAAATGTGCATCGTGTTCAAAAAGTTATCAAGCGTGGTGTCAATGGTGCGCCCTTTGAGTTGATCTTTATCTGAAAAGGCAATAGCGTGCACCACAAAGTCAATTTTGCCCCATTTCTGCCCCAATTCCTGGAAGCAAGCTTCCACGGAAGCGGAGTCGGAAACATCGCATTTAATGAGCAATGCGGGGTTAGAAAGTTGCGCTGCCAAGGGCTGAACGCGTTTTTCCAAAGATTCGTTTTGATATGAAATAGCAATTTGAGCGCCTTGTTCATCAAGCGCTTTGGCAATACCCCAAGCAATGGAGTGATCATTAGCCAAGCCCATAATCAGGCCTTTTTTACCATTCATTAAAGGTGTAACTGTGTTCATCTCATAAATTCCTTTTGCGTTTTAAAAAAAATCCTATACATTAAACACTAACAGGTTATTTAACGAAATTAATCTGATTTGTAAATATTTTTTTGAAAGTCGGTGGAATGAATTTAAAAAACAGTATGTTAACGGTAAGAAATTTTTTGATTTTTCTGATCAAGCGCGCGCAGAATGACACTGTCTTGCGTGTGGCTTCTTCCCTAAGTTACACATCGTTAATTGCGCTTGTGCCTCTTTTAGCGATTGCTTTGGCGATTTTTTCGGCATTTCCGGTGTTTGGCGATGTCCGTGAGCAGGTCAAAGACCTCATTATTCAAAACTTAATGCCAGATGCGGGGCAAGACATCAGCCTTTATTTTGATCAATTCATCAGCGCGGCGGGCAAACTCACCACAATTGGTGTGGTCGGTTTGGCGTTAACGGCGGTTTTGCTGCTTTCCACCATAGAAAACAGCTTTAACTTTATTTTCAAGGTCACGCAGCCGCGGCGTTTCACAACCAAAATCACGCTTTATTGGACGGTCATTACCTTGGGCCCCTTATTATTAGGCACGGCGTTTTCTTTAAAAGGCTATGTAGCGTTTTCGGATGCGGTGGAAACTTTTCCGCAGATCGGCATGATTTTAGGCAGTGTTTTGCCCTTTATGCTGACATGGCTTTTGCTAACATGCGTTTATGTGTTTGTGCCGAATAAGAAGGTCAATTTCTTACATGCCTTAAGCGGCGGCTTTGTGGCAATGTGCCTGTTTTGGGTTTTGCGCACGGGCTTTGCGGTGTTTATGGTGAAAAACAACACTTATAAAACCTTATACGGCGCGGTGGCAGCGGTGCCCCTAACGCTTGTATGGATGTATTTATCTTGGGCGGCGGTCATTTTTGGCGCGGTTGTCACAGCTTCGATGGAAGATTTCTCTTCGGAATCGGCTGAGAAAAAAACTTTAACAAAACCAAAAAAAGTTCTTGCAAAAAGAACAAAAATAGAACATAAATAACATATCAGTTTAACTTAACAACTTTTGAAAGTGAGTAAAAATGGAGAAAGATAAGGCGTTAGATGCGGCATTAAGCCAAATTGAACGGGCGTTCGGCAAGGGCTCAATCATGCGTTTGGGTCAAAACACCAACGTTGATATTGAGGCTGTTTCCACAGGTTCCATTGGCATAGACATTGCGCTTGGCATCGGCGGTCTGCCCAAAGGGCGCATCATTGAAATTTACGGGCCTGAGAGTTCAGGTAAAACCACTTTGGCTTTGAGCGTGATTGCGCAATCGCAGAAAAAGGGTGGCACTTGCGCTTTCATTGATGCCGAGCATGCGTTAGATCCTTCTTATGCTAAAAAGATTGGCGTTGACATTGAAAATTTGCTGATTTCACAGCCTGATGCCGGCGAGCAAGCGCTCGAGATTGCTGACACATTGGTTCGCTCCGGTGCGATTGATGTTTTGGTGGTGGATTCGGTGGCGGCGTTGGTGCCGAAAGCCGAGCTTGAGGGTGAAATGGGCGATTCGCACATGGGCTTACAAGCACGTTTAATGAGCCAAGCATTGCGGAAGTTGACTTCCACAGTCTCGCGCTCTAATACGCTGATTATCTTTATCAACCAAATCCGTATGAAAATTGGCGTCATGTTTGGCAATCCTGAAACCACCACGGGTGGCAACGCCTTGAAGTTTTATGCTTCGGTGCGTATGGATATCCGCCGCATTGGCGCCATCAAGGATAAAGACGATGTCATTGGCAGCCAGACGCGCGTCAAGATTGTGAAAAACAAGGTTGCGCCACCGTTTAAAACGGTTGACTTTGACATCATGTACGGCGAGGGCATTTCCAAGACGGGCGAGCTCATTGATTTGGGCGTGAAAGCGGGCATTGTGGAAAAATCAGGCGCCTGGTTCTCGTATAAAGGTGAAAAATTGGGGCAGGGGCGTGAAAATGCCAAACTGTTCTTGAAAGAAAATCAAGCCATCGCGGATGAAATTGAAAACAAAATCCGTGCCGATGCAGGTCACCTCACCACGGAAATGATTGGTGAAGACGAGCCTTTAGAGTCGGAAGATTAAGTAAAACATCATCTTTTTTGGTCTCGAGCCCCTTTGATTGTTGTCAAAGGGGCTTTTCGTACATAAATAAAGAGAGTTTTCCACACCTTGCAAACTTAATTCTTTTTTCCTTGCGCTAGTCCAAAAAAGGGATAGGATAAAAGAAATATTTTTTCAAAGGCATGAGGGGGCCTTTATACATGACGCTTTCAAAACTTGTACAAATTGTTTCACTCTTTTTAATTTCTGTTATTTTATTTTCAGACGTCAACGCCGCATGTTATAATGAGTGTAAGGCGGTACCGGAATGTGCCAAGATGGGATATAAGTTGAGGAATGAAATATATTG
>CANRJO010000077.1 GCA_947630965.1 uncultured Alphaproteobacteria bacterium
GGCGCACCCAAGACAGTGAAAGAAGGCGTTGCCAAAGCTGAAGCTGAAGAAATGAAAGCCAAGCTTGAAGCCGCCGGCGCAAAAGTTGAATTGAAGTAATTTCAATTAAAAGCCATAGAAAAACTCCGCTTTCTAAAAAGCGGAGTTTTTTGTTTAGCGTTTACGCGAGGTGCTTTGCCTGTTTGCAGAGCTTGACCTGCTTACCGCACAAGTAGCACTTGATCTGCTTACCGAAGAAACAGAGCTTGACCTACTTACTGAACGGGAGCTGCTTTGCCTGCTCACAGTGCTTTGCTGTGTTACCGAACGCGAGGAGCTTTGTCTGCTTCCAAGGTTTTGTCCGATTTCTGAGCGATACGAGCGCTGATTTTGATCAGGCCGAACTTGAGTTTGTTTGGGCGGATGATTTTCCGGCACATTCAATTGGCTCAAGGGGCGCGTCTCGGTAGAGCGCTTGGCATAGCTTCTGGTAGATACCGAACGTCGGTTGGTTTTCAAACGCGAATGTTCAGCCATATACCGGTGTTTCTTCGGGCGATAAACCGGTGGGCGATCATAAAAATGCCAATGGCGCAAATCCAAATGCCGCATCTGCCTCAAATCAAGCCAAAAATCAAGCATCACAGGTGCTAAATTCAAAATCACATAATCGTCAATACCATTATAAAAATAATTGTACCGACGGCCATGAACATACCAACCAATACGTCCACGGTAGAAATAAGGATAATAGTTCAGCACCACATCTTGGTATAGTCTCGGAAAATACGGCTTACGGTAGGGCGGTACTTGCCGATAGAAGTAACTTTCAGGCGTGATAACCAGAAAAGTGTTACGATTGGTGGCAATAATGGAAAAATCATTATAATGCCACTGATCATTACTGAGTATAACACCGTCATCAAGCCAGATGTCGGTCAACTGTGCGCGTGCAGAGTGCATTCCTAGAACACACATCAGCAAAAAGAATAACTTTTTCATATCAAATAATTTTAAGAATAATTTTTTTATACCTTAATCATACCAGATTTAAGAAGCAGAGTCAAGCATAAGAAAGCACATTAAAATTCAAAAATAAATATTCCTACAAAAAAACGCCCCGTAAGGGGCGTTTTTTTAGGGAAGAGAAGGGGCTTACCGTCCGCCACGGTCCATCACCGTGGAGGAAGTCTTCGTCGTTGTCGTTGGCGCAGACGGGGACTCGGTTGTCGTTACCGTTCTCTCATTGAGCATGGCTCTCACACGCTCCATTTCTCTAGCAGTATTCGGATCCATTCCGCGATTATTACCCGCTTCATAAATATCGTTTCCTGCGGTTTTACCGATATTTTTGGTATCTAAGTCCGACATTTTGTACTTTCCATCGCGAATACCCTCCGTATTCTCAATATGCTGTACAACCCGATGCCCTTCGGCGTCATGACCGGTAATCTTAATATCATTACCATGAACTCTGACTTTATCGATAGTCGCCATGTTGATTTTCTCAACTTCGGCTTGTGTTTCTTGTACCGGCACGGGCTCAGGCTCTCTTGCCATCTCAGAAGCGCGGACAAGGTTACCATTTTCATCATGTGTTAAGCCAAATCTATCAAGCAGTTGTTCATGATGATTAATAAAGACGCGCTCTTGAGGGTTAAATTCCTCGCCTGCAAGTTCACGTGCCGCCATATCCATATAGACCCGATCTTGAAGAGCAACCGTTTTGAGGTGCGCTTCCAAAACCTTAGATGCGGTATCGCCATTATTTTCAGGATACAACGATTGAACATCAATATCTTTAGTAGAACCGTTGATGTTTATACCGTATTCATCAAAGACATATTCAACACCGTCTTGAGTGATATGGATATCGCCTTCGGGCAGGGGCTGATCCGGAGCCTGATTTTGATCAGAAACCTGTTTTTCCGACTGATTTTGAACATGCTCTTGTGCCTGATTTTTATCAGCTGTATGTTCTTCGGCGTTTGTTTGAGAATGAGCCGCGCTATACGCTTTGGCATCGGCTTCCATTTGAGCGGCGGAAGGATGACCATCCACATCTTGGAAGTGTCCCAAATCATCAAAGCGTTCACCGGCGTATTCCAGCAAAGCGGTTTTTTGCGCATCAGTCAAGCTGTCATAGGCAGCTGCCAACTCGCGGGAATTCATCCAATTGCCTTCATAACCGGCTTTATCCAAAACCTCATAAGCTTCAGTTGGCGCGCGTTTGAAGAGCATATCCAGATCGTGCTGTTGCTGAGGTGTTAAATTATCCAAATCAATGGCAGGAGCCACATCAACAGGAGCTTCATTGACGGGCGCCTCATGGGCAGGAGCCGCATCAACAGGAGCCTCATGGGCAGGAGCCACATCAACAGGAGCCTCATGGACAGGAGCCGCATCAACAGGAGCGTCATTGACGGGCACCTCATTGACTGAAGCTTCATTAACCGGCGCCTCATTAACAGGTGCCTCTTCAAGAGGTGCATCATGAATCGGATCAGAAACATCAGCCAGATTATTTTCTGCCGGAATATGCGTGTCCGTATTGATAGCTGATCCTGCGGCATGCCCGGCCCACATACCAAGAATAAAGCCGGCGGCGGAAGAGCCAAAGCTTTTAATTGCGGCTTTGGTTTTATCATACCGAGAGCCTTTTGTTTTTTTGAAGGCTTGAGAAGAAGCTTTCAAAGCACCCGCCAACCCTAAAGAAGTGCCGGCAGCCATTTTCGTGGCTTTTACTACAGTATCGCCACTTATTCCGACTGCCGCCGTCGCCGCTGAAACCAAGCCCAATCCCAAGCTTGCTGCGGCCATTTTATTATTTTTCAAATAGCCCATAAAGCTCAAGTTCTGATTTTTTTCCTTAGCTTTTTTAAATTCTTTATACTGTTTATAGGCATTGTTGGCAAATGAAGCCGTGGCAACGGCAGTAATACCGACAGGCCCAAACGCAGCACCCACACTGTAAGCGGCACCCCATCCGGCGGATTTAAGAGCTGTTTTCGCCAAACTATACCAGTTGCCGTACTTCTTATGGCATTTTTCATCTATTTCCGCCAAACGACCACGCAGGGTTTTGACAATCTCTTTAAATCCTTGCTGCTTATCCATACGTTTCAAAGCAACTTCAGAATCTGCTTGCTTTTGCGCATGCCAAGCAGCCAAAGTGCGTTGATCTATGGAAAGAAGATCAGCAAAGTTAAGATAATCCTTATAAATTGCATTCATCTCATCTGGAGAGGGCTTCCTGTTCTGATTATGCGTGATATCGCAGATTTTTTCGGCGCCAACCAAAAAGGTAATGTTATATTGTAACCGATCTTTGAATTCTTCCGCAAATGCAGCTTTTACATCTTCCTCAGGAGCCGTATGATTAGCCACGGCAATTTGTGTTTCAAGCCGGACGCGTTCAATCATCAACGCAATATCATGATCAGGCTGATCTTTCTCAACACGCTCTTTTATTTTTTTATTTATAGCTTCTGTCGCAGGGCGAACAACCGTCAGGCGATTCAACAAATCTTTTGTCTCAACATCAAGATTTTCAATTAATTCTTTAGTGCTGATTTGATCAAGTATTTTATGAGAAGCCTCAACAGTTGCGGGGTCTTGAAGAGGAAAAAGACCGTATTGGCGTTCAAAATCATTAATACGATGCCAAAAAAGTGAAGAACGAACGTTTTCGGCGTTTAGGTAGGCATTCATCGGAAGATGATCCCTAAAAGTTTCATCTTCTAACAAATCATGAAGTGCGTACACATCATCCATGGAGGACTTTTGAATGTCTTCCTCGGAAATATGGGGAAGTACATCAGCAATCTTTTGCCCGATTTCTTCCATTTTGTCTTCATCACCGGCTTCTTTAGCATCAAGCCATTCATCTAAAGCCTCTTGCGGGTTAAAGGCTTCACGCGCAATAGCCTGTTCCGTTTCTTCAACAGGCTCGTCTTCTACAACATCTTCAGTACTTTTTTCTGCTTCATCACCGGGTTCACTCATTTCTAAATGTTTTGCTCTTTCCTCAATTCTTGCCCTAAGAGAGTCTACAGTATTTGAATCCATTTGAGCGGCATACTGTTCCAAGAGGGCAGAATATGTTTCTAGGTCATCAAAGGAGAGGGAGGAAATGTCAACATCCGCTAATTCTGTATATCTTTCAGGATGATCAGGAAGATTTTGTGCAAGCTCTTCCAAATTTACGATTGTGTCATCAGGCATGGATTTTCTCCTTAAAAGTTCCAATCATAATTTGACTATACCACATTTTTTGACGGTATACAACATTTTTTGTCAAAAAAATATTTTTTTAATTTTATAGCCCGATTTCTTAAAAAACTATTGACAACGCCCCCAAAACCCGTTATAAGCCTCTCAACTGAATTTACTTTAAAGTTTGGTTTTTTCTATACACGCCAAGGCGTGCCGCCAGTCAGCGAGGGTTCGCACACTGGCGTG
>CANRJO010000078.1 GCA_947630965.1 uncultured Alphaproteobacteria bacterium
CAAGGCGTGAGCTTAAAGGCGCATTTTATGCATTTGTGGTTGCACGGTCTTTTGCACATTTTGGGCTATGATCATATAGATGAATCCGATGCTGAAGTGATGGAAGGGCTTGAAATTGAGATTTTAGCCACGCTCGGCATTGAAAACCCGTATCAGGAATAAGGCATGAGAAACGCGGTGACATGGTTTTTTAAGCATTATAAAACCACGGCGTTGCTTTGTGGCTCGGCGGCGGCTTTTGTCTTTGCGCCGTTTTATCAAATTTGGTTGTTGCCTTTGACTTTCGGGCTTTCGTATGTGCTTTTGGATAAAGCACCGACTTGGCGTGCGGCGGCAGGTGAGGGGTATTGGTTTGGCTTTGGCTTTTTTGCTGCCGGTTTTTCTTGGATTGGTAATGCGCTTTTGATAGATGCTGAGACCTTTGGTTGGCTTTATCCGATTACGCTTTTGGGGGCAGGCGCTTTCTTTGGACTTTTTACAATTTTGCCGTTTATGGCTTATTTTTTTGCAAGAGCCAAGATCTGGACGCGTGTTTTGAGCTTTGCTTCAGCTTGGGTTTTGCTTGAATGGATTAGAAGTTTTATCTTAACGGGCTTTCCTTGGAATCTTCTTGGCACGACGTTGGCGTTTGAACCGGCGTTTATTCAAACTGCCGCTTTTTGGGGAACGTACGGGCTTTCATTTTTCTTGCTTTTATGGGCGGGGCTTTTTTATGCCGCTGTTTTGAAAAAGCACCTTTTGCCTTTGGGGCTTTTTGTTCTTTTGCCACTTTTGTTTTATGCGGTTGGCGCGTGGCGTATTCAGGCTTATGACGCCGCGCCGTCTGATATTAAGGTGCGTTTGGTTCAGCCTTCCATTGCTCAGCAGATGAAATGGAATCGAGATGCGTTGGCGCAAAATTTTGAAACATACATTGAGATGAGCCGTGCAAGCGGTCTTGATGATGTTGATTTTGTGGTTTGGGGAGAAACAGCTTTTCCGTTTGATATAGAGGATGAGGCGCGCCAAACTCAAATTAGGCAAGCGGTGCCGGCGCACGGCTATTTACTCACGGGCGCTCTTCGGCGTGATGAAAATGAGCGTTTTTATAATTCGCTTTTTGCTGTTAATTCTGAAGGAAAGCCTGTTGCTTTTTATGATAAAAGCCATTTGGTGCCTTTTGGCGAATATATACCTTTCAGGCGCTATCTGCCGCGATGGGTGCGCCCGGTTGCTGCGCAGATTGCTGATTTTGGGCATGGTAATGCTTATAAGACCATCAAACTTTCCGAATATCCGGCTTTTGGGGCGCTCATTTGTTATGAAATTATTTTTCCTGATGCCGTTCTTGATCGGGCGCACAAGCCGCAATGGTTGGTCTTGGTTTCCAATGATGGTTGGTATGGCGATAGCGCCGGGCCTTATCAGCACTTGGCGGCAGCACAGATGCGCGCCGTGGAAGAAGGCATCAGCATTGTCCGTAGTGCCAATAATGGTATCAGTGCGCTTGTTAATCCCTTGGGGCAAGTTGAAAAACGAATCGAGTATAATAAACGGGCTATCTTAGATGTTTACTTGCCGAAGAAAATGGTTTTATCCACATATTATAACATGTATTCAGAAGTGCCTTTTTACCTTATTGCCCTGATTATCTCTTTGCTTTTAGGCAAAAAAAAGAGAGTCGTTCAGATTAATACAAAAAATAGTTGACAGCGTCTAAAAACGTATATTATTAGTTGTATATCTCGAACTAAAAAGGACTATTCAAATGAACGAACATAAAGAAAAATCTTTACGCGGTCGTATGGCAGAAGGTGAGCCAAACCCTGTAGATGTACATGTTGGTCACAGAATTCGTTTAAGACGGACATTGTTGGGATACAGTCAACAATATATGGCGCGCCAGTTGGGGTTGACCTTTCAACAGCTTCAAAAGTATGAAAAAGGCTTTAACCGTGTGGGCGCAAGCCGCTTATATGATATTAGCAAAGTTTTGAAAGTTTCGATGGACTTCTTCTTTGAAGATATGGATGAAAATGTGCAAAGCCAAAGCCCGATGATGCTAACACTTTCTTCCGGCGAAGAACCGAAATGGTTTTCAGAAGAAGCAGACGAGCCTGATATGGACCCGATGCATCGCAAGGAAAGCATTGAGCTTGTTCGGGCTTATTACCGCATTCAAAATCGCAAGGTTGCCAAAAGCTTGTTTGATTTAATTGTCAGCATCTCTAAAACAGGTGGTACGCTCACTGATGAAGAATAATTCCTCTTTTGAGAACACGCTACCTCAACCTAAGTTTTTCGGGCGGCGCAAAGGGCGGGTGATTCGCGTTGCCAAAACGGCACTTTTGGAGCGTTTTTTGCCCCAAATTGCCATTGATGAACACACAGTTTTTGATCCCAAAACTTTGTTTGGTGTGCCGGTTGAAAAGGTGTATATGGAAATTGGCTTTGGCGATGGCGCGCATTTAGCCGAGCAAGCGTTAAAAAATAAAAACATCGGGTTTATCGGGTTGGAGGTTTTTCAAAACGGTGTGGCTAATTTGCTTTCGCTTTTAACGGGTGTTCAAAATGGTGCAACCTTGCCTGAAAAGATGGAAATTTTACCTCAACGCGTGGATAATGTCCGTGTTTTTGCCGATGACGCGCGGTTGCTTTTTGCCAGAATTCCCGATGGTTTTGTTTCAAGGGTTTATCTTTTGTTTCCGGATCCATGGCCCAAGAAAAAGCATGCCGGGCGGCGGTTTGTAAACCCCGAAAACCTGAAAGAATTGGCGCGGATTTTGTGTAAGGGCGGCGTTTTGCGGATTGCGACCGATCACAAAGTTTATAAAGGTTGGGTGTTGCGGCAAATGCATGCCTGCTCAAGTTTTGTTTGGACGGCAAAAAGCTCCGCCGATTGGCGCAACCCGCCTGCTGATTGGGTTGAAACAAAATATCAGCGCAAGGCGCTTGCCGAGGGGCGCAGACCGGTCTTTTTTGAATATCGCCGCGTTTAATATTCCGGATAAGTTGTGATGGTCGGGTCAACGTTTGGCTCCGTGATTGTTTTAATATCTTCTAACGGGTAAGACTGCACGTCATAAATACGGTTGCCGCCCTCGTAAAGCGTGTTTTCAATTTCATTTTGCTCTCTTTCCGGCGATTGTGAAAAGGGTGCCGGATCTTGCGGCTCGGTTTGGTTTATTTCGCCCTCAGCCTGAGGCTTTTGGGCAGATGTTTCAGGCGCTGTTTCGGTGTTCGTGAGATTTGTATCAGGCGCCTGATCTTGCGGTACAAATTCAGGGATTGGGTTGCCCAAGGGGTTCGGGGCGTCAGCGGGTTGCTCCAAAAGGTAAGAATCCGGTTCATCGGGTGCGGTTTCCGAGGCGCCATAGACAATGGTCGGCGTTTGTGCATGCACAGACGTTGCATAAAGCAAAGCTGTTAATAAAGTCAATTCATGTTTCATTTTATTCTCGCTTTAAGTTTTTTTCTTTTAAATAGAAGGTCATGACATAGTTTCAATGGTTTTGAAAATATTTTCATATTCTGCTTTGGCGAGTTTGATTTTACCAGCGGAGCCAAAAATCAGGTTATGACAATAAGTAATCACAAAAAGGCGAACGGAGCTTGTTAAGCCGAGTTTGGGATCTTTATTTTCCTCAATCAGCTCAAAAAGCTTTTTACGTTTGATATGTTCACGCTTACAAATATCATCTAGGGCAGTCCATTCGGGTACTGCCAAGCGCATACTTGTTTTACGGTCAAATATTGAGATAACGCGGTTTGCTAATTTGGTCATTTTATTTTCCTTTGCAACTATTAATTGTAAATTTTTGTATATACTACCATAGCTGTTATTTATTTCAACCATAAATAGCAATTATTTATATAAATATATCTTAGGTTGTATACAATGGTTTTAACCCATTGATATATGGAAATAAAAAAAATTATGAACTTGTGGGTAAGTATATAAGAAAGATGTGTTTCGGATAGTTTGACCGTTCTCAACTATAGCAAAAAAAAGGTACCTCAAAAAAAAGGGGTTGTCAAGCCCTAAAAACGGCAGTTTTGCGATGGTTAATTCGTTGCATTTAAAGGTACCTTATTTTTGATGTTTTCGAATCGGGAGGGGGAAAGCATCAGAGAAGGAAACGGATTATTTTGGGCTTTAAGCGAGCAAAACAGGCGTTCTTCCGAGTTTTGCACCCCTCAAAAGCTTAGAGCCCAAAGCCTCTTAGGAATAAAAATCCGTTTGAGGGGGAAATTTGGAATATCGACCGCAGAGATATTGACAAATTGTGATTTTTTAAGGAATTAGAGGGAAAAGCGGGATGCGTAAAGTTATAGCCATCGTATTTTTAGGGGTTGTTGTCGCAACATATTCTGTCCAAGCCGCATGTTATAATGAGTGTAAGGCGGTACCGGAATGTGCCAAGATGGGATATAAGTTGAGGAATGAAATATATTG
>CANRJO010000079.1 GCA_947630965.1 uncultured Alphaproteobacteria bacterium
TGCGTTAAGATACCAAAAAAAAATTGTTTTGTCAAGCGGTTTTTTATTTTTTTACGGTTTTTCGTCTGATAAAACAAAACAAAAAGATGAATCCCGTTAAAGTCAGCCACAAAACATTGCCGTAACGCGCGTAAACGGTTGGCGGTAAGGCACGCGGTAAAGAAGAATCGACAACACCCGCCTGATTTAACGGCAGTGATTTTTCAATAATGCCGTACGGGTTAATAACGGCACTGATGCCCGTATTGGCGGCGCGTGCAACGGGTAAACCTTCTTCAACGGCACGCAATTGCGCCATGCCCAAGTGTTGATAAGGCCCTGCCGACAGGCCGTACCAACCGTCGTTCGTTACATTGATAATCCAATCGGGACGCGGCTTTTTCGGCGCAACGGCATGCGGAAAAATAATTTCATAGCAAACCGAAACGGCGGCGGGCGGCGCTTTGGGAATGTGATGCGTGGTAATGCCTTGCCCTGCAACAAAGTCACTGTCAATCGGAACAACTTTTTCGAGCGGTAACCACTGCCGCAGCGGTACATATTCACCGAACGGCACCAAATGCGATTTATCGACATAACCCACAATATCAGCCAAATCATTTAACAGAAAAACACTGTTTGCCAATTGTTTTTTGGCCTGATTAACAACGCGTAACCCGCCGGTGATTAACGTTCCGCCTTGACGCACGGCACTCATCAGGCGCAACCGTTCTGTTGTGTTGAGCTCAATTAAATAGGGCAGAGCCGATTCCGGCCAAATAACATGGGTGATTGAGGTATTGTTTTCACGCGACAAACGCAAAAGTTTGGAAATGTTTTCTTCTCTCTTTTCGGCATTCCATTTGAGCGTTTGAGCTATGTTCGGTTGCACCAGACGCAAATGCACGCCGAAAACCGATTCGTTTTTTGCCTGATATAAACGAAGTGCCCCGCCGCCCGTGATGAGAAGCATTAAAAGAAGCGAAAAATAAAGCGGTTTTTTGTTCGGGAGCAGTGCCGGTGATGAAAATGCAACCAATGTAACGAACGACAGCCCGTAAACCCCGAAAACGGAGGCAAATTGTAAAACATACGGATAATCCGTCCAAATCGATCCGATTAAATTCCACGGAAAACCCGTTAAAAACCAGGATCGGATCCATTCAAAAAACACAAAAAAGCAGGCAAATGCCAACCAGCGCCGAACGCCTGCCGGCACCCATCGGGCAAACAGCGCCGGAAAAAGCCAAAATAAGCCGAAAAATATGCCCATTCCAGCCAATGCCGGCGCGATGAAAAGAGCAAATTGACCGCCGTCAATCAATAACGCGTTGGCAATCCACGCCATGGAGGTAATGCCCGTGCCGGCGCCGTAGCAGAAGAAAATGCCGGCCGTTTGCCTTTTGTTGATGCCGTTATTTAAGTTTTTGATTAAAAAAGAAAAAGCCAAAATTAAAATCGGGAAGAAAAAATAAGGCGCATAGGCATAGGCGCTGAACAGCCCTAAAATAAATGACGTTAAATAAGCGTGTTTCATAATCAAACGATAAAAAGAAGTCATGGATTATCCTTTTGCGGCGGGCAAATAATTTTATCACCCGATTGAATGTTATTTTGGCGTGCATATCCCGCATTTACTTCAATCACGCCCCAAACCGGCATGGGTGTTGTGATAATTGTTTCGTCCTGCGGCACGGCATTTTCATGAATATGCACAATTTCAAATTGTTGATTAAAAAAGAGCATATCCAGCGGAATATAAGTGTTTTTCATCCACATACTGCCCTTTCGCAGCGTATCGAACAGAAAAATCATCCCGTTATCGGCCGGCAGTGTTTTACGAAACATAAGCCCCAGTGCGCGCTTTTGCATGGTATCGGCCACTTCCAGTTGCAAGGGAAATGAAGCCTCTTTTGTAACGATTTGACAAGTATTAACAGACGATTCTTTCAGAAAAAAATAGGCGGAAATTAAAAGAAAACTCATCAGAATAATGATAAGGCATAAAAATTTTTTCATCATTTGGATGCCTTTTGTAAATTGCCGAATTTTCCGAATTCACCGTTGAAATAAAGCGGAACGGCGGCTGTTTTTCCGTGCCGATGTTTGGCAATAATCAATTCTGCCGTGTTAATCGATTCCTGCAGCTTCTGTTGCCAGGTTTTTTCACGTTGTTGAAATTTATCGGCGGTTTCATTGGGGCGTTGAATCGGTTTATCGCTCTTTAAGTAGTAATGTTCGCGGAAAACAAACATGACAACATCGGCATCTTGCTCGATGGAGCCGGATTCACGTAAATCAGACAGCTGCGGGCGTTTATTATCGCGTTGTTCGACCAAACGGGAGAGCTGCGATAAAACCAAAACCGGCACATTGAGCTCTTTGGCCATAATTTTCAGCTGCCTTGTCATTTCCGAAAGTTCCTGCACACGGTTTTCCGAACGCGTGCTTGATGAAATTAACTGCAAATAGTCAATGACAATCAATCCAAGACCTTTTTCCTTATCTCTTTTTAAACGACGGGCACGGTTTTTAATGGCGGAAACGGTAATGCCTGATGTTTCATCAATAAAGAGCGGCAATTTACAAAGCAAGGAAGAGCCGGCCATTAATTCTTCAAATTGTTCTTCGTTAATTTTGCCGGAACGCATTTTATCACCCGGTATTTGTGCTTTGGCGGACAGAATACGCGAGGCCAATTGTTCGGCAGACATTTCCAAAGAGAAAAAGGCGACCGATTTTTTTTCGGCTCCTTCTTTTTTGTTTTCTTCTTCAAATCGAACGGCGGCATTATAGGCAATGGTTAATGCCATGGCCGATTTTCCCATTCCCGGACGGCCTGCCAAAATAAGTAAATCGGAATTATGCAAACCGCTTAAAATATCATCAACATCGGATAATCCCGTGGTTACGCCGGATAAACCGTTGGGGGAATTCATGGCTTCCTGCAAAGTTTCCATAGACGTATCCAACGCTGTTTTTAAGGCTTTCGGCCCGCCGGAAAGCTCATTGCCGACTGCAATTTCATACAATCGCTTTTCGGCCAGTTCAATTTGCCCCACCGCTTCTTCATTCGGCACAATATCAAACGCATCGTTAACGATATCCGTTCCGAGCGCAATCATTTGCCGCCGAATATAGCAATCCAGAATTTGACGACCGTAATCATGCGCATTGATAATATTCGTTGAGGCAGCGGCAAGTTCGGCCAAATAGTCGACGCCGCCAACGTTTTTAAGGGCTTCATCATCTTTAAAATAGGCCTTAACGGTAATCGGATCGGCAATACGTCCCTGTTCAATAAATTGTCGGCAGATTTCATAAATTTTGCCGTGAATCGGGTTTGAAAAACACTCGGCATGCAAAAATTCCGTCACTTTTTCCAAAGCGCGATTATTCGATAAAATAGCACCCAATAATGCCTGTTCGGCTTCCAGATTTTGAGGCGGTAACCGTAACGTGTTTTCCAACATTTTATGCCTTTCATTTTTTAAAAAGTTAATTATATATTAACTTACACGAAAAAAGAAATTTTGCAAGTAAAAAAAGCGTTTCGTCTCAAAATATATAAAGAGATAAACCTTTTGATAACAAAAAGAGAGAAATTTTGCTTTCTCTCTTTTTTTTGAAAAAAATTGTTGAATTTTTTATAATTTCGGAATTTTAATTTCGGCAATATACCCCGGTTTAATCAGCTCTTTGGCATATTTCGGATTAACAAGCCCGATGGAATAAACTTGAACGCCCATTAGTTTGGCCGCTTCTTCAAAAAAGTTTTCGGCAATTTTATCATAACGGGTTGAATTCATAATATAAAGCAAACAGGCTTGTCCTTTTTCGACTAAACCGCAGCGCGGCATTTTGGAGGTAATATCTTTATTTGACACAACGCCTCTTAATCCGACGGTTTGTTGCGGTGCCGGCGCACTGCCGCCGCCCATCATACTGCCGAAGAAAAAGCCGACTATTAACGCTATAGCGGTAATGAGCAGGAAGCCTTTTGTTGACACAACAGCCGGCGGCAAATTAAACTCGGACGCAAAATTTTGTGTCGGTTGATTTTGAACCGCCTGTCTTAATTGAGGCGCATTATTTTGTTGCGGTTGCTGTGTGTTTTGAGGCGCATAAGCCATATTGTTTTGAGGCGATCCGGCTTGCGGTTGCATCGGCCGTTGCACGGGTTGCCCCGAACGCACAGGTTGCCCCGAACGCACAGGTTGTCCCGAACGCGCAGGTTGTCCCGAACGCATGGGTTGTCCCGGGCGCATATTCGGTTGCAGGGGCGCTCGTCCCGGCATCATACCGGCCGGCGGAACGGTTGCCCGCGGTGTTGTTTGGTTATTCGGCAACGGTTGTGGCGGATTTTTAGGTGGTAAAGGCATTTTTATTTTCCTCCGATAAAGCGAATAAGTTTT
>CANRJO010000080.1 GCA_947630965.1 uncultured Alphaproteobacteria bacterium
AATCTTGCAAAGATGGTTCTTATAAGGAAAACACAGCAGATTATAATAAATATTGCCGCGCCACGGCCGCCCTTGCTACTTCCTTGTTTTATCCGCCAGAGGTATCATTAGATGATGCTCTTATCGGGCAAGGAAAGTGGTATTTGCCCGCTCTTGGTGAGCTGATGGATATGTACGGTTATGATAACGCTGGCATTGAGAGTTACAGCGGGGCAACAGGTGCAACAAGGGAAATAAGGAGTATTCTTGATATCACATTTTCTACATTAGCCAACAAAGGACTCAATGCGAAAGCTTTATCAACAAGTGATTATCACTCTTCTTCTATTCCTGAAAACAGCAGTTCTTGGCTGCTCAATTATGCGCAAGGATACCGAACAACGACATTTAGAGAGCAAGCTAAACATGTTCGGGCTTGCTTAAAGTTTTAAGCCATAAAAAAAACGTCCGATTTTTTCGGACGTTTTTTGTTGATCCATTATAGCAATTTAAAGGTACCGTTAAACTGATGTGTTAGGGAATGCGTCCGCCTGCGGACGTCACTCTGAGCGGAGCGAAGAGTCCAGGACAATAAATTAGCTATATTTTCCACCTGGATTCTTCCTCCCTTTCGGTCGTCAGAATGACGTCAGTAGGCTGTTCAGTCTTTTGCCCCTTTAATCACTCTAGGCGCTCATTAGACGCCTTTCCAAAAGGTTAGAACTTCTCTTGTAACTCAAAGAAGTATGCCTGCGGATGGTCGCAAACGGGGCAACGTTCCGGCGCTTTGGGGCTTTAATTTGAACAGAGCATTATTTTAATGCATGAAAAGAAATATTGGTTTTAATAAAATAAATGTTAATAAATATATTTTTTATTGACAATAAAAGTCTATTATAATAAAAACGATATTGTTCCGATAGCGGAATAATTGTTCAATATTATAAAAAAGGAGTTTAAAAATGTCATTACCAGTAATAATTGCAAATCAAATAAGGAAAAGAGTTATAAAAAGAATTCTTTCTCCTAGGCCATTAAATGTAGGAGAAGATTTGGTCGTTGAAGAAATGAAAAAGAAAAATTCGCCTATGCATAAGGATGTTTTTCAATGGACGGAGAGAGATAAAAGCCGAGCGTTAAAATCTCCCTCATATCCACATAATTTATATTTACAAAGACAAGTTCAACAATATAATAAAACCAGAAAGAAAAAATAATATTGAGGAATCTTGAAAATGAAAAATGTTTGGTCACAGACAAAAAAAGTCATTGTATTTATTCTTCTTTTTGAACTTGTCACATTTTTAACAACAGAAATGGCGTTACGCTTTTTATATACGGATAAAGATTATGAGAATCTTTTAGGTGCGTCTGCGGCTTCATTTATTGTGAGTTATTGTTGTTATGCTTTCATCAAGGGTCGTTTCAAATATTTTTCTGTACCGATAACAATATTACTCTATGGTGCACTTTTCTTTTTATTGATGTCAGCTTAACCCTTGGAAATGCATCTAGCTGGCCTTTAGAGCAATTTTAACCCCGAAAGTGTCCTCACATACGCTTTTCGTATGGCTCCGTACTTTCGGGGTTAAAATCACTCTAGGCGCCCATTAGACGCCTTTCCAAAAGGTTAGAACTTCTCTTGTAACTCAAAGAAGTATGCCTGCGGATGGTCGCAAACAGGGCAACGTTCCGGAGCTTTGGGGCTTTCAATCCGTGCGCCACAGTTTGCGCACTCCCAAATCACTTTCGTCGGGCGCTCAAAAATTTTGCCTTCAACCAATGAATCTAACAAAGCGCGATAACGTTCTTCGTGACCTTTTTCAATTTTGCCGACAGCCGTAAACAAGGCGGCAATCTTGTTAAAGCCTTCCTCGCGGGCTTCTTTGGCCATACGCTCGTACATCTCGGTCCATTCATAATTTTCGCCCGAGGCGGCGTCCTTAAGGTTTTCTATGGTAGAGGGAACTTCGCCATTGTGCAAAAGCTTAAACCAAAGTTTGGCATGCTCTTTTTCATTGTTCGCCGTTTGCTCAAACTTATCGGCAATGATGTTGTAACCCTCTTTTTTTGCCTTAGAGGCATAATAAGTGTATTTGTTGCGCGCTTGAGATTCGCCAGCAAACGCATCTTTGAGGTTCTGTTCGGTTTTGGAGCCTTTTAATTCCATGTTGATTCTCCCAAAAAAGTTAAATATCAGGCATAAGATAGCACTTGTTTTGAAAACAAGTCAATTAAATAAAATTTTATTGAACCGAATTTAAATGGCGTTTTTCGGGGGTAGGGGCTTTGCTGGCGGTGTTGGCGGAATGGGCGCTTCAGCCGTGGCAATGTCTTGCTCGCCGGAGGCTTTCTTGATTTCCGAGACCATCTTTTTGAAGGCGGTGAGCTTGGCGCCCGTTAAGTTTTCGCCGGTGGCGGCTTTCACCTTTAAAGGATCTACTTTCCGCCCATTCTTGATGACCTCAAAGTGCAGGTGTGGCCCTGTGGAACGCCCTGTGCTCCCGACATATGCAATCACTTGCCCTTGCTTGACGCGCACGCCGGGGCGAATGCCCTTGGCAAACGAGCGTAAATGCGCGTAACCCGTGGTGTATTCCGCATTGTGGCGAATCTTGACCATATAGCCGTAACCGTTGACCCATTTGGAAAGCGACACCACGCCATCGCCACTGGCGTAAACCTTGGAACCCATAGGCGCGGCATAATCCACGCCGTCATGGTTGCGATATGTTTTTAAAATGGGGTGGAAACGCCGACCGAATCGGGAAGAAATGCGCGCTTTCTTATATTCTAACGGCTTGCGATCAAGCGTTTTTTTCAGCGCTAAGCCTTTTTCGTCGTAATAATCCACTGTACCGGATTTGTCTTTATAACGATAAAGCTCGATTTTATCTTTGCCAAGTGTGAGCGCGGCATAAACAATCTCGCCATTTTGGACAACGTTGCCGTTCGGTGCAAGTTTTTGCTCAAAGCGCACCTCAAACTGATCGCCCGCATGAACGTCACGCCGAAAGTCTATACTGAACGAAAAAATATTAATGAAATTGCCCGCCACGTTGGAGGGAACGCCCGCGTTTTGCATGGCGGATGAGACATTGCCCTGAATGTTGCCCGTGATGGTTTTGACCTCCGTTTTGAGCTCGTCTTGCTCAACGCGCGACTCATATTTGCCATCAGCATTTTTCTCCACGATGTAACGCGTGCCGCTGACAGGCTCAATCATAATTTTTTCAATGGATAAAAGCTCATTGAAACGACTGTCGGTGTTGGAGGTGATGTAAAGAACCTGACCGACTTTAAGCTTGCGGACATCGTAAACCTTTTTGAAAACCGTGTAAATATCGGTGGCAACAGCGTAATCTAAGCCCATTTTGGTTAAAATGCCGATAAAACTATCGCCTTTTTGGAGTGTAATGGCCTCCACATTCGTGCCGACGGTGTTGCCTGAGACAACATCGCTGACATGGGGTGTTTCATCTTCTTGCGGGGTTTCGTCTTCCATATTAAGGGTTTGCTTTAAATCTTGATCAATCAGATAAGTTTCGTCTTCAAACGCTTCGGGTACCATTTCGCTCATTTCTTCATCGGCGGGGGTGGAAGCCTCCACGTTATTGTTATTTTTAAGCGAAATCACTAGCGCTGCCGTTACGGCAACCGCGTATATCAGCAGTAAAAGGCGTTGTTTGCGCAAGCGCGCCGTGAGGCGACTCTCTAATATTTCAGACATCATTTTTTCCTTTTCATACTCTTTTCAGAGTGCTACAAATTCCGTATTTATGCAAGTAGATATTCAAGTTATACCAACAAAAGGAAAAAATGCCGTACTTACAAAAAGTTATATAATATTTTGATTTTTTTACCCAAAAATAAAAAAAAGGCTTGCAATTCTAAATTTTGTTCAGTATAAGATATTGCGTTAATTGTGGGGGCGTAGTTCAGTTGGTTAGAATACATGCCTGTCACGCATGGGGTCGCGGGTTCGAGCCCCGTCGCTCCCGCCATTAAAACAAAAAAGCACCTTTATGGTGCTTTTTTGTTTTAAATTGTGGACAAGGTGGGCACGAACCTGCGAGGTCGCGGGCGAACAATAAAAAAGCTGACTTAACGTCAGTTTTTTTATGTTTTTCACAGGATGATTGTATAAATCAATATAACGCTAAAACAACGTCTTATTTGTAAAAACTGATACAAAAAAATACAAAACGATACAAAAAAATACAAAACAGGACATTTTAATACAAAAAAAGACATGACATTTATATGAATATGAGTTATTAATATTCGTGTAAGAGAATAACAACTTTAATTAAGGAGAAAAACAAA
>CANRJO010000081.1 GCA_947630965.1 uncultured Alphaproteobacteria bacterium
CCATTATTCGGGATAGTGCCAACAGACTGGCATGTGCTGTGGCAGGTGGTATACATATTGTTACAACATAAGCCATCGAGCGTGGCATTGCCTTTGTTATTGTTATCCCACTTACACGCAGAGTCGGCGTGGCATACACACTTACCGCATTGAGTTGAACCACTCTGACCACTGGTTTCTACCGTCCAACCGGAAGCGCTGCCACAGTTTGAGGCATTCTGATATTTGGTATCGTACCCGTTCGGACAAGACGCCTCGTTGCATTGATTGTTGACTTTCGTGTAACCCGCGTTACATTCCCACGCTGTACAGACTTCTGTTCCGCACCCCGTGCATTTTGTTGTACAATGTCCGTTCTGAGGCGGATTACTTGTGACACATTTAGTGGTGCAACTTTTATACTTACTATTGCAGCATTGATTACTCAACGTGCCATTGCCTTGATTTGTGCTATCCCATTTACAATCCGTCGGCGCGTTGCAACTGCAGCTATAACACGGGCTATCGCCATTATAACTGCCGTTTGTTGTTTTGCTTGCGCCGATTGTGCCGGAATAACCGCAAATGCTGAAGCTTGAACTGCTTGTATCGCTCCCGTTCGGGCAATTTTTCTTGTTGCAATTTTTGCATTCACTGCTTCCGCTATACTTGCCAGTGCCTGTGCCTAACTCCCAACCGGAGGCATGTTTACCATCGCCGCAACCGCTTGTCGTTGTCGCAGTTCCACTTGCGCATGTCGCCACTTTACAAGAAGAACCGTCTTTCGTGTAACCTGTGTTGCAATCCCATGCCACGCATCTCTTCTCATTACCGGTGGTGCACCAACTTGAGCAAGAGCCATTTCTTGGCGCTGTCACCGCCGTACCGCAGGTTCTGGTTTCGCACTTATAAGTTGTGGTATTGCCTTTCTTGCAGGTGTCAGAGGTTTTTAATGTCCAACCTTCGGAACCTGTGCTGCCGCAACCACCCACTGTTGCTGCATACCCCGAACAGGCGTTCTCTACGCAGCTGTTGCTTGAAGCATACCAACCATCATTACATTTCCAAGCCGTGCATCTGTCTTTAATGTCACACGCCGTACATTTAGAGGAACATGTCGCATTGTTTGGAACGGTTACTTCCGCCTCACAATTAGGCGTGCAGGTTTCATAATTACCGTTACAGCACTGGTTGCTAATTGAACCTGTACCCTTGTTCGAATTCGTCCACTTGCAGCTTGAGGCGTTACATTGGCATTCATAACACTGACTGTTGCCATTAAATACACCCGTTACCGCCGGTTTGCTCGCTTTCAGGGTTGTCGGATACGATGTCGGCGCGTTTTTACAGGTGTTGACATCACTGTTTGTATCACCCCTTGTGCACGCCTTTGCTGTGCATGAATAACACGCATCATCTCCATTATAACTCCCCGAGGCTGATGAGGTATACCCCTTTGAGCCTGTTGTCGGACAATTGTTTGCATCTTTATATGTTGTGCTTTGTCCGTTCGGGCATGCAACCTTTGTACACTGGTAATAGGGTGTATCACCCGCCCAACAACTTGGCGTCGTGTTATTCCAATTCCAACCACCATTATGACCGCATGCCGCTTTACTCGTTGTGTTCGGGTGTGAACAGCTCTTCGCTGTGCATTTATAATAGGGCGTATCGCCTGCCCAACAACTCGGCGTTGATGAGCTGCTCCAATCCCAACCGCCATCGTGACCGCATGCCGATTTACTCGTTGTGTTCGGGTGCGAACATGTCTTCGCCGTACATTTATAACATTGCGTCTCGCCATTATAATTGCTTGTACCTGTGCTTGTCCAACCACCGTTTGAACCCTTGCTGCCGCATTTCTTCGGATCTGAGTACGTTGTACTCTCATTATCCGGGCAAGACTTCGCCGTACATAAGTATTTTGCCGTATCGCCCTCGTAACAGACTTTTGAGGTATCCACCGTATAGCCCGATGTCCCCTTTGTCTGGCAACTACTCGCCTGCGTCTGATAACTTGCACTGCATGTTTTCTTCACACATTTATACTTTGTGGTATTGCCCGCTTGGCATGTTTGCTTTGTATCTAACTGCCAACCATTTGCACCAGATGAACCACAACTCTGGGCATCTGTTTGATAAGTTGCATCACATGTCTTTGCCGTACATGTATAATATAATGTATCCCCTGCCCAACATGTTGGTGTTGTGCCTAATGTCCATCCACCTTTCGTACCACAACCCTCAACCGTTGTTGCATACGGATGTTGACACGTCTTCGCTGTGCATAAGCTCCGCTCTTCATCGCCTGCCCAACATTTTGTGGTTCCTAATGTCCAACCATTTGCTCCTGTATTTCCACAGTTTGCTACATTTGATTGATATTTACTATCGCATGTGTTGGCAGTGCATTTATAACATCTTGTCTCGCCATTATAATTATCCGTGCCACTGCTCGTCCAACCACCATTTGAACCCTTGCTACCGCATTTCTTCGGATCTGACCACGCGGTGCTCTCATTTGTTGGGCATGCCTTCGCTGTACACTTCTTCTTGGTTACATCGCCCGCTTGGCATGTGTCCGTACCACTCAACTCATACCCTGATGATCCTTTTGTCTTGCAACTGTTCGCATCTGTTTGATATGTATCATTACACGTCTTCGCTGTACACGTATAACAGGGCGTATCGCCATTATATTTTCCATTCTGCGCGGATGTCCATCCGTCTAAGTTTCCTTGTGATCCACACTTCTTCGGATCTGACCATTCCGTCTTAGAACCGCTAGGACATGTTGACGCAACGCACTTAAACTTCTCTGTATCGCCATTCCAACATGTCGTCTGCGCCTTGTCTAAATGCCAACCGTTCGCACCTGTGTTTGGACATGCGGAATCCGCTGTCTGATACGAAGAATCACACGTTTTCTTATTGCATTGTTTGCATTCGTTATCGCCGTTCCAACCTGTTCGGTCTCCTAAACTCCAACCTTTGTTCCCTGATGAACCACATTCTTCCACATTTACTTTTGAACCTTCTGCACATGTTAACATTACACAAGTTTTACATGGCGTTTCACCTTCATAGCGACCTGTCGATTCGCCAAGCTTCCAACCGTTCGCTTTCCCCGTTCCGTTTCCGCACTTATCCGCACTTGTCGCTGTGTTTTCTAAGCATTGCAATGGCACGCATTGTTTGCATTCGCTCTCGCCATTCCAACCTGCATGATCCCCTAAACGATATCCGTTCCCACCAGTGTGACCGCAGTCCTTAACCTCAACCGCAGAATTATTCGGACATCCTTTCGCTATGCATTTCCCGCAGGGCTTGTCACCGTTCCATGTGCCCGATTGTTCATAATTCCAACCGTCCGCACCTTTGTTACCACAATTTGCCGCTGACGCAATGCCGGACGTAAACCCGCTCAGGCATTTCTTCTCCGCACATTTGCCGCAAATTTCATCACCGGCGTATTGCGGCGATTGCTCAAAATCCCAACCGTCAGCACCTTTTGTGCCGCAACTCTCTACTTGCGGATATTCTGTGCTAAAACCTGATAAACATTTTTTAGGCGTGCACATACCACAAATTTGCTCGCCCATGTAACCATTGCTATCCCAGTCCCAACCCGCTGAGCCTAAACCTTTCTTGCCGCAGGATTCAATATCCGGCCATACAATACTATAATCATTTTCGCAAGGATGAGGGTAACATGCGCCTTGGTACTCATCGTACCATTTGTTGCACTCCCAATCCGTGATAATGTTCTCTGTGACGCCACAACCCGTGCAGGGCTCCTCCAAACCGTGCGCATGCTCAGGCACTTTCACCGTGTCTTCGCATAAACTTTTACATGTGGCAAAATGGCCGTCACAGCAGCCATCTGTAATCTCACCATAGCCTTTATTTAAATTGCTCCACTTGCATTCATCGGGGTCTGGATCGCACCGGCAATAATAACATGAACGCTTGTGATACTCTACTTCATCGCAACGGTAACCACGCTCACCCGTTAAATCTTTCGTATCGCTGTAACGACCGTCTTCACACTTATATTCCTTGCACCAAATGTAATTCTCATCAAAAGGACATGTGATCGCCCCGTCCGGACAATATATCTCATCCTTCAACTTATATCCCATCTTGGCACATTCCGGTACCGCCTTACACTCATTATAACATGCGGCTTGGACAGAATATGTT
>CANRJO010000082.1 GCA_947630965.1 uncultured Alphaproteobacteria bacterium
TTTAAGTTCGTTTTGAAAAATGTTTCAATTTTATCAAAGGGGATTTTTTCTTTATTATCATACAAATCAACATGATTTGCGCCCTCAATAATTAGGAGTTCTTTGTTATCGCCTTTGAGCTTTTTGAAAGCGTCTTCACTGAAATAGCGGCTATGTGCCTCTGAACCGTGAATCATCAGCACGGGTGAGCGAATTTCGCTTGAATAAGCCAAAAGTGGCATATTCATAAAAGATAGCGCCGAGGTGGCGTTCCAACCCGTGTTAGAGTTGATACTCCGCTTGTGATAACCGCGTGGCGTTTTGTAATAACCGAAGTAATCTTTTACAAATTGCGGCTCATCGCCTGTTAATTCTGTCGGCAGACCATCGGCAACGGCAATTGTGCCGCTTTGAGCGTCGGCGGTGCGTTGGGCGTTGAGCTTTTGGCGCAGGGCATAACGGTCATCTTCTGTCATGGCATCAAAATAGCCGTTGGCGTTGACGCGGCTCATATCATACATGGTGGCGGTGACGGTTGCTTTAATGCGCGTATCCATGGCCGCGGCATTCAAACCCATGCCACCAAAACCGCAAATGCCTAAAATGCCGATTTTTTCAGGATCAACATCTTTTCGGGTGGTGAGGTAATCTACCGCCGCGCTGAAATCTTCCGTGTTGATGTCAGGCGATGCCACGTTACGCGGTTCGCCCCCTGATTCGCCCGTATAAGAAGGATCAAATGCCAAGGCAATAAAGCCGCGCTCTGCAAGCTCTTGTGCATAAAGCCCTGAGGCTTGCTCTTTGACCGCACCGAATGGACCAGAAACGGCAATGGCGGGCAGGGGTTCAGAGCCTTTGTCTTTGGGCGTGTAAATATCGCCAACAAGGGTGATGCCGTAGCGATTTTTGAATGAAACTTTGCCGACATTGACTTTGTCGCTTTTAGGGAATGTCTTGTCCCAAGGTAGTTCAATTTTTTGAAAAACTGTTCCTTGTGCCGTGGCGGAATCGGGTGTCATCATTAAAAAGCCAAGCGCCGCAAGTGAACATAAAGGCAAAATTTTTGTAAACATTTTTTCCTCCCTCACAATTAACTCATTTTAATTTAAGGTTGATGAAAATTGATGTCAAGCGCAAAAAAATTTAGATATCTTGACAAAGAAAATAATCCGATGTATGCCTAAGCTTAAGATGATGACGTTTTGTATTGGCATATTTATTCTTATTGTCGGGTATGTCTTTTATTCAAGATATACCGAATCGCAGTTTGGCGTTGAAGATAATCCGACACCCGCTTATGCTATTCATGATGGGGTTGATTTTGTGCCTCTGTCCAAAAATAAAAATATGCTTATTCATCTTTTAAATATCGCGGGTCTTGGTCCTATTTTGGGCGCCATTCAGGGTGTTTTGTTTGGTCCGGTTGCCTTTATTTTGATTCCTTTAGGTTGCATTTTTATGGGCGGTGTCCATGACTATTTTAGCGGTATGATTTCGGTTAGAAATAAAGGAATACAAATCACCGAACTTATCCGCCAATATTTGGGCAATTCTTTTTATGCAGTGTTTATGCTTTTGGTTTCTGTGATGTTACTTTTGGTGGCGTCAGTTTTTGTTTATACCGCCGGCGATTTGATTGCGCAACGCTTTTTTCATCAAAGTGATTTTTCACTCACGAATCCCGTTATTTTAGCAATTTATCTGCTTATTGCATTGTATTATATTTCCGCAACGCTTTTCCCGATTGATAAAATTATTGGGCGCTTTTATCCGCTTTTCGGGTTTTTGCTTTTGTTTGGTACATTGCTTGTTTTGGTTGGCTTTTTTACAAACGGCATTCATTTGGATAATATTGATTTTTCAAACTTAAATGTTCATCCGAAAGACTTGCCGCTTATTCCAATGTTTTTTATGACGGTGAGTTGCGGGCTTTTGTCGGGATTTCATTCTACGCAATCTACAATCATTTCAAGAACAATCGGCAAAGAAAAAGACGGACGGCAGATTTTTTACGGGATGATGGTTGTGGAGTCATTTATTGCGATGGTTTGGGCGGCCGCGGCGTATCATGTTTATTCTATGAATTTGGTTGACGAATCGCTGAAAGGGACGGCAAATGTCATTAATAATATTGCCGATGTGTTCGTTTTGCCTTCACTGGTTTTTGTGGTGACGATTGCAGTTGTTATTTTGCCTGTGACCTCGGGCGATACGGCTTTGCGCGGCTTGAGGATGATTTTGGGCGATGCGTTGAAACTTAATCAAAACAAAATTAAAAACAGGCTTGTTATTATTTTCCCGATTGCTTTGACGGTTTTATCCGTTATCTTTTGGGCAAAATCTAATGAAGGAAGTTTTGGCATTGTGTGGCGGTATTTCAATTTTGTTAATCAGCTCATTTCTGTTCCAACATTTTTATATGCCTCGGTCTATCTTTATAAAAAACATAAAAATTATTTAATGGCTTTCATTCCGGCAATTTTTTATACTTTTGTGACCATGCTCTTTATTTTTTATTTTGATACGGGGTTGCATTTGAGTTATCATCTGGCGTGTCTGATTGCCTTTTTCTTGAGCTTGTTTTTTGCTTTGTGGTTTTATAAATTTAAGCTCAAAAAAGCATAAAAAATAAACAGGCTGTGCTTTATAAGTTTTTTAATGACTAAAGAAAGGATTTGACTGATGAAAAAAATTTTGGCATTTATAGTTTTAGCGGTTGGATTTGTTTTAGGAGAAAACGCTATGGCAGAAGGATTAAATGAGGCACAAAAAGCGATTGCCGAATCGGCAATTTATACGGCGCGCGGTGATCAAAAAGGTTTGAAACCGGCTCTTGAAAGAGCGCTTAACGCTGGTGTGAAACTGGATGAATTAAAAGAAATTTTGGTGCAATCGTATGCTTATTGCGGTTTCCCGCGGAGCTTGAACGCACTCGGGACGCTGATGACACTTGAAGAGGAGCGCCAAAAACGCGATGTTTCTTCTGTTTCTGTTACTCCTGTGGAAGGGGATAGCTTTATAAATGGTTCTATCAATCAGGCGGAGCTTGTGGGTGCGCCCGTTACAGGTAAGGTTTTTGAGTTTGCGCCCCTGATTGACCGCTATTTGAAAGCACACCTTTTTGGCGATATTTTCTCACGAGATCTGCTTGATTGGAAAACACGCGAGCTTGCCACCGTTGCGATGCTTTCCGCCCGTGACGGTGTGGAATCGCAACTCAAAAGCCATATTGAAATTGCGAAAAATAATGGTGTAACAGATGAGCAAATTGCCGAGATTTTGGCACTTTCAGGGCAAATTAAGGCGCAAAATGTGCTTTTTGGCTTTGGCAAAGAAAACACGCAATATGCGCCGTATTTTATCGGCACAAGTTATTTGCAACCGCTTAATACCGAGGGCCTGAACATTGCCAATGTGACTTTTGAACCCAAATGTCGCAACAACTGGCATATTCATCATAAAGGCGGGCAAATCCTGATGGTGGTTGCCGGTCGCGGATGGTATCAGGAATGGGGCAAGCCTGCACAAGAACTTCATCCCGGTGATGTCGTAAATATTCCGCCAGAAGTCAAGCATTGGCACGGCGCCGCCAAAGACAGTTGGTTTACGCATATCGCCCTTGCTGTTCCAGCTGAAGGGGCGAGTAATGAGTGGTTGGAGGCGGTTACAGACGAAGAATACTCCAAACTTAAGTAGTGGAATGCGTCTAATGGGCGCCTAGAGCAATTTAAGGGGCAAAAGTGTCCTCACGTACGTTTTATGTACGCTGCGGTACTTTTGCCTCTTAAATCACTCCAATCACCTCATTATCCGCATTCCTTAGAATCAGTGCAAAAATAAGGATTTTTTTTATCCGCCTTTCCTCGGCTTGGGTGCAAAAAGGTGAAACAGCCTTTTGACGTCATCCTGAGCTTTGCCCGAAGGGCATTTGCGAAGGATCCAGGAAGAAATTAGCTATATTATTGTCCTGGACTCTTCGCTCAGCTCAGAGTGACGTTTTGTGCCTGTCA
>CANRJO010000083.1 GCA_947630965.1 uncultured Alphaproteobacteria bacterium
TCATCAAAGGACGATTTGTTTTTAATGCTCTCTTCATGCGCGGCTTCCACTTTTTTCTTAAAGTCCGCCATTTGATCTTGGAAAGGTTTTAAGAGCAGATTAAATGTGTTTTTTTGCTCCTCGCCAAAAGTTTTGTTTTGCGCCAAGATAATTTCATTAGAAATTTCTTGAAAGGACTTTTTGATCTTTTCATCATCCACGAGTTGTTTTTCAAAATATTTTTTCTGATTTTCTAAATCTGATAAAAGGCGCGTGTTTTCGCGCTCCAATTCCAGATTCTGATTTTGCATTTCTTCTAATTTAGCGCTTAGTTGTTGCTCTTTTTTTGATTTTTCGCGGTTTTTAAGGCTGCTTAAGCTCCAACCCGTGATTAAAAAGCCCAAGATTGCCGCCATCAGGCATGCCACAATGATGATATATTGATTTTCTAGCATTTTCTTCTCCTTCATTTTTTCTACAACTTTCTCATAAAATAGCAAGTATCATTTCCGCTTTTCCTCTTACAATTTTTGTTGACAAAAGTTTCTTCTGATGTTAGCTTTTAGGCTCTTAAAAAAATTATGATGTTTTATTTTTAAAATTTTATCATTATGAAAGAATATTTTAAAAACGGATGGTATGCAGAGAAGCACCATCATGTCGCGGACGTGGAAATTTGGTCTTTACATCGGGCTGATGGAACGCTCGTTGCTCGCAATTTGCGCGTTTGCCGCGTGTTTGACAACGGTTGGTATTATATACGACCTTATCAACCCGGGCTTTGTTTTTCCTATGCCCAACTCTTCCGTGCTGATGAGACGCTTGTTGCTGATGGTTTAATTAGTTGTTGTGTTTATGACAACGGATGGTATCGGCTTGAAGACATAGATGGTTGTGCTTTGTACCGTTCAGATGAATCTCTTGTGGCGGATGAACTGTTATCTTGTCATGTTTATGATAATGGTTGCTACGAACTCAAGACAGAAATTAACCGGGCTTTTTATAGTTCAACCGGTGAGTTATTGAACCAAAGCTTAACAACTTGCAATGTTCATGATGACGGCACTTGTGAGCTTAAAGGTCAGCTATGATTAAAAACACTGAATACTTTAGGTATTCGGTGTTTTTTTGTTGACAAAAGTTTCTTGTGATGTTAGTTTTCAGGCTCTTAAAAAATTATGATGTTTTATTTAAAATTATAATTATGAATAAGTATTTTTTTAAAAACGGTTGGTATCGGGTTAAAGCTGAGGATACTTGGGCTTTATATCGGTGTAATGATACACTTGTCGCTGAGCATTTGTGCAGTTGCGAAGTGTTTGACAACGGGTGGTATTATATACGTCCGGAAAATAAGTCTGACCTTTTGAGCTTTTTCCCTGCTCAACTCTTCCGTGCCGATGGAACGCTTGTCGCACAAAATTTAAAATGGTGTTGCGTTTATGAGAATGGTTGGTATCAGCTTGAAACCGAAGATGGTTATGCTTTATACCGTTCTGACGAATCTCTTGTGGCAGACAAACTGTTGCGTTATCATATTTATGATAATGGTTGGTACGAATTTAAGGCTAAAAACGGTTTGGCTTTATACCGTTCTGATGGCACACTCGTTGCTGATAAACTGTTAGATTGTCATGTCTATGATAATGGCAGTTACCAACTTAAGACAGAAAACGGTTGGGCTTTATACCGTTGCAACGGCGACTTGGTGCTCCAAAACTTGATTTCTTGTATTGTTCGTGATGACGGTACTTTTGAGCTCAAAGGGCACTTATGATGAAAAACACTGAATACTTTAGGTATTCGCTGTTTTTTTGTTGACAAAAGTTTTTTATATGTTATCTTTTTGCCACTTAAAAAATTATGATGTTTTATTTTTAAAATTTTTATTATTATGAGAGAGCAATTTAAAAATGGGTGGTATGCTTCTAAGCTTAATCGTTGGGATGGCGTTGGCGATGAGGGTTGGTCTTTGTATCGGGCTGATGGGTCGCTTGTCGCTGACCATTTGTGGAATTGTGAAGTGTTTGACAACGGGTGGTATTATATACGTCCGGAAAATAAGTCTAACCTTCTCAACTTTCTCCCTGCCAAACTCTTCCGTGCTGATGAGACACTTGTTGCACAAAATTTAAAATGGTGTTGTGTCTATGACAATGGTTGGTATCAGCTTGAAACTGAACATGGCTGTGCTTTGTACCGTTCCGATGAATCACTTGTGGCTGACAGACTTGATGACTGCAAGATTTTTAAGAACAACTGGTATCGACTTTTGAAGAAAAACGGTTATGCCTTGTACAAACCTGACGGAACACTTGTGGCAGACCAATTGAGAGGCTGTTTTGTTTATTCTAACGGCTGTTACAAACTCAAGAAAAAAAGCGAATGGACTTTGTATCGCCCAAATGGAAAATTGGCGTTCAAAAACTTGACTGATTGCACCGTTCAAGATGACGGTACTCTTATGCTCAAAGCTCGCCTATGATGAAAAGCACCGAATACTTTATGTGTTCGGTGTTTTTTTTAAAATATTGAGACATTAGCGAGCTTTATCTTTCAAGGACTTTAACTTGAGCTGTTGAATATGTACTTTGATTTTTTTATCAATTTCTTCTAAGTCTTTAGATAAAGGTAAAGAATAATCTGGTTCATATGCACCAAATTCATAGAAATAATCAGAGCTTTTACCCGGTCTTTTAAAAATCTGATCAAAATCAAATTTATCTTTTTTCTGTTCCATTTTAATCCCTCCCATCGTTATGTGGATTTATATTGTTTTCACTAAAAGGTTTTACATCTTGATTTCTAACATCATGATTTGATTCCATATTATTCTTCTCAGAAGATTTTCTTGATTTTATTTTATTCCGAAGTTTTTCAATTTTCAACTTATTTTTTTCTTTTTCTTTTTCTTTTTCTTTTTCTTTTTTTCTTTGCATATAGGATACTCCACCTTGGGCTACAAGCCTATAGCACCTTTCTTCTTGAGTTCCTTTATTTTCGTAAAAACTCCAAGCATCTACAATCTCTTTTAGTTTATCAAAATTTGCTTCATTATTTTTCATTTCTAATATTACGCCTAAAGGCATATAACGACCTCCTTCTATTCCATTTAAGAATCTTTCTGTTGCTCTGACTATTGCCTTGTTAATAGGGAGAAACATATAATGTGCTTCTACCCTATAACCATTGTTTTTGAAATCTTCTATTCTTCTTTCAGCGGTTGTCGTTGTGCCCATAGTTGTTTCTATAACAATATTAAGTTTGTTTTCTTTACATAGTTGTATAGCTTTTTCTACTATATCTGCACCTTCCTCATGAAATTGCTCATCATTCCATCCTTGATATCCAGGGAGTCTTGATTTAATATAATCTGAATTAATAAAAATGAAATTGTCGTCATATACTAGATTCTTAAATCCTGATGTTTTACCACTTCCTGGTCTTCCTCCTAATAATATAAGAGTCGGCTTAGAATTTTCATCAAGATTATATTTTTTTAAATTTTTAATAAAATTTTCTTCTAAAATTTTAATATGTATAGCTTGTCTGTCTGGAGTATAAATAGCAGTATTCTTTTCTCCACTAATACGATATTTATCAATAGTTGGAGATAGTTCTTTTATTTTTTGTTCAACTTTTTCCAATATTACCATAATCTCACTATAAGAATATCTATCTCCTACCTTACTCACAAATCCATCCATTACTTGTAAAATCTTTTTTATTGATTGTTCAGAATCATCATTCTTTTTAAAAAAATCATATGCAGAAAAGTCCATTTGTACACCTTTTATGTCTATAGGCATTATATAATTGTTACATTATTAAATAAAATAAAAAAAATGTCAACCAACTTTTAAATATTTTTTCATATTATTTGTTTGAGAATTTGTATTGTTTTTTAAGGAGAGAAAGATGTCAGAAAGAATATTTGATGCTATGGAATTTGCACAAAAGGCTCACAGAGGGCAATATCGTAAGTGTAGTCCCGTGCCCTTTAT
>CANRJO010000084.1 GCA_947630965.1 uncultured Alphaproteobacteria bacterium
ATTATTCGTCAAGCCGCCGAAACGGGGCAATTATACGGTTCCGTGACGGTGCGTGATATTTGCGATGCCATTCATGAGGCCGGCTTTAAATTGGAACGGCGTCAAATCAATTTGGCGCAACCGTTTAAGAATCTCGGCATTTTTGATGTGCGTTTATCCTTGCACCCCGATGTTTCTCAAACAGTTCGGGTGAATGTTGCCCGTTCGGCGGAAGAAGCCAAACGTTCGGCAACGAAGCATCAAAAACGGCAAGCCGAAGAAGCCGCCAAAGCCGAACCGACAACGGAAGCGCCCGCTGAAACTGCTGCTGAAGAAGCAAAACCGGCGGAAGCTTAATCAGATAAAAAACAAAAAAAAGCGACTTTTTGCCAAACGGCAAAGAGTCGTTTTTTTATGGGGTTATGAATTTATTTCTTTTCGGCAGGAAGGGACGGCTTGCAAAACGTGAGTCGGCACAGGGGCTGTTCCTCCCCAAAACAGACACAAATGGCCGTTTTTACTCTTTCAAAACGCCCCATACCGTTGCGTGATTTTTTAAATACTCCTTAGTACTATATACAATCAATGTTCCGGTATGCCCTGCTTCCAAATCACCGATTGCCGTTCTGGAACGCGGTTGTGCCATATCACAACGAACCTCGGGTTCCGGTAAACAAGGTATTGCCGCTATCCCCTCGGGCGGCGGACAAGATTGTGTCATATCCGTTTGTGCGTCTTTATAAAACACCAGATAATCATCAATATGTCCTTTCATATATAACGTATATGTATGCCCATAAGGGCCGAATTGGGGATTTACACTTTTACTAATACATTGATACAGTTGTGCACTGACATCATCAAACGGAGCCGAATCAATGGAAATAACGCAAGCCTGTTCTTCATGGCTGTATGTACCGCCGTCCGGACACGGTTCACACGTGTGTGTGGCCTTGTGACAATGCGGATCTTTTCCTTTTGCTGTGCATTGCGCGTTCGTTTCACATTCCACACATATATGGTTAAGGCAAATCGGTAAGTTTTCGGGGCATTCGGGACCTTCCGCATCATCGCATTTAATGGCGTTCGAATCCGAATCGGCGCCGAAAATGGCCGTTAATGTGTTATTTCCTTCATCGCAGGTGTCTTTTCCTACTCCTTCCGCATCAGGTTCGTTTACATAAAAATCAATTAAATTATCCATGCCGTTGATCAGGCGCACCAGCGGTTGACAAACATCTTCGGGAATCTCTTGCAATTCTATATAATAAGCGTTCGCGGCATAACAGGAAACATCATTGAGTATAACTTCTTCTTCATTGGCCAAAGCACAATCAAAGTTCGTTTTATAGTCGTTAAAATTGATTTTATGATCATCATAAGGGCTGCCGAGGGTTAAATTTTCCGTGCCTTGGGCAATTTTTACCTGCGCATCGGTGCGCATCATATTCATTTCATGGGCAATTTGATTCGCCTGATAATGATTCATTGCTAATTTATATCCCACAATCCCACCAATGCTTAAAACGCCGATAACCGCCAACACGCCCAGCATTTCAACCATACTGCGCCCGCTTTGTGATTGATTTTGAACTTGTTTTTTTGATTTTCTTGTCATTTTCCGACTCCCTTTCAGTATACGAATAGCATAAAATAAACGTACCTTTAATGCAACGCTGATTCGGGGGTAATTTTTACCCTCAAAATGCCAAAAATGGCCCTTTAAAAACTCTCGAAAAATCAATGATTTCAGCTTAAATTAAATTTTTTTTGAAAAAATCAAAAAAAAGTGTTGCAAAAATCGTACGTTTTTTTGAGGAAAGATAATCAGGGAAAATATGGTTGTTTTCGCTATTATTGGGGGAATAAATTCATATTATTGGTAATCTTTTCCCTCTATCGGCGGGTGTGATGCGCCGCTGAAAGTGGCGCATCACTATGGACCGATAGGGAGAAAATGGCAAGGCTTTACGCTTAAAAATAAGCAGAAAAAGTGTTATTTCGGCACACGTTCTTATTTTCGGCGGGAAGTGTCGGCGCGTAGAATATGCGCCGGCGCGGTGGGCCGAAAATAAAGCGATTCGGTGCGAAACAATAAGTTTACTGTGAACTTTTTCCCCTGTCGGCGGGTGTGATGCGCCGCGAAAAGTGGCGCATCGCTATGGGTCGATAGGGGGAAAAATAAATGATGCAAATTTTTCTGCTTGACATTGGATTGAAAAGCTTTTATTCTGAAAGCAAGGCAAGTGATGTGTGCCCCGAGGTGTGACAACCTCTCTTACTGTATCCTTGAAAAAGGATAAATATTATTCTCTTTTGACTGTGTGTCAAAGGAGAGACAGGTCAAATGGCCGGAAGGTAGTAAAATAAGCCTTTTGGTCAATATACTGCACTATATCAGTAAGATAGTTGTCAACTTCCGGTCGCCTCTCATCAAGGCGATTTTTTTTGAAAGCGAATCGAAAATATGTATCAAATAAACGTACGTTTATTTTATGCTATTCGTATAATGAAAGGGAGTCGGAAAATGACAATGCAATTCAGAAAACAATTTAAAAATCAATCCCAAAGCGGTCGTTCAATGGTTGAAATGCTCGGTGTGTTGGCCGTTATTGCCGTTGTGTCAATCGGTGGGATTGTGGGATACAGATTGGCAATGAATCATTATCAGGCGTCACAAATTGCCCATGAAATGAATATGATGCGGACTGATGCACAAATAAAAATTGCCCAAGGAACGGAAAAATTAACGCTGGGCTCCCCTTACGATAGCGGGACCATTCAATTTAACGGATATAAAACCGATTTTGATTGTCTTGATATGGAAACGGAAACGTCCACACCCGATAAAGTGGTTTCCTGCGCCGTTGCAAACGCCTATTATATTGAATTGCAAGAGATTCCCGAGGGCGTTTGTAAACCGCTCACGAACTTAATTGATAATATGGATAACGAAATTGCTTTTTATATCAACGGAAACTCTGTTGATGCGGCAGCGGGAGAAAAAGGTGCTTGCAATGCAGAATTCAACACGTTAAGAGTGATATTCGGTGCCGATTCGGATTCGAATGCGGTGAAATGCGACACGGATGCAGAATGTGAATCGTTAGAAAATACGCCGTTCTGTGATACCGAACGTCATGTATGTGTAGAATGCACGGAAGATGACGATTGCCCCTATAATACAGATTATTGTGAAAATAACGTTTGCAAAACCTGCACTGATAATCGAGTGTGGGGTGGAAAAGAGAATGGGTGCATGGAATGCTTAACTTATAAAGATTGCACCGACACACCTGAAACCCCACAATGCGATGAGACAAGCCATACCTGCAAGAGCTGTTATGAAATTGATCCGAAAAAGCCTTTATGGGCGGATAATGAATGCAAAGAGTGTCCCACAAATAAACCGTGGAACGGTGAGTTATGCGGTTGTGAAGACAATGATGATTGTGCAGAAAATGAATATTGTAACACAACAGGAACTTCTTACTGTATTAATGGAGAGAATATAAATGCAAATCAAGGTACCTGTACAACCATTTTATATGAGGAGAAAACCATTGAAGGCAAAGGAACATATTATAAATTGAAAGCAAGCCTTCCCTTAATAGACTGGTGGAGTGCCGTGCGTTTTTGTCAAGCATTAAAAGACAAAAAACATGTGAGTAGTGGTACTTTATTGAATTTGAATGAATTAGTTTGCACATCAGAAACCGGTGATTGTCCTAATCCGCAATTATGGCAATTATTACATGGTTGGGGAGGTGATATGTGGACACTAACCGGTGTTGATAACAATTTGTGTGACAAATGTTCCGTATATCTTTACGATGGCGCTGTATTATGCGACAATCGCAGGTATGGCAGCAGCGTTTTATGCAAGTAACCATTCAAAAATATGCTTATTTTATCAAAGATCGGCAAAACTTTAAAA
>CANRJO010000085.1 GCA_947630965.1 uncultured Alphaproteobacteria bacterium
GCGAGTTTTGACTATCAGCTCACGGGTTATCAGGAGTCTGATTTAGTTAAAGTCCAGATTTTATTAAATGAAGAACCCGTTGACGCTTTGGCGTTTTTGTGCCACCGATCAGAGGCGGAAAGCCGCGGACGGCAAATTTGTGAACGCTTGAAAGATTTAATCCCAAGGCATTTATTTAAAATTCCAATTCAAGCGGCCATCGGTGGACGCGTTGTGGCGCGTGAAACAATATCGCCTTTGCGCAAAGATGTGACTGCAAAATGTTACGGCGGCGACATCACGCGCAAACGCAAACTTCTAGATAAACAAAAGAAAGGCAAACAACGTATGCGTCAATTCGGCAAAGTTGAAGTGCCACAATCGGCGTTTATTGAAGCTTTGCGCATCGGGGACGAATAAATCTTAATATTGCACACCATGCGCCCGAAAGACAGAATAAGTGTCTTCGGTTGAAGTCAGGTTATCAACGCTGTGATGTGTGATTTTAACAATAAAAAAGGCAAGTGCCAAAATAATCAAAAAACTCAAAAACAAATGGTGTGTAATAAAATGCCACATATAACCCTCCAAAGTCAGGGGCATTTTAAACATCAAACCTTTCTAAAAAGTAAAAAATCAAGACACTTTAAATAAAACCACCTCATCCCCATGGGAAAGGCGATATAGCAAAAAAAAGGTACCTTAAAAAATTGGGGTTGTCAAGCTCTAAAACCCGCAGTTTTGCGTTGGTTAATCTGTTGCATTTAAACGTACCTTTTTTTTGATGTAGTCAAAAAAGGAGTATGAAATGCGATATGTGTTGATTTTGTTGGGTTTGATGTTTGCAAATGTTGCACAGGCGATGGATTGTGAGAAAGTTCCTGATTGCGCGAGTTTGGGTTACTCTACAAAAGATGATCCGAATTGTGCGGATAATGGTTATATGTACTGTCCGTTTGATCAGGATTATAAAGTCTGTGTGCAGTACAATTGTGAAGCCCTAGGCTTTACAGAATCCGACAAAACATCATGGTGCGCGGACCTCATCAAATGCAAGGGCAATGAAAAAATGACGCTTTGTCAAAAACCTTGTTTTGCAATCGATTATAATAGCTTGAAAGAGCTTGCAGAATCGGGGGATTGCAAAGTCGTGACCATGCGTGATGACATTGAAATTCCCAAAAATCAGGGCATCACATTTGCCCCAAACACCGTCATTGACGGCGGAAACCACACGCTGACATCAACGGGCAATCAAGCCTATAATCTTTATTATTTTGCTGAAAACACAGGCTTCAAAAACATCAATATTGTTCATACGCAAGAGAATATGTCGAATTTTTATTTTTCCGATTCTTCAACTTCAAGCAATCAAATTTCTTTGGAAAATGTCAGTATGAAGCTGACTTCAACAGATTCAAAAAACGCCGCTTCTTATATGTTTTATAAAGGAATGTATAATATTACAGGTAAATTTGATTTAGAGGACAAATTACCTCGGCAAGTTAGCGTTTTTAGTTATGACGCCACGAGAAATTTTAAAGATGCGGATGTACACATTTTAACTACGCATGGAAATTCTGATATTTTTTCGCTGGGTAAGCTTACTATGGAAAACGTTACAGCGGACGTTCAATCAGCCGCTACAGTATTTATTGGCAATGTTGATGCCCAAGCGTCTTTTAAAAACACAAAAGGAACATTTCATGCATCTAACTTAGGTGTTATTTATGGCACTAAGGGCCTTCCGCGCCTTGTTATTCAAGAAGGGTGCGATATAACACTCAGTGCTACCATACAATTAACGAATAGCGATATTGACCAAAAAATTGAACTTTCGGGGACAGCTGAAAAACCCACGAAATTGACCATCATTGATGCGTCCAAGAGTTTCCACAAATTAAGCGTTCAGGCGCATGATTTGAATGTGACATTGGTGATTAACGGCACAACCTATAAGCCAACAACAGCCACCACCACCTTATTATCTGATGTTGCAAATTCACCCAATTGGACACAGGTTCAATAAGCACCCCTCCTTCTTGCTCGTAAGTGTTGCTCTATGAGCAAGAAGCGTGTGCAGATAGAGTGATTTTAAGCCCGAAAGTACCGCAGCGTACTAAAGAACGTACGTGAGGACACTTTTGAGCGGAAAATTGCTCTAGGCGCCCATTAGACGCATTCCCTCACGAGAGCTAGTACTTTTGAGCCATAACAGCCAAAGGAAGGGGCTTGATTCTATCTGCCTGCCCCGCCGCACCAAAGGCAACGTACCGCGCTTCACAGACTTTTTGCATTTCTTCTATAGCGGGTTTGAGGTATTTGCGCGGATCAAATTCTTTCGGGTTTTCGGCAAAAAGACGACGAATAGCGCCGGTGATGGCCATGCGGGAGTCTGTGTCCACATTCACTTTGCGCACACCTGAACGAATGCCGCGCACAATCTCTTCCACAGGCACGCCGTAAGTTTGCGGAATGGCGCCACCGTATGCATTAATCAAGTCTTGCAATTCCTGCGGAACGGAAGAAGAGCCGTGCATCACCATGTGCGTATTGGGAAGTTTTTGGTGGATTTTTTCAATCACATCAATCGCCAAAATATCGCCGTCGGGCTTACGCGTAAATTTATAAGCGCCGTGCGATGTTCCAACCGCCACCGCCAAGGCATCAACATTTGTTTCCGCCACAAAACGCGCCGCCTCGTCCGGATCAGTTACAAGGCGCTTTTTATCAATCAGGCCTTCCGCGCCATGACCGTCTTCTTTATCGGCCTTGCCGGTTTCTAACGAGCCAATCACGCCAAGCTCGCCCTCAACGGAAGCTCCGACGGCATGCGCGCGCGCCACAACTTCTTTGGTCATGCGAACATTATATTCATACGAAGAAGGCGTTTTGCCGTCAGATTCCAACGAGCCGTCCATCATCACGGAAGAATAGCCGTTCACAAGCGCCGACTGGCAAATATCCACCGACGAACCATGATCTTGGTGCAAACAAATCGGGAGTTCCGGAAACATCTCAATCCCTGCCGCCACCATGTGGCGAATCATCGGATCGCCGGCAAACTTACGCGCACCTGTTGATGTTTGCAAAATCACAGGGGCATTAACCTTGCGCGCCGCTTGCAAAACGGCAATAATTTGTTCCATATCATTAATATTAAACGCCGGCACGCCATAACCGTTTTCAGCGGCGTGATCCAAAAGTTGGCGCATAGAAATCAAAGGCATTTTCTTCTCCTTAAAATATTTTCATCTCAAAGAACTATAAAAGATTTCGTTTAATTTGCAAGCAAAATAAGCTAAGGTGTAAACAACCTCACAAATGTCCGATAAACCCTTGCGACTGCATATCGTAAAACTTTTTGTAAATGCCGCCTTTTTGCAACAGAAAATCAGACGTGCCTTGCTCGGCGATTTTGCCTTTTCTTAACACAATCAGCCTGTCCATGGCTTTTAAGGTGGAAAGGCGGTGCGCAATCGCAATACGTTGCTTTTCACCGGGGAGCCGGTGTGTCAACGGTCTGATTTTCGGTATTCAGTTTTAATGGGCGGGGAAATAAATCAGAGATTTATCATTTGCTTTTGCCTATCTGTTCAATCGCATACACAATACAAGCAATACCCGCGATAAGTGAGAAAAGAATTGCTCCGCCGATTCCACTACCCAAAGGTATGCCAAGAAAAAAACCTAAAACTGCGGCAATAATCATTACCATAAGACTGCATATAGTTTTGCTCATAATAAAACCTCCGTAGATTCTGATTTTCATTTCAGACTTGTTGAACAGGTAAAGACGCGAAGCGGGTTTATCTGTTCGGCAAGTACAC
>CANRJO010000086.1 GCA_947630965.1 uncultured Alphaproteobacteria bacterium
GGCTTAAAGCGATCGGTCGGTTGTTTGGGCGATTCTGCCGGATAGCCCATCGGGATAATTGCCACCGGGCGCATATTTTGTGGCAAATTTAAATATTTTTGCAAGCCTTCAATCACTTTCGGCATAGGCGCCGCGCCACAAAAACACGCACCAAAGCCCTTGTTATGCGCCGCAAGCAACACGCCGTAAGCCGCCAATGTGCCGTCAATATCGGCATAGCTCCAGTGCTCCTCATCTTTATCGCGATGAAATGTTTCTTCCGTATCAGCGCAAACAACCACCACGCAAGAAGCGTTTTTGGCAAATGATGTCCATGGTTGAACCGTACGAAAACCTGCCAATACTTCTTTGTCATCAATCACTAAAAAATGCCACGGCTGTTTGTTGTGCGCGGAAGGCGCATAAGATGCCGCTTCCAAAACCGCCTCAATGTCAGCCTTGGAAAGCTTTTTTGTTTCATCAAACTGCCGAATGGAACGTCTGGTTCGTAGTCCGTCCGTTAAATCCATGTTTTTTCTCCTTTAAAGCTTAATTTGTCTGCCGTTTTAAAGATTCTATGCGGGGCAGAACCGCGTTTTCCACAATAAAACCTATAGCGCGCGTGACTGTTTTGTCCGTATGCGCTAAGGTTTTGCGCACTTCTTCAGAAGTATCGCCCTTGGCGACACGCTTGTTTAACGCCGCGTAAACGTCCGCCATTTCAGATAAAGAATCTAAAATTTGCGCTAAATACGCCGGAATTTTCAAATCTTGCCGGCCTCCCCAAAAACCTTCCAAATAGCCCTGCTCTAGCTCATCATAACGCGCGCTTGCCCAAAGCCGTAAATCAGCCTTTTCAGGCTTTAACAGTTCCGGCAATGCAAACTTATTTTGCTTGATCTGATTAAAAATATCATCCCAAAGCCCCATGAAAAACTTAAAAAACAGCTCGGCTTCTTTTTTGGTTTCAAGCCTTGGTGTTTCATTATTTTCCCAAAATGAGGCAATTACGTCCGCGGGGCGCAACGCCATATTCGGACTGCAAATTGCCCCTGCAAAACGCATTTTGACCACGTCTATGGGCGACGGACATTCATAATGAGCTAAAAATTTTATAAACTTATCGTCGCCAATATATTCATTTTCAGTTTGCATTTAAAATCTTCTTGTATATGATACTTAAAGTAACATAGTTTAATTTAACGGAGTTTTTGAAATTGTCCAGTATAAAAAACATCTTAACCGCCGCAATTTTGCTTTTTTTAACCGCTTGCTCGCTTTTTGAGCCGTTTATTGACCGCCGACGCAATGCGGGGGCTGACTTGGAGCATCTTTATGTTGGGCGCTCTAAACCCGAATCGCCTGCCATCTGCTATAATGGCTTGTGGACAACTGAAGATGAACTCCAAGCTTTAGCTGATGCCGAATGCCAAAAACATGGCACAGGCGTCCGCGCCGAAAAAACAGGCACAACCACCCTTACCTGCAAACTCTTTTTGCCCACACACGCTTATTATAAATGTGTAAAGGAATAATTGATGATACAATCTGTTGAAAAAACATTAAATAACAAGCTTTTAAGCATCTTTAACGAACTGAACCTTGATGCGCGCTTTGCCGTTGTGAAAACATCGGACAGGCCCGATTTATCGGATTATCAATGCAACGGCGCGCTGGCTTTGGCAAAAATGATGCACCAAAATCCGCGTGAGATTGCTTCCAAAATTGTGGCGTTATTGCAAAAAGATGCTGATATTGCCGCTGTTTCCGTTGATGGCCCGGGATTTATTAATATTAGCCTTTCCAATGCTTTTATTGCCGCGCAAACCGATGTTATGGCTCAAGATTCGCGTTTAGGCATCGGGAAAGTTGAAAAGCCGCGTCAAATTGTGATGGATTTTGGCGGCCCAAATGTGGCGAAAGCCTTGCATGTTGGACATTTACGCTCTGCCGTGATTGGCGAATCGCTCCGCCGGATTGAAAAATTTGTCGGACATCACCCTGTTTCCGATGTCCACTTTGGCGATTGGGGAACGCCTATGGGAATGATTCTTGCCGAAATTATCCGTCAGGACGGCAATTTGGAACAAACCGAAAAATATGACATTGAGGCGATTTCGCAGTTTTATAAACAAGCAAATATTCGTTGCAAGGAAGATGAAGCCGCCAAAGAAGAGGCTCGGCGCATCACGGCCGAACTTCAGGCCGGCAATGCTCTCTATCGGAAGGCTTGGCAACATTTGCGCGATGTTTCGGTGGCGGCCGTGAAAGCCCAATATGATGTTTTGGGGGCGCATTTTGACCTTTGGCTCGGCGAAAGCGATGCTGATAAGCCCTCGCGTGAGGTGATTGAAATTGCCAAGCAAAAAGGGCTTTCCGAAGTTGATGACGGCGCAACGATTATCCGCCTGCCCCAAACCAATAAACCCATGCCACCCGTGATTTTGGTTAAATCGGACGGCGGTATCGGCTATCAGGTGACGGATATTGCAACCATTAAAATGCGTGTAGATGATTTGCATGCCGAAGAAATTTTGTATGTGGTGGATAAAAGGCAATCCCTTCACTTTGAACAGATTTTCCAAGTGTCAGAGATGCTTGGGATTGCGCCTGATGTGAAATTGCAACACATCGGTTTTGGCACAGTCAATGGTTCAGACGGTAAGCCTTTCAAAACGCGTGACGGCGGTGTGATGAATTTGGCTGATTTGATTGAAATGAGCAAAGACAAAGTCCGCCGCTCTATGCCCAAGCCCAATGAAGTTGAGGGTTACGGCGAAAAAGAAATTGAAGCGCTGGTCACGCAAATCGCGATTGGCGCGATTAAATTCCAAGATCTTAAAAACAATATTGCCGCCGGTTATGTGTTTGATTTAGACGATTTTGCGAACTTTGAGGGCAAGACAGGGCCTTATATTCAATATGCCGTGGCGCGCATTAATTCCATTTTGCGCAAAGCCGCCGCGCAAGGACTTGTTGAGGGCAATATTGTCTTGGAAAATGCCGATGAACGCGCTTTGGCACTTAAATTGGCTCAAATTGAAAATGCCGTTTTTCGCGCGGAAGCCGATAAAGAGCCAAGCATTATTGCCGATTATGCCTACACTTTGGCACAAGCGTTCAGCGGTTTTTATAACACCTGCCCCATTATGAGCGCGGAAAATAAAAATTTGGCCGCCGCACGGTTGAAATTGGCGCGTTTGGTACGTGATGCGCTTAAACTTTTGCTTGACCTCTTGGGTATTGAAGCACCCGAGGTTATGTTAAAAGCCTCGGAGGAAAAATAAATGACTGACTTTGAAGAAGTTTTGGCACATTATGATATTCACGGGCAAGTGATTGGTACGCAAAAAGGACCGCTGATTACGCAAATCCAATTTCAGCCGGAAGCTGGCACAAAGCTTAAAACCCTTGAAAGCGTTCTTCCTGACATTGCGCGTGAAAGCGGCCACCCTGCTTTGCGTTTAAGCAATTTTTGCGCGCATAACTGCATCGGGTTTGAAATCCCCAATGATACGCTTGAAACCGTTCATTTAATGCCCTTGCTTCAAAGTCAAGATTTTCTCTCTTTTAAGGCGGAACTTCCGCTTTTGTTGGGTGTTGACATTGCAGGCCTTCCTGTTTTTGCCGATCTTGCCAAAATGCCGCATTTGCTTTTGGCGGGTGCGACAGGCTCGGGAAAATCTGTGGCGCTTAATGCCTTTATTCTCTCTTTAATGAGCCGGCTTTCGCCCGAACAATTAAAATTTGTTTTAATTGATCCCAAGCGGATTGAATTTGCGCTTTATAATCATCAGAAATATTTG
>CANRJO010000087.1 GCA_947630965.1 uncultured Alphaproteobacteria bacterium
ATATTGAAGCCTCAGGCAAAGATCCGCGTTTTGTACGAGCTTTGCAACATCTGGAAAAGGTGTGCAAAAAGGTTCGTATTTTAGGCTCGTACCCTGTTTTAGAGGGCGCTTTGTTTTAAGATGAAAGCAAATACCTCACAATACAAAAGAATCAAAATCAATAGGCGAGGCCACCTTTCTTAAAGTTTCGCATTCAGATTTTAAGGAATAAAAAATAAAATGTCAAAGAAAAAGGAATGAAAACAAGCTTGACAAAGAAGCAAAAGAAAAGTAAATTTGAACAAAATTTATTATTGTTAAATCATTAAAATTATCATTATGGAAGCAAATTTAAAAGAAGAAGCTATCAGTCTTTTTAGGACAAGATGTGGTCATGAACCGCAAGAGGAAGGGTTGAATTACATTGGTATATACAACCCATGGAAATTAAGATTTTCATACGTTTATGCGCCCTCGGAAAAAGAGTATCAGGCTTTTGTGGAGGTTCAGACGAAGCTGCATAAACTTTTGAAACTTATGTGCACTTATTCGCTAGTGTTTCTGTTTATGTCTGTATTAAACCTTGTGTTGATGGTATATCTTGATCAATATATATTTGAGATATTATATACCTTTTTGGCAATTATCTTGATCACCGCTTTAGCCGGGCTTATTTGGGTTTTACATATTTTTAAAAAACTCAAGCCCAAAGAAAAGAGTTATATAGGGAAAATATACTGGATTCGTGATTAAGACACTCACAAAAAAGCCGGATACAAAATGTATCCGGCTTTTGTTAAGCAAGACGCTTTTTCAACCTCTGCCACCAAGAACGTTTTGGCTTCAAAGGGTAAGTTCTTGTACCTTCTTTTGTCGTTACAGAATAACAATCAGGAAAGACATTACATCTCAAAAGTTTGTCGGCAATAAGTGCTTCATGCGCATTAAACAAAGCATAAGACCAATCTTGCGCTCTGAGACTATACCAACCATTCTGGTAGACATATCCCCAAAGCAGATGATCGGCAACAAGGCTTTTATTGTTGCGATATAACGCATACCGCCCTTTTCCCAACCCTAACAGATACCATCCGTTATTAAACACTGCAGCCGTTAAAAGCTTATCTGCAACAAGCGTGCCATCGGTGCGGTAAAGTGCATAAAGCTCATCTTTTGCTCTCAAAGCATACCAACCGTTATGAAAGACTTCAGCAAATAAAAGCTTATTCGCAACAAGTGTTTCATCTGAACGGTAGAGCGCAATACTCTCTTTCGTTACTAATTTATACCAACCGTTCGGATAAATGCGATAATTATACACTTTATCTGCAATCAAGGTCATATTAGGCCTATAAAGCGCATAAAGATAATCTAGCGTTTCCAAGGCATAATAGCCATTATCATGGACTTCAGCAAATAAAAGCTTACCCGCAACAAGTGTTTCATCAGAGCGATACAAGGTGTAAAACTTACAGATAGGTCTCAAAATATACCAACCATTTTTGTAAACTTTACAATCGGAAAGTTGATCCGCGACAAGTGTTTCATCCGAACGAAAAAGCTTGAAAACCCTATCGGCGGAAAGCCGAAACCAACCGTTGTCATAAACCTCACACTCTGAGAGTTTGTTAGCAACTAAAGTACCGTTTGCACGAAAAAGGGCACATTCCTCTTTACTCGTTCTGAGACGATACCAACCATTTTGAAAGAACTCTTTTTTCATAATTATAAATATTTAATGATTAAACATCATAATAAGTTTGTGTGCTGATTATAATCAGCGCACAACGTATGTCAAGTTTAATTTAAAAAAATATATTGACACGGTGTCAGAATTGGTTTATTTAAATTGACATCGTGTCAGAATCGTGTTTATAGAACAAGGTCGGACATAACTTGGTATGGATATAAACCATAAATTTGATGAAGGATGAATAAAATGACGATGTGGATTATCATCATGTGGACAGTTATTGCTTTTGTCATGGCGGCATTATTTTATCTCGGAGATAGAGTGCCGAATTTATTTGAGTTTGAAAGCATCAGTCAATGGGGACATTTTAAAAAATTTTCTTTAGGATTGTTAATGACGTTAGGGTTTTCCGGATTACTCGCCCTTTGTATAGATTTTGTAAATGCCCTTGTTTGCGTGATGTACTTGGCAATGATTTGGGCGGTCAGTGATTTTGCTTTTTGGCTGATAGAGAAAATTGGCGGTTTTACCTTCACACATTATTATGCCGGCTGGATAGCTCTCTTCGTGACGGTTGTGGCTCTTTCTCTCGGTTGGTATTTTAATCACAAGGTATGGCAAACAGATTATGAATTAACGACATCAAAAGAAATACCGGACTTAAAAATTGCAATGTTTGCCGATTCGCACATCGGGACAACATTTGATGATGAGGGGTTTGCAAAACATTTAGAGGCAATTCAGGCCCAAAATCCCGACATACTTGTGATTGTCGGTGATTATGTTGATGACGGCACAACAAAAGATCAAATGATAAGAGCCACGCGTGCATTGGGAAAAATAAATACCAAGCAAGGTATTTATTATGTTTCCGGCAACCATGATAAAGGCTACTATGGCGCGACTTACCGCGGTTTTTCCGAACAAGATCTTATAAATGAGCTTCAAAATAATGGGATTGTTGTTTTGCAAGATGAAGCGATTTTGATAAATAATGATTTTTATCTCATCGGACGTCGCGACTATTCTGAAGTTAAAGAAAGGGGAGGCAAGCGCAAATCAATAAATGCGTTGACTTCTGATTTAGATAAAAATAAATACATGATTGTACTAGACCATCAACCTGTGGAATATGATAAGGATGCCGAAGCTGAGGTAGATTTGGTGCTAAACGGGCATACGCATGGCGGACAACTTTTTCCGTTTAATCAAGTTGGAAAATGGATTGGTGCGAACGATTTAGTTTATGGGCATGAAAAACGCAAAAATACAGATTTTATTGTAACGTCAGGTATTTCTGATTGGGCCATTAAATTTAAAACCGGTACAAAATCTGAATTTGTGATAATCAACATTAAGAAAGGAGAATAAAATGAAAGTCTTTTACTATAATTTCAAACCATGGAATTTGTGGTTGTTGTTTAATATTGCCTTAACCTTATTGGTTGGCTCGTGTTTGATGTGCGGTTGGCGCATTCTGCTTTATCCGCAAATGTGGATTATCTTTGGGACAGTCATTTTTTCTTGGAGTTTATGGTACTACAAATACATCCATCCGCAAGTGATGGCGGTAATAACGGACGAAAGTATTAAAATTGATCATACAAATCCGCTCAAATGGAAAGATATTGATTACGCACAAGAAAAAGAAGTTGTTTGTTGCTTCAAAAAATATCGTGTTGTAGCGCTGATTCCAAAGAAAAACATAAATTATAAATATAATTGGTTGCAAAAACATAATCCTTTTCCAGAATTCTCAATTCCTTTATATGGTTTATTAACACCGGAAAATGAAAAAGAAATAGTAAAAATTGTTTCTAAAAAAGTGAAGATAAAACATACAGCCAAATCAGAATAGGAGATCTATATGTCGTCTAAACCTACTTTTTCTGAATTCATGATCTTTTATGAAAAAGTTCAAGTTTTTTTTGA
>CANRJO010000088.1 GCA_947630965.1 uncultured Alphaproteobacteria bacterium
AGAATATTTGATGCTATGGAATTTGCACAAAAGGCTCACAGAGGGCAATATCGTAAGTGTAGTCCCGTGCCCTTTATTGTTCATCCTATGTGGATTATGGAACGCTTGATTCATGAAGGCTGTTCTGAAGATGTCGTGATTGCCGGTTTGCTTCATGATGTGGTTGAAGATACACCTTATACACTTCAAGATATTCAAAAACTCTTTGGAAATCGCGTCGCAGAACTTGTTCAAAGCGTCAGCGAGCCAGATAAAAGTTTGAGCTGGCAAGAGCGTAAAGATCATACCATGGTCTATTTTGATAAATGTAACGATATAGATTCTCTTTATATTCTTGCCGCGGATAAATTGCACAATGTTTTAAGTATGAAAACTGATTATGAGCGTCTGGGCGATGCTCTATGGTTAAGATATAACGCCCCAAAAGAAAGGCAAAAGTGGTATTATACAAGTATCGCCGATATTTTGATTAAACATTCAAAATCTAAAGATGATATTTTTCGCATTTATCATGATGTGACATACGGCTTTTTTCACCCCCTTAATATTTAATAAAAAAAGGGGAAAAACTTTGACGTTTTTCCCCTTTTACCTTAAGCCAAAATTTCAGCTAAAGTTACTTTTAGGTCAGCGATGGGCAGATTATCCTGAAGCCATGCCTGACCAATCCATCTGCCGCCATAGCGCGCTTTAAGTGCTGAAAGCACATAATTGTTATAGCATATAACCACGGCGTTTTTGTCGGCAGAAGTTACTAACAAAACTAAATTTCTCTCAGCGCAACCGATTTTTTTTGCGACTAAAGGTGCTAAAGCGTAAGCATAATCAAGCGCTAAATTTTCGCCGGAAGATGTTTCAAACGGCACTTCAACATGCTGAAAATTTTCATAAAAATTAAATAAGCATCCCTTTGAAAGGGCTTCTTTTTCACTGATGTACATCATAGTTTTAAATAATAATTGGTTTCTGTCTGTTTTATAAGCAAAATTTTTTTAAAAGTCAATTCTTTTTAAAGGCTATTTAAGATCGCTTCGGCAACTTTCAGGCCGTCAACCGCCGCGGAGGTAATGCCACCCGCGTACCCTGCTCCCTCGCCGCACGGATAAAGCCCCTTGATATTGCTTTCAAAATTTTCATCTCGGAGAATGCGCACCGGCGAAGAGCTCCTTGTTTCAGGCGCGGTCAAAACAGCGTCTTTTGCGGCAAAGCCTTTTAGTTTTTTATCCATTTCCACAATAGATTGCCGCATGGTATCTAAAACCGCCTCGGGCAAAACGCCCTGTAAGCTTGATAAAGCCACAGACGGCTTATAAGAGGGCGTTACTTCGCCTAATTTTTTGCTTTCTTTATTTTGCAAGAAATCACCCACAAGTTGCGCCGGCGCAGCATACGTTTTGCCACCGCGGATAAACGCTTGCTCTTCAATTTTGCGCTGAAAATACATGCCCGCCAAGGGGTTTTTATCGCCAAAATCTGCCGTATCCACATTCACAAGCAAACCGGCATTGGCGTTTTCCTGATCACGCGCGTAATTGCTCATGCCGTTGGTTGCCACACGCCCTGTTTCTGAGGCCGCCGCTACCACTGCGCCGCCAGGACACATGCAAAAAGTGTAAGCCGAGCGACCGTTTTTTAAGTGTGTTGCCATTTTATAATCCGCCGCGCCTAAAAATGCGGGATGAGCCTCGCCGTATTGGGCTTTGTTAATCCCTTCTTGCCGATGTTCAATCCGCGCGCCGACAGAAAACGGCTTTTGAACCATTTGAACGCCGCTATCTAAAAGCATTTCAAATGTATCGCGTGCGCTGTGCCCGATTGCTAAAACAAGCTTTTCACAGGCTATTTCTTCAACCTTGCCGGCGCGATTAATTTGCACCCCGACAAGCTTTTCGTTACGGCATATTAAGCCTGTTAATTTTGTTTCAAAACAATAACTTCCTCCTAAATCTTCAACCTTTAAACGAAGATTTTTAACCATTTTAATCAGCTTATCCGTTCCGATGTGCGGCTTGGCTAAATACAAAATTTCAGAAGGGGCGCCGGCCGAAACAAAATCGTGCAGAACTTTGCGCATATACTTGTCTTTTTTAATGCCGGTCATCAATTTGCCGTCTGAAAAAGTGCCTGCCCCGCCCTCGCCGAACTGGACGTTGGAGATAATGTCCAGATTGCCTGTTTGCCAAAAGGTGTCCACGTCTTTTTGGCGGCGTTCCACATCGCGTCCGCGTTCTAAAACAACGGGATTTAAGCCGGCTTGCGCCAAAGCCAACGCTGCTGCCGTGCCACAAGGTCCGCTCCCGACGATCACGACTTTTACCGGTCTGGCGGCTTTTGGGGGTTGATAAATTTCCTCAAAGGGGGCTTGAAGTTCTTGAAAGCGCTCCTCATGCACGACATTGCAATCTAAGGTCAAGACCGCATGAATATCATTTTTGCGGCGCGCGTCAACGGATTTTCGAACCAAGTTTATTTTTTGAACCTCATTAAGCGGTACATTTAAACGCGCCGAAACCAAGCTTTTCAGCTTGGCTTCAGAGGCATTTAACGGTGCTTTGATGTCTTGCAAACGGAGCATGCAAACACCTTAATCTTCGTCTGTGGTTTCCGGCTCATTGACATCGTCAAATGCGGCTTCATCCACATCGGCAACGCTTTCGCCCAAAACCTCGGAACCTGTTTCTTCTTCAAGCTCCTCGTCATCGCCTTCATCGGCATTGAGCCATGTGACGGAAACAACGCGCTCATTTTCAGCCGTGCGGAACAAAATCACACCTTGGGTCTTACGACCGGCAATGCGGATATCTTCCACTGGCATACGAATCAGCTTACCACCGTCGGTCACCATCATAATCTGATTATCGTTTTCAATCGGGAACGAGCTGACAACCTCTTTGTTGCGCGGCGACATTTCCATGTTGGCAATGCCTTGCCCGCCACGGCCTGTAACGCGATATTCATAAGATGAGGAGCGCTTGCCGTAACCTGTTGCCGTGACCGTTAAGATAAACTCTTCACGCGATTGCATGTCTTTGAACTTCTCAGGCGTTAAGAGCTTTAACAAGCCTGTCTGCTCAGGCGTGGCACAAACTTCTGGATTTTCATTTTCGGCGTGTTTCATCGCACTTGAAACTTTCAAGTATTCCTCACGTTCTTCCGTGTTCGCACTGATGTGCTTGAGCATGGACATGGAAATAACCTCGTCGTTATCGCTTAATTTAATGCCGCGGACACCGGTGGAGTTACGCCCGACAAAGACGCGGACGTCTGTGACCGGGAAACGAATGCACTTGCCGCTTTTTGCCGCAAGCATGACATCGTTGTCTTCTGTGCAAAGCATAACGTTCACAAGCTTATCGCCCTCGTCTAACTTCATGGCGATTTTGCCGTTGGACTGCACGTTTACAAAATCCATCAGCGAGTTGCGGCGGACATTGCCCTGCGCTGTTGCAAACATAATGGACATATCTTTGCAATCTGCCTCGTTTTCAGGAAGTTTCATAATGGTTGTGATGTTTTC
>CANRJO010000089.1 GCA_947630965.1 uncultured Alphaproteobacteria bacterium
CATATATACTGCCCACGAACACAGTAACAGATCAAAGCCCCGCCCCATTATCTAATGTGAAATCAATAAAAAAGCCATGAAAACATTGGACAGAAAGGCGTCAGAAATCCTGCAAAAATTGCTGGCTCTGCAACAATCGAAAATCGACAATACGGACGGGGCTTATATGCCTGTCCACATTGAGATTATCGACTGTACCGAGGACTACGACCACATTTCGCTGGCTCATTACGGCCAACAGAACGGAGATGCCATGCGCGACCCCGAAATGATCTTTGCCCTGCACAAAGAAAGCCAGCAATTCGTTCCTTACTACTACCGTAACGATTATATGGGTATGGAGCAGTACAGCGTCAGATGGACGGAAGAAGGTGTTTTGCTGAACCGTCGCTTGCAGGCAGAACACACCACATTCGCGAACCAATGGTTACGCAACATAGCCGCACAACAAGGAATCCTATGACAGCACAGCGATTGGTGGAGAACTGTGTACTGACGAATCAAACCGCAGTCGTGGATGAAATGCTGAACAAGCACCTGCTTCCCGAGGAATATATCTATCCGTTCGTGGGTGATGTCATGGAATGGTGGCTTATCGACAGTTGGTTGGCTGAACGTCTGAAACGTGAGGGAGAGGTTATCATCGAGGAATACGGTTGCTGTTGGTGGGGTAGGTTAGCCAGCGGTCAGGCTATCTGCATGGATAGCGTGATACAGAAGATTGCAGGAGAGTAAAACTTAGCTTGCATATCGACATGGCAAAAATGCAAATTACAGAGATCAGGGGCTTTGCAATTCCGAGAAGATTTTGCAACCTCTGATTTCTGTTTTCTCGGTAGCGTAATGCTGGAATATCATACAATAACAGATTGCAAACAATGGATTTCACGCCACCGAGACAGCGTAAAACAAAGATTCGACACAATGCAATATTGTATGTCGATGCAGAGATATCGGGAAGTGCGGATCGTCTTGGAGACGATTTCCCCAATATGTAAAGAACAAAGTTTACTTTCCAGTTATATCGCTGTTGGATTGCAACTTTGTTTTATTGACCTTTGTATCTGCAACAGCCTCGAAAAAAGAGGTGCAAAGCCATTGCATTTCCGACGTTTGTTTTCTACTTTTGTGGGAGACATATTGAATCACGGAAGTGTAACTTTATTCTCGTGCGACGAACGTAGGAAATTCCAAGCACAATAGAGAGAATAGGTGGCATTGCCCTCCCGTCGTATCTTCTCGGTACGGGCGCGGGGTTGTTGCTTATTTTATCTATTGGGTTTCCTACGACCTGTCGCACTGAAATAAAGCATCAGCCCTGCGCTTTCTGTTTTATTTACCCGTCGTCAGGGGTTGAACGACAGAAATTACATAATTTTTTATGGGAAATTTGAAACCAACAAAAGTCCCTTTTGTCATTCAACTGATTGAAGAGTTGAAAAAACAAGAATTTATTTCGACAGGTATAATGCTTCCCTTGTTAATTGGAGCTTATAAGGTCAAAGAGAACTACCAAGGAGATGATTATCTTGAATTTTTCAAGCATATTTATAACGACGTGATAAAATCTTTATATGAGAGTGAGCAGCATTTGTATTTTCGAGAGTGTGAGGCTTCGCGAAATTTCGTATTGGAAATAGCAAATAAAAAGCCTCAAAAGTGCAATGCCGTAATTATCCATAAAGGCGCTCCTATTATTTATTGTAGCGATCCTTTGCTTGAGAATAACTCGACAATGGAAGCGAATGATATGCTCGTATATTTTCTGAATAAGCTATTAGGACAAACTATAAAATACTGCAATTATATTGATACAGACCCCAATGCCGCAGAATATAAGGAATGGATGTGCAGATTGAATAATGACGAGACTAAAACAAGTGAAAAGACCATTATAAAGTCTCTTATTTAGCAATGATTTGGGATCGAATTGTCAAATGGTTCCGTGACATGTCGGAACGACGCAGATTGCTGAATGAATGGAATGATAATGCACGAGAGGCTTATATATCAGGAGCTGTACCGTCCTTATTAGAGGCTTCAACCTCTATCGGAAACGGCGATTATAGGCATGAAATGTCCAAATGGATGATGTCTGGATTCCGAATCAAGGTAAAGAATGGCAGGCCTTTGACGAAAGAAGAATTGATTGCTATCGGGCGCATTATTCTTTACAACAACCAGCTCGTCCGTCGTATTGTGATTTTGGGATGGGATACGTTGGAGGTGTACGATGCAGCTAACAAAAAAGGAGTACAGTGGGCGTTTAAAGATTTCGTAAGTTTAAGACTGAATTAGATATGTTCTGCACGAATTGTGAACAACAGCTGGCAGATGATGTCAATTTTTGCTGGCATTGTGGACAACGCATAATACAAACAGATACGGTATCCGCGCCTGAACCCATCAATGATCGGGTTGCAGATAAAGCCGAAGATATAGTTATTCAAGAGGAGAATAGTTCATTCTCTGATCCTGTCATCAATGACGACGTGGCTAAAAAAGCATCGTTTTTCGGAAGTGTAAACAATTCTCAAGTACCGAATATACATGCCAGGATACAACAAGAAGATGTGCCGCAATATAAAATCACTCAAGAAACATTTTTTGTGGATCATTTATTTCGAATAAAGCGAGAGAATACATCTACGCATAATGTATCATACTGTTTATTGAATACTAAAACAAATAAACAGTGTGAATGGTTTGATAACATCTCTTATTTAGGTAATAATTTGTTTGGGATAGAAAAAGATGGCAAAAAAGGCATTTTAGACATTACTCTTCAAACATATCAGTTATGGGATAATTTTTTTGAAATTAAAGATAGCTCTTATATCGCAATTTACGACCACAAAAAATGGGGAATTATAAAAAACGATAAAGGTATCATTAAAACTGTTTTTCCCTGTCAATTTGATGCTTTAAAATGTTTCAATGTCCCGTGTATTGCTATTTGCCAAAACGGGAAATATGGATTCATGACATATAGTGCAGATAATATCATATTGGCTGTACCATGCATATATGAATTTATAGAAACAGATTTTTATTTAAATGCAATAATAACAGTTAAAAAAGATAAGAAATATGGCTGCCTCCTTTATTGTAATGGGCAATTATTTGACAGTCCTTGTGTATTTGAGGAAATAGATTCATATCAAGTTATTCCAATAAAAGATAAATATACATTTGTCGCTCATGTCTTATCTGCTAACAACCAGTGGCTATATTATGATATAATTAGGAGTGATTTATATAAAGGAAAATATAAATTATTGAGTGGAAGAAAATATGAATATATCAAAACAATAGAAGGATCTAACATTGTTGGAATCGAGGTCGAATTTGAAGAGGTGAAATAGGATAAATAACAAATTTTCAAGGATATATTGGATATATCTGCAAAATACGTTGAGACTGTAAACTAAAGTGTGTCAAGTAAAGGAAAAAGAAATTATTAACTTTACAAACACACTTTAATTATGAG
>CANRJO010000090.1 GCA_947630965.1 uncultured Alphaproteobacteria bacterium
TTGCACTTTCGGCAATGCCTAAAATATTAAAAGCAGAAGGAGAAAAGAAAATGAAAATTTTGGTTTTAACTGGTAGTCCGCGCAAGGGTGGAAATTCTTCAACGCTTGCCGATAATTTTATCAAAGGCGCAAAAGAAGCCGGACATCATATTGAGCGTTTTGATGCCGCTTTTAAAAATGTGCATCCGTGTATCGCTTGCAACAAATGCGGGATGAATGGACCGTGTGTTTTCAAAGATGATTTTGAATTTGTGCGCCAACATATTGTTGATGCTGATGTGGTGGTTTTTGCAACCCCGATGTATTATTTCGGGTTTTCAGCGCAGCTGAAGGCAGTTATTGACAGATTTTATGCCCTTAATGGTCAAATTCATCGACCGAAAAAAGCTGTTTTACTCATGACTTATGCCGACACTTCATCTCATGAGGCGCAACCGATAACATTGCACTATCAAACCCTGATTAATTATTTAGGTTGGGAAGATGCGGGACAAGTCATTGCCCCGGGTGTTTGGCCTGTCGGTGCTGTGGAGCACACGTCTTATCCGGCCAAAGCTTACGAACTTGGTAAAAATATAGGATAAAAACGATGAACATCATGAAATCTGTTTTTTTAGGTTTGGTTTTGGCTGGTACGATGAGTTTCGTCTGTACAGCTGAAGAAACAAAGGGCAAAAATATGTCGGTTACCATCAATATTTATTATACCGGTGAAAACGGCAACGCGCGAAAATTTGTCGAAGAAATGGAAGAAAGCGGCACCGTTGCGGCGATTCGTCATGAGCAAGGTAACAAACGGTATGAATATTTTTATCCCAAAGATGACAAAGAAACGGTTCTGTTAATAGACAGTTGGGAAAGTCAAGAGGCTTTAGATAAACATCATGCCACACCGATGATGGATAAAATTACGCAACTGCGCAATAAATACGATTTGCATATGAAAGTTGAGCGCTATGTGGAAGATATTTCAGGCGTTCCCGCAGAAGATAAAAGCTTTATAAGGGAGTAGAGGTTTTATGTTTTTTAAAATCAAAAACAATTTATGCCTCGTGATGACATTTTTTTTGATGATGCAAACAGCAAGTGCTCAAGGTGTGGTTGATGTGCATAGTCACATCATTTTACCACAATATCTTTCTTTTTTGAAGGAAAATCATGCCGAATTTCAAGAAACATTTCCGCTTCCGCAATGGAATATGGATGAACATCTGCAGTTTATGACAGATTTAGGCATAGATTATTCGGTTTTATCACTTCCAGCGCCACAACCTTATTTTGGAGATAAGGAAAAAAGTGCCGATGTTGTGCGAAATTTAAATAATTTATCGGCAAAAGTCCGTGATTTACATTCCGATAAATTTAAGTTTTTAGCAACATTGCCTTTGCCGGATGTTCAAGCCTCCATTCAGGAAGCAAAATATGCTTTTGAAGTGTTGCATGCGGATGGAATAAAATTAGCGACCAACAGTTATGGGCAGTATTTAGGCAATGAGGCCCTTGATGAGCTGATGAGCGTTTTAAATGATTATAATGCGGTTGTTTTTATTCATCTGCATCGTCCTGAACCTTATAACGAGAACATTATTCAAACAACGCCTTTGGCAATGTATGAATATCCGGCCGAAACGACGCGAGCGGTTGTGAATATGATTGCGCGTAACGTGCCGGCAAAATATCCGAATATTAAGTTTATTGTGCCGCATTGTGGCTCTTTTTTGCCATTGGCTATACCGCGGATGAAAGCTATTTTTCCGGCAATGAAAAGCAAAGGTTTAATGCAAGACATTGATTGGGAGAAAAATCTGGCGGCTTTCTATTACGATTTAGCAGGTGTGCCGACACCGGCATTAATTAAAACAATGCTGACAATAACAACGCCAAAACATATTTTATACGGTTCGGATTATCCGTACCAGCCCTTAAAAGTTTTGAAAAATAATTTGGACAACTTGCGTCAGAGTTTAAAAAAAGATCAAGAGCTTGCGCCTTTTGCTGATGCAATTTTGTATCAAAATGCCGTTAATTTATTTGAGAAAGGAGAATAAAAATGAAAAAAAACTTAGGCTCGGTTTTAGCTTTATACCCAACGCCACTGGTTGTGATTGGGGCAATGAATCACGACAAGCCGACATGGATGATTGCAGGTCATGTCGGCATTATCGGGCATGACCATATTTTAATGAGTATGCATAAAATCCATTATACAAATCAATTTATTAAAGAAAATCAGCGGTTATCCGTTAATATTGTTGATGAAAATTTATTGCCGCAAGCTGACTATGTCGGCACCAAAAGCGGTAAAAATACAGATAAAAGCAATGTTTTTGCCTATACATTAAGTGAAAATAACACACCGATTATAAATGATAGTCCTTTGGCGATGGATTGCCATGTTGTTGATAATTATGAAACGGAAAGTTTTGATAATTTTATCTGCAGCATTGAAAATACGTACGCCGAAGAAAAAGTGTTAGATGAAAAAAATAAAATTGATTATCAGAAATTAAAACCGGTTTTATTTGAAATGCCGACATATTCTTATCTAAAAACCGGCGAGGTACTCGCCCGCGGGGGAACTTTGGGAAAAACATGGAAAGGAGAATAAAAATGCCCGTTATGACATTAGAAACAGCAAAACTAACAAAGGCGCAAAAGAAAGCTTTGGTCAAAGAATTAGCGCCACTTTTTGCAAAAATCATTAAAATGCCGGAAGAAACGATTTATACTTTCATCAAGGAAAATGAAGGCGATAATGTCGGTGTCGGTCAAAAACTGCTTTCAGAAATGCACGCCCCAAAACAGAAAAAAATAGTGCACCCAAACTAAGGGAATGCGTATAATGAGGTGATTAGAGTGATTTAAGGGGCAAAAGTACCGCAGCGTACATAGACGTACGTGAGGACACTTTTGCCCCTTAAATTGCTCTAGGCGCCCATTAGACGCGTTCCCCTATTTTGGTCGGGACGAGAGGATTTGAACCTCCGACTTCTTGCACCCCATGCAAGCGCTCTACCAGGCTGAACTACGTCCCGTAATGTATCAAAATAATAAGTTTTTTAACGGTGCAAGAAGTCTCCGACTTCTTGTCTTGCTTGTAAGGGTGCAAGCACCCTAACGCGCTTCGGTCACTTGTTTTGTAACAACAGCTTTGCATCGCTACCGCTTGCGCGCTGTTTAACAAAACTGCGCCTGTCGTTAAAAAATGTTCCACCGGAACATTTTTTTGCCTCCAGCCCCATGCAAGCGCTTGACCCAAGCTGAACGACGTCCCGTAATGTATCAAAATAATAAGTTTTTTAACGGTGCAAGAAGTCTCCGACTTCTTGTCTTGCTTGTAAGGGTGCAAGCACCCTAACGCGCTTCGGTCACTTGTTTTGTAACAACAGCTTTGCATCGCTACCGCTTGCGCGCTGTTTAACAAAACTGCGCCTGTCGTTAAAAAATGTTCCACCGGAACATTTTTT
>CANRJO010000091.1 GCA_947630965.1 uncultured Alphaproteobacteria bacterium
AAAGAATTAAAAGACACGGTAGAAAAAGCCGCCGAGGCAGAAGATAAAAAGCACCAAGATTAAAATGGAAACGCAAGAAGAACAAAATCTGCTTTTTCACCTGAAAGCACTGCGGCAAGTTCTGCTTAAATGCCTAACAGCGCTTGCCTTCGGGTTAATTCCGATGTTTGGCTTAGCACCGTTTTCATTAAAAGCTTTTATCAGTTTTCTCACACAAAATACAGCGCTCACGCTTAATTACTTTACGCCGATGGAAGTCTTTATTTTAGAGCTCAAACTTGCTGCTCTTCTGGATGTGGCCATTTGTTTTCCATATTTAGCAAGGCAAATCTGGCTTTTTGTTGCCCCTGCCCTTTATGAAAACGAGCGCCGCTTGGCCTTAAGGCTGATTGCGAGCGGCTCGTTTTTGTTTATGTTTGGCTTAGGCTTCGGCTTGTTCGGTATGATGCCTCTTTTAATGCGCTTTGGCTTGAGTTTCGGATATTCTACCTTGCAACCGATGTTTGGCGTGGGAAACATTATCAGCTTATCTCTGCACATTTCATTTATCTTCGGGCTGATGTTCCAATTTCCGCTCATAACGTTTGCGCTGATTAAAAACGGCATTTTAACCGCGCAAGCAGTCAAAAACAAGCGTCCCTACATGGTGGTCACCATTTTGGTTTTATCCGCGCTTTTAACACCGCCCGACATCATCAGCCAACTGATGCTTTTTGTGCCGACATACGCCCTTTTTGAAGCCGGCCTCTTCTTTGCCACGCGCAAAGCTTCTTAAAAAATTATGCCCCGCTTTGGGGCAAATTTTATTCAAAACTTGCAAAGCGCACAACAAAGCTTTATCTTAAACAAAAAAGGAGACGACTATGGCTGAATACACCACAAAACTTTTAATCATCGGTTCAGGGCCGGCAGGCTACACGGCGGGCATTTACGCTGCGCGCGCAGGCTTACAACCTGTTTTGGTTTCAGGAAATCAAATCGGCGGACAATTAACCATGACAACCGATATTGAAAATTTCCCTGGCTTTCCAAAGCCTCTTCCGGGGCCGGAATTAATGGCGCGTATGCGCGAACAAGCGCAAAACGTAGGCGTCAGCATGGTTGATGATAAAATAACGGAAGTAGATTTCAAGAACTGTCCGTTTGTCTGTTCTTCTGAAAACGGCAATTCATTTAAGGCGCGCGCGGTCATCATTGCCACAGGCTCATCAGCGCGGTGGTTGGAATTGCCGAGCGAGAAAAAATACATCGGTTTCGGCGTTTCGGCATGTGCCACTTGTGACGGATTCTTTTACCGTGGCAAAACGGTAGCGGTTGTCGGCGGTGGTAATTCGGCCGCTGAAGAAGCGCTTTATTTAACAAATTTTGCAAGCAAGGTGATTTTAATCCACCGCCGCGATGCTTTGCGTGCCGATGCCGTCATGGCGGAACGCGTGAAAAAGCACCCCAAAATCAGCATCATGTGGGATACGGTCATAGATGAAGTGCTCGGCACGGAAAATCCTTTAGGCGTCACAGGCATACGCGTTAAAAACGTCAAAACGGATGTCTCGCAGGAAATTAACCTAGAGGGCGTGTTCGTTGCGGTCGGGCATCACCCGAACACGGAAGTTTTCAAAGAGTATTTGGAACTTTCGCCGGATAATTACATCATCACAAAGCCGGACAGCACGCAAACATCAGTCAAGGGCGTTTTTGCCGCGGGCGATGTGAAAGACGCCAAATATCGCCAGGCCATCACAGCAGCAGCATCAGGCGCCATGGCAGCTTTGGAAGCGGAACAATACCTTGCCGCTTTAGAGGATAATTGCAGCATTTAAACTAAAAAGGAGCCATTAATGCCTCAATTTCCTTATGCTCACGGTTTTTGCGTGATGCGCACACAACCATTTCACATCGGGCATGCCAGGCTCATGGATGCCATGCTCCAAAACTGCGCGCATGTTACAATCATTTTAGGCTCTATTCAAGAGCAAGGCACCAAGCGCAACCCTTTTGATTATGTCACGCGTCAAAAGATGATCCAAAATCATTATGCCAACACCTCAAGTTTTGGGCGCATGAACATTGTCGGTTTAGCGGATATTCATAATTCTGAAAAATGGAGCACTTATGTGCTTAATTTTATAGCAAAAGCTTTTCCGAACCTGTCCAAACCTGATGTTTATTACGCCGGCAGTGATTATGATGCCAACTGGTTTGAGGGTGCTGTGCCGCATATTGAAATCATTGACCGCAACGATCCTAATTTTCCTTATGTCTCGGCCTCTATGGTGCGTGATATGCTTGCTTTTGGCGATTCGCGTTGGAAAAATTTTGTTCCTGCCGAAAATCATGAATTAATTGAAACCTTTTTAGCGCAAAACAAATCTGTTCTTTAGGGGAAAAATTATGGAAGAAATGTGGAATAATCTTCAACAAAAGCTTCAAGATTTTTGCTTAGCAAACGGATTTACCAAAATTATTTTAGGCTTATCGGGCGGCATAGATTCGGCAGTCTGCGCTGTTTTAGCTGCCGATGCCCTTGGGGCTCAAAACATAACAGCACTCATGATGAAAACGTGTCACACCTCTGATTTAAGCCTTCAGATTGCCGCCAAAATTGCATCTTTAAACAACCTCAATTATAAGGTTTTAGACATTGAACCGCTGATTAAAACGGAAACGGAATTTTTAAAAAACGCTTTCGGCACGGAGCCCAAGCCGATTGTGCTTGAAAATCTGCAAGCGCGTGCTCGTGGCAAAATTTTGATGTCATGGTCAAACCAGTTCAGCGCTTTGGTGTTGGCATGCGGCAACAAATCAGAGGCGTGCACGGGTTATTGCACGCTTTATGGCGATACCTGCGGCAGCGTGATGCCCATTGGAAACCTTTATAAAACAGAGGTTTATGCGCTAGCCAAAATCCGTAACCAAAAAAGCAAAGTTTTCCCCGAGTCGGTTTTAACCCGTGCCCCAAGTGCTGAGTTAGCACCGAACCAAAAGGACGAAAACACGTTACCACCCTACCCCATTTTGGACGCGGTTTTAAGGCTTTATGTGGATGATCAAAAATCAAAAGATGAAATTTGTGCGCAAGGTTTTGAGCCCGAGACCGTGCAAAAAGTGATTGATTTATATCAAAAATCAGCTTTTAAACGCTTACAAATGCCGCCTGCGCTTTAGAAAAACGCTTTCATCTTAGCTTGATTTTCTTTTAAAATATGCTGATGCTTGGCTTTCATAAGCGCAAGCTCTTGAGCAGAAAGTTCGTAATTTTCCATAATACCCTCCTTAACTTTTTATTAAGAAAGATATAAGCGCAAAGAATATAAAAAAAAGCCCTTGTGTGAACTGTACCCTAAAATTTGGACAATAAAAAAAGGTCCCAGGGGGGCAACTCAAAGAGTGCTAGTTAAATGACATC
>CANRJO010000092.1 GCA_947630965.1 uncultured Alphaproteobacteria bacterium
CTTCAAACCCTTGGGCAAAACATCAAAAACATTCGTAAATCAAAGCAAATCAGCCAAATTGATTTAGCCGTGGCTGTTGGTATTGACCGAGCCTATCTCTCCGAAATTGAAAATGGTCGCCGCAATCTTTCTATCAATATTTTATACGCCATTGCCGATGCCTTGGAAGTAAACCTTTCCGACATCCTTCCTTCTGATTAGAAAAATAAGAGATACGTATCACACAAGCGTTACAGAGCGATGACCGAAGCGAGTTAGCGATTGCTCATAGAGCAGAGCTTACGAGCAAGAAAGCGAAGAGTCCAGGAGAATAAAATTAGCTATATTTTTCCACCTGGATTCTTCAACCCCTAAAGGGGTTTCAGAATGACAGACGGTGGCAGCCGCACTCCTTTACACCCAAGCCAAGGAAAGCCAGATAATGAGGCGAATAGAAGCAAAAAAGAATCCTTATTTTGCACTGATTCGCGGGAAAGGCGGAGAGCGTGTGCAAATATTTTAAGTCCGAAAGTACCGGAGTGTACAAAAATAGTACATGAGGAAACTTTCGGACTTAAAATTGCTCTAGGTGCCAGCTATACGCCTTTCCCTCTATTCAAAGGAATACAACTGCTCTACCGCCACCACCTTCTCTTCTACCTTCACTTTGGAAAGCAGATGGTCAACAATTTTTTCCTCGTAGGCGGGAGCTTTGAGGGCTTCAACGGCTTGCTTGTTCTTTAAGTAAAAATCAAACACAGCGCGCTCTTGACCAGGATATTTATGCGCTTCCGCCTCAATAGCTTTGTTGATGTCATCGGGGGTAATGGTTAATTTTTCCTGTTGCCCAACCTCGGAAAGAACAAGCCCCAACTTCACGCGGCGCAAAGCAACCTCTTTATATTCGGCAAGCAAATCTTTTTCAGGCTTAGATTTTTCGTTTTCATCAAGCTGATTATATTTTTTGGCTTGCTCATATTGCTTGACAATGCCGTCATATTCGGCATCAACCAGCTTTTGCGGCACTTCAAACTTATATTCCTTGTCCAAAACGTCCAAAAGCGCGCGTTTGAGCTTGATTTTAGAAACATTTTCATAATCAGCCTTAATGCGCTCGGTCACCTTTTGGCGCAAAGCGTTTAAGCTTTCCTCGCCCAAAGATTTGGCAAATTCATCGTTGATTTCAACCGGTTTTGCCACGCGGATTTGCTTAATTTCCACCTTAAAAACAGCGGCTTTGCCGGCTAAATCTTTGGCATGATAATTTTCGGGGAAAGTGACGTTCACGTCAACTTTATCGCCTTTTTTATGCCCAATCAGCTGGTCTTCAAACCCCGGAATAAACGAACCCGAGCCAAGCTCCAAATGATAATCTGTGCCTTTGCCGCCCTTAAAAGCCTCATCGTTGACAAAGCCCTCAAAGTCAATAACGGCAATATCGCCTTTTTCCGCGGCTTTCGTGGCGTCTGCCTCTTCGGTGTCGCGGCGCGTTTCTGCCACATATTTAATGGCTTTGTCCACCTCTTCAGCCGGCACTTCGGCGGTCAGCTTTTCAAGGCTAATTTTAGAAAAATCGCCGAGTTTGATTTCCGGCAGTTCTTCCACAACCACTTCAAACTCAATATCTTCACCTTCTTTAAATTTCTTGAGGTTGATTTCAGGCGTTACCGCCGGACGGAGTTTGTTGGAGCTAATCATTTCAGCCGCGGCGTTTTGCAACATTTCATCCAAAGCCTCGCCCAATACGGAAGCCCGATATTTTTGCTTTAACATCGCTTGAGGCGCTTTACCAGGGCGAAAACCGGGAATTTTGGCGTTTTTGGAAACGCTTGCAATTTTGGCATCAACCGTCTTTTCAAAATCTGCGGCAGGGATAACCGCTTCAAATGTTTTATTTAACCCTTTGGTATTTGTTTTTGTAACTTTCATATTTCAAATCCTTTGTGGTGCGAGCGGAGGGACTTGAACCCACACGCCTTTCGGCACCAGATCCTAAGTCTGGCGCGTCTGCCAGTTTCGCCACGCTCGCTGTTCAACTGACTGCATCGTACTCAAAAAAATATTTAAATCAAGAAAAATTATAAAATCTGTTGTATTATTTGCAAAAGTTTTATAAACTGCATCAAATTTTTGATTAAAAAGAGGTCTGATATGCCTGAAAATAAAGTAAATCCGCGCAAAACGTTTGCGATTATTTCGCACCCTGACGCCGGTAAAACCACCTTAACCGAAAAGCTTTTGCTTTTTGGCGGCGCTATTGTGCAGGCTGGTGCGGTTAAGGCTCGCGGCGAAAACAGGCGCGCCCGCTCCGACTGGATGAAAGTGGAGCAAGAACGCGGCATTTCCGTTGCCTCGTCCGTGATGACGTTTGATTATCAAGATGTGACGTTTAACCTTTTGGATACCCCAGGGCATGAGGACTTTTCTGAAGACACTTACAGAGTTTTAACCGCGGTGGATTCCGCCGTTATGGTTTTGGATTCTGCCAAAGGTATTGAGAGCCAAACCAAAAAGCTTTTTGAAGTTTGTCGGTTGCGGAACATTCCAATTTTAACGTTTATCAACAAGCTTGACCGCGAGGGCTTAGATCCGTTTTCGCTTTTAGATGACATTGAAAAAACGCTTGCGCTTGATGTCACACCCGCGAGTTGGCCGATTGGCAGTGGCAAAGACTTTTTGGGCTGTTATGATATTTTTAACGACCAGCTGATTTTGATGAACAAAACCGGCGATAAGTCGCAAATTAACGCCGTGATTGAAACATGTCGTGGCTTAGATGATCCTAAGCTTGACGCGCTTTTGCCCGCGCACGCTGTGCAAAAACTCCGCGAAGATGTTGAAATGTTGCGCGAAGTCTGCCCGAAATTTGACCTTGATTTATATTTAGCGGGCGCGTTGACGCCGGTGTTTTTCGGAAGTGCAATTAATAACTTTGGTGTTTCGGAAGTCTTAAACGGGCTTTATAAGCTTGCCCCAACGCCACGTCCGCAAAAAGCTTTGGAGCGTATTGTTACCGCCGATGAAAAAAAGGTGACGGGCTTTGTGTTTAAAATTCAGGCGAATATGGATCCCAAACACCGTGATCGCATTGCTTTTATGCGGCTTTGCTCGGGGCATTTCAAGCGCGGTATGGCGCTTTCGCAAATTCGTACCGGCAAAGAAATTAAAGTGCCGACGCCTGTGATGTTTTTAGCGCAAGAGCGCGAACTTGCCGAAGATGCCTATGCGGGCGATATTATCGGTATTTCCAACCACGGGCAACTGAGAATCGGCGACACTTTAACCGAGGGCGAAAAGCTCCATTTTACGGGAATTCCAAGCTTTGCGCCGGAACTTTTGAAATCGGTGCGCGCGGTTGATCCGCTCAAATCAAAGCATTTGGGCAACGCT
>CANRJO010000093.1 GCA_947630965.1 uncultured Alphaproteobacteria bacterium
GTTCTTCCGCCTTTTTTCTTTTTTACTCCTTTTTATTCCTTTTGTATAGTCCTTTTCTTTCTAACAATCCTGAGGCGTAGAGGAATAAAAACACCAAAAGTAATTGGTGTTTTTATGACGAAATCACGCGTATGTTAGCTTGCGAGGTGCTGACAAGCACCAAAGCAAGCGTTACAGAGCGGTGCCCGAAGCGAGTTACTTTTGCGTTTTACGCAAAACTTACGAGCAAGAAGCCGAAGAATCCAGGTGGAACAAAGTAGCTACTTTGTTGTCCTGGATCCTTCACTGCGTTCAGGATGACGTTTGGAGGAGGTTGCCACCATAGCAAGCTAACAATCGCGTGATGTCGCCTAAAAAACAACAATTACTTTTGGTTTTTTTTGTGGCTTTATACCTTTCCTCTCGAGGAAAGATAACACCCGCCATTATACTCTTCATACGGCTCAATGCATTTCCACTCTGTGGTAATCTCTTTCGTTGTACCACAAGCAACACATTTTGTTTTAAGAGGCGTGGCATGTTCAGGCACAATTACCGTATCAGCACAAGTATTATGACATGTGGCAAAAGTACCATCACAGCAAGGATCTGAGAGTTCACCTTTGCCTTTATTTCTTTGATTCCATTGACATTCTTCAGGGTCGGGTTGGCAGTAACAATCAAAACAGCGATTTCCATGATAGGATACCTCATCGCACTTATAACCTTTTTCATTGCCCACATCTTGAGCAGAGGCATAATAGCGCCCGTCTTTACATGTATATTCTTTACACCAGATATATTTGGGATCAAACGGACACTTTATCGAGCCCTCAGGACAAAAGATATCGTTTTCCAATTTATACCCCATTTTGGAGCACTCCGGCACCGCTTTGCAATTGTTATAACACGCAGCTTGGACAGAACCTGCTACGGCGACCAACCCTAAAAATATGACGGCTATAAATTTACGCATCCTGTTCTTCCCTCTAACCCCTTAAAAAACAATACTTTGTCCAATTTCTTTGCTTACATTTCCAAAAAACAGACTGTTCTCTTTTAAAGAGGTTTTGGGCTTTAAGGTTTGAGGGGGTGCAAAACATTGAATAGCACGTGTTTTGCTTGCTTAAAGCCCAAAATAGTCCATTTCGTTCCTTTGATGCTTCGCCCTCCCTCGATTCGAAAACATCAAAAAAAAGGTACCTTTAAATGCAACGAATTAACCAACGCAAAACTGCGGGTTTTAGGGCTTGACATCCCCAATTTTTTAAGGTACATTTAAATTGCTATAATTTTTAAAACCTCGAACCCTTGATTTTACTTGATTTTTTTTGCTTGACTTTATGTAAATTTTGAGGTACCTTTTTTTTGCTATACTTCCTCATAACCCCTTGATTTTTCATAAATCTCGAAACAATAGAAGAATCAACTAAAAATTGCACTCAATTTCTAGATTCAATTTTTACTCGACATATTTATTGCCCCAGACGCTTCTTTGCGTTTAGAGTGACAGGCAGTGCCTGCATCCGCCACACGCTCACATCTTAAAACTCCAGACTCACACGGAGAGCATAGTATTGGTACAACTTGTAGGTTGTGTAATGCGTACCAGGGTAGCTACCGTACCTACCGTAGCCATATATTATCCATGCATTTTCATCATCAAACTCTGTTGAAGACCAATAAATGCTGTCTAAAACTTTTGCAGTCTTCTCTCCCTTGCTTCCCAAAACGCTAAGCGTGCCATCAACTCTATTACTCCCAACACCGTAGGACGACCGACAAGCATAATCCCATGAGGTAGCATCACCGTCAACTTTTGAATAAGTATAGCTAAACAGATCCATCCACTCGCCTATTGTCGGTATATACCAGTTACCCGCACCAAGAAGCGAATCATTTGAACTCACGCCAGGTGGATAAAAGGCGAGCGCCGCCTTTGCCGAATTGGAGGCTCTATCTGCCATAATCTTGGTATTCTTTTTTCCGCTCGACCATAATTCATTATTATGATTCCCTGTCTTTGCTGTTGATATAAAAGTATTACAATCAAAATCCATTATAGAAGTATTCAGTTTAACTCCCCCAGTATTGTACCAATACCAAAAGCTATAGTCGCCAGAAGTAGGATAATCACGATCAGGATAAGGATTAGCAGGATCGAAACTTCTGTTACGAGTTAGACCCAAGTCATGTAAATTAATGATCTTACCATGCGCACCACCGTCCGAGATATAGTAAACGACACCAACGGGCGTTTTGCCTGAACCTGAATTATAGTTACTGACCTTGCCACAGGAACCATCAGCATAAAACACATCGCCAATTGCACAGGGTGTCACACAACTTTCGCCTCTCTTAACATAGCCTGAGTTGCATTGCCATTGAGTACAAACTGAAGGTTGTCCACAACCCACGCAGTTTGATGTACACTTGGCATTCTGAGGCACAGCTTTGCCCACACCGCACGTACTGGCGCAAGTGGCGTAATTACCGTTGCAACACGGATTAGTAAGGTTTGCCGTGCCTTTGTTGGTATTATTCCACGTACAGTTTGAAGTACATTTGCATTTACCACATTGCTTTTCGCCGCTCTTTCCATTAAATTCAACAGACCAGCCACTTCCTGAGCCGCAATCAGAGCCTTTTTGTTTATCCGTACTGTAATTCGCCGGACACTTCGCCGCCACGCAAGAGCTTCCACTGATCGTGTAACCCTCGTTACATGACCATTCAACACACACCGTGCTGTTGCATCCCGTACAGTATTTTGTGCATGTTGCATGATCAGGCGGATTCTTCGTAACACACTTTGTGACACAGCTTTGATATTGACCATTGCAACAAGGCTTACTTAACGTTCCCTCGCCTTGGTTTGTGCTGCTCCATTTGCAATCCGTAGGCGCGCTGCAACTACATTTATAACACGCATTATCCCCACTATAAGCACCCGTTACGGTTTTACTGGCACCAATCGTCCCTGGATAAGAGCAATTACTCACATTGCTGTTTGTATTTGTGTCCTTAGCGCAAGGCTTTGCCGTGCAGGTTTTACACTCTGTCGTTCCACTCCAATTGTTATTTCCAGAGCCTAATTCCCAACCCGTGGCTTGCTTACCGCAAGCACTTGCCGTTGTGGCACTTCCACTCGGACAGGTCGATACCTTACAAACATTGTTATCTTTGGTATAACCCCGTTTGCATTTCCATTCCACACATCGGCTTTCATTTCCCGTTACGCAAGTCTTTGAACATTCCGCATTATCAGGAGGTGTCACCGCCGCAGCGCATGTGTTGGCTTTACACTTATAGCAAGCCGCATTTCCGGCGTGATTACTTGTTGCAGGTTTCGTCCAACCGTTAGTACCTGTTGTACCACACTTCGAAGC
>CANRJO010000094.1 GCA_947630965.1 uncultured Alphaproteobacteria bacterium
GTCTTGCCGTGGTCAACGTGACCGATCGTCCCAATGTTGCAGTGCGGCTTCGTCCGCTCAAATTTCTCTTTTGCCATTTTAAATTACTCCAAAATTAAATTAAAAAATTTGAAAGGGCAGGGCAACTGCCCTTTCGGTTAAAGTTTAAGCATTTTTGCTCTTGATTGTTTCCGCAATATCCCTCGGCACTTCAGCATAATGATCAAATTGCATTGTGAACTGAGCGCGCCCTTGAGAAAGCGAACGCAATGTGTTGACGTAGCCAAACATATTTGCCAAAGGCACAAACGCATCTACAACGCGGGCGTTGCCCCTTTGATCCATACCGTTGACCAAGCCACGGCGCGAGTTGAGGTCGCCAATGATGTCGCCCATGTATTCTTCAGGGGTGACCACTTCAACCTTCATAATCGGCTCCAAAAGCTTTGCGTCTGCTTGGCGCATACCTTCACGGAAAGCCGCGCGACCGGCAATTTCAAAGCACATCACGTTAGAGTCAACTTCGTGATAAGCACCATCATAAAGAGTGCACTTGACGCCTGTGACGGGGTAACCGGCTAAAACACCGCTTTCCATGGCACTACGCAAGCCTTTCTCAACGCCGGGGATGTATTCCTTCGGAACATTACCGCCGACAACGGTATTGACAAACTCAAACCCTGTGTGACCTTCCATCGGTTCAAACTTGATTTTAACACGTGCAAACTGACCGGCACCACCGGATTGCTTTTTGTGCGTATATTCAATGTCACAAGGTTTGGTAATGGTTTCACGATAAGCCACTTGCGGCTCACCAACGTTGGCCTCAACTTTAAACTCACGCTTCAAGCGGTCAACAATGATTTCCAAGTGAAGTTCGCCCATGCCGCGAATGATGGTCTGACCACTTTCAGGATCTGATGAAACCTTGAAAGAGGGGTCTTCCATCGCCAAACGTGACAAAGCCAAGCCCATTTTTTCAACATCGGCTTTGGTTTTGGGCTCCACGGCCAACTCAATCACCGGATCAGGGAATTCCATGTTTTCCAACACAATCGGATTGCTTGCATCACAAAGCGTATCACCCGTGGTGGTATCTTTCAAACCTGCCAAGGCAATGATGTCGCCTGCGTGCGCCTCTTTGAGGTCATCACGTTTGTTGGCGTGCATCAAAAGCATACGACCGACGCGCTCTTTCTTGTCTTTGACCGAGTTGTAAATGTACGAACCGGCAGTCATTGTACCAGAATAAATACGCGTAAATGTTAAAGAACCAACGAACGGATCGTTCATGATTTTGAATGCTAAAGCCGACAAAGGCTCGTTATCGCCGGGATGACGGACAATCTTTTCATCCGTACCGGGCTTGACGCCTTCAATGGCGGGAACATCCATCGGGGAGGGCAAATAATCAACCACAGCGTCCAACAAAGGCTGAACACCTTTGTTTTTGAAAGCTGTGCCGCAGAAAACCGGCACAAAATCTTGCGCCAAAGTACCTTTGCGGATACATTTTTTAAGCGTTTCAACCGAAACTTCTTTGCCTTCAAGATAGTCTTCCATCGCTTGCTCGTCTTGCTCAACGGCAGTTTCAAGCAACTTGGCGTGATATTCGTTGGCTTTATCCATTAAATCAGCCGGAATTTCACGTTCCTCAATTGGGGAATCGGCGGTATCACCGGTATAAATAATGGCTTTCATCCTTAAGAGGTCAACAACACCCTTAAAATCAGCTTCTGCGCCAATCGGGAGTTGCATGGCCAAAGGACGCGCCCCAAGGCGATCCACAATCATATCCAGGCAACGGAAGAAGTTTGCACCGATACGGTCCATTTTGTTGCAGAAACAAATGCGCGGCACGCGGTATTTATCCGCCTGACGCCAAACTGTTTCAGACTGCGGTTCAACGCCCGCAACCGAATCGAAAACCGTAATGGCACCATCCAAAACGCGCAAAGAGCGCTCCACCTCAACCGTAAAGTCAACGTGGCCGGGGGTGTCAATGATGTTAATGCGGTGTCCCTTCCAGTAGCAAGTTGTGGCGGCAGACGTAATGGTAATGCCGCGCTCTTGCTCCTGTTCCATCCAGTCCATGGTGGCGGCGCCATCGTGGACTTCGCCGATTTTATGCGAGATACCTGTGTAATACAAAATACGTTCTGTTGTTGTGGTTTTACCGGCATCAATATGTGCCATGATGCCGATATTGCGGTACAATTCCAATTTGTGTGTACGAGCCATTTTTCAAACCTTTTTCTAGAACTTATAATGCGAAAACGCTTTGTTGGCCTCAGCCATTTTGTGCGTATCCTCACGCTTTTTGACAGCGGCACCGCGGTTTGCGGCGGCATCAAGAAGCTCGCCCGCCAAGCGGTCCGTCATGGTTGTTTCCGAACGCTTTTGAGCGGCGGCAATAATCCAACGAATCGCAAGAGCCTGACGGCGGTCAGCACGCACTTCGCACGGCACCTGATATGTGGCACCACCAACACGACGCGAACGAACCTCAACCATCGGTTTGACGTTTTCAATGGCTTCTGAAAAGATACTTAAAGCATCTTGTTTAGATTTGGCGGCAATAATGTCAAATGCCGAATAAACAATCTTTTCGGCAACGGCTTTCTTACCGTCTTCCATAATATTATTAATAAACTTCGCAACTACCTTATCATTGAATTTTGCATCAGGCAGCACGTTTCTTTTAATTGCACTATGACGACGTGACATCTGGCATCCTCCTACTTAGGTCTCTTTGCGCCGTATAATGAGCGGCGTTGACGACGTTTGGCAATACCTTGAGTATCCAAGGTACCACGAATGATATGATAACGAACACCAGGCAAGTCTTTCACACGGCCTCCTCTAATCAGCACCACTGAGTGTTCTTGAAGATTGTGACCTTCACCAGGGATGTAGCTGATTACTTCAAAGCCGTTTGTCAAGCGAACGCGCGCCACTTTACGCAAAGCCGAGTTAGGCTTTTTCGGGGTTGTTGTGTAAACCCTTGTGCAAACACCGCGTTTTTGTGGACAAGCTTTCAAAGCCGGAACTTTGTTTCTCTTCACTTTTGGTGTTCGTGAGTTACGAATTAACTGATTAATTGTAGGCATCACAAATTTCCTTAAAGTTAGTTATTACAAAAAATACCCGCTCAAAAGAGAATCTTCCCTTTCAAGCAAAGTAAGGGGGATAATAGCTAAAAAAAATCAGAAGTCAAGCACT
>CANRJO010000095.1 GCA_947630965.1 uncultured Alphaproteobacteria bacterium
CGCGCGGCTTGAGGCTCTAAACATGGCGGAGTTCGATTCTACCTCTAAATCTTTATTTTCCCCTTTCAGGGCATTTTGTTCAACATATTCGTTCTTAAAGCCCTCGCTGACCACATCAGATGCAACGCCTAACTTACCGCTTAAGCTTTCAGCCTCAAAGCTCCCGCCTTTGCCAAGCAACACGCGTCCGCCGATTTTGTTGAAATCTAGCGCGCCTGTGCTTTGGATTTGTCCGCTGTTCTTTAACACGGACGTGTTATCTAAGCCAATTTGCTTGCCGTTCTCACAATTTTCGCCCTCGCAGATATCGCCATTTAAGCTGATTTTACCTGTGTTTAGCACAGACGAGTGGTTTTGACCATATATGCCATAGCTTCCTTCACCACCCTCAACGGTAATTTCCCCGCTATTGACCACGTTTGAATTATCAGCATAAATACCATATGCCTTGGTGTTTTCACCACCTGTGACGGTAATCTTGCCGCTGTTTTCAACGTTATAATTTTTCGCGTAAATACCTGTTAAGGTTTCTGCGTTTTTGCCAACCACTTGGATTGTGCCGGTGTTATGTAAATTTTGCTTTTCTGGGCTTGCGCTTGCGTCTGCATAAATGCCAAACGCTTTGCCTGTGCCTTTGGTTTCGGCTTTGACATTCCAGTTCGTGGACACATCTTCTTTGGCTTTGATGCCATAGACATGAGCATTGCCTTGAACGTCTATTTCGCCAATATCCGTTTCGCCTTTTGTTAGTTCTACCGATTTAGCGTCAATACCGTAAGCATCGCCTGTTTGTGAGCGGTTTTCTACATTTATCAGCAAGTCTTTACCCTCGCTAGCGCTCACTTTGCCACCTGCTTGAACACCGTAGGCATCCCCCTCTTCTTCCTGTACAACGTTTATGGTTGGCTCCATTCTCCGCACCAATGCCAACATCCGCGCCACTTTCTCGCCATATGCCTCTACCTCATCCAAACGAACATCGTCTGCCACCGATAAACCTATCGATGCTGCAGCGGCTATAAGTTCGCAATGCACTTGATCAACTTTTTGATAGCCATCTTCACACTTACATTCCTCAAGTGTCGAGTTCCATTCGCCATGACCATCGCATAAATCAGACATTGGGACACAATTTCCCTTATAAGTGACATAGTCAGGCTCCTGACATTCGGAGCAGTTTTTCTCCGGATCCCAACCCTTATTGCAGTCACATTTTCCTTCGCTTGCATTCCATGTGCCGTGATTATTGCAATTACCTGTAGGCAAAACGCAGTTACCGTTCACATCTTTTTGATAACCCTCGGCACACTCATTACATTTTTCACCGGTATACCCGTCATCACAGTTGCATTCCCCATCTTTTTGATTCCAAGTGCCATGATTGCTGCAAAGATCGCCAGATTTGTAGCACTCATCATCGTTTTTATCGTAAGTGTAACCGTCTTTACAAGAACGGCAGAAATTCTTCTGATCCCAGCCTTCCTCACAAGAACAGGTTTTAGAGTTCGCCTCCCAATGGCCATGTGGTGAATTACAATCATCAGCGGGAGGCTCCGGTTCACTAGACGGATTACATGAATCAGTGGCTTTATCATAAGTAAATCCATTTGCGCAAGAAAAGCAGCTATTCTGCGGATCCCATCCCTCTTTACAAGCACACGTTTGGCTATTTGGTTGCCATGTACCGTGTGGCTCGTTACAATCATCTTGAGGTTCGGGTGGTGTGGGTTCCACATCTTTAATACACTGCCCGCTTACGATCTTATAACCGGATATGCAATTTGAGCAGTCATCATTAAAATATTGATTTGGACAAATACATTTTTCATAAACTTTGCTCCATGTTCCGCCGTTAAAGCACACATCCTTTTCAGGGAAACATTTGTTCTTATAAAGGACATAATCATCCACACAGTCAGAACATCTGGTGGCACTATTAAAGCCCTCCTCACACTCGCAAGTGAGCGTTTCCGAATTCCACGAACCGTGACCATTACACAAAGAGGAAGATTCAAGGCATTGACCGTTAATTTGGACATAGCCCTCATCACAGACACAAGCGCCATTCACACAACGACCATTTTCAGGGCATTTAACGTTTTCGCACGGATCAGGAGGCGGACCGTCATCACCGCCATCATCATGATTAAGCAAAAAGTAAAGCGCCGCACCCGCGCCAAGGACACCTGCCCCAACGAGCAAGCGTTTTTTGTTATCATTATTGCGGGTATGCGGATAATTTTTGACAAAGAAGTTTTCATCACGAACAGAACTTTGATTAAGGAAACTTTTGTAATTAGATAATTCCAAAGTACAGGGATGGCGCACATTAGCACCCACGGCACGAAAAGTGTTAAAGGCTCTGATATTGCGCTTTTTAACCGCCACGCACAAGCCCGTATCGCCATCTTCATTAACGGAATCAATATTTAAGCCACGGTAGCGTGCTTCAAAAAGGGCTTCTTTATTACCTTTGGCAGCAAGCGCATACATATGATCAAAGCTCGAAGGTGATAAGACCCCGGCCCAAAGCGGAAAAGCCAACACATGCAAGCTAAAGCACGTGATGGTCAAATATGTTAAAAAGCGCTTTATCATCAACTTAAAGTCCTTTTCTTCAGAGTAAGAAAAGAGCGAATAAACTTCCATAAAAAAAGGAAGTTTTCAACAGCTGATTTTGGGTATGGAATCTATTCAAAAAGATTATGACAATTCGATTCGTTTTTTGACCTGGATCCTTCGGCTTCGCCTCAGGATAACGTGGAGCCTATAAAAACAACAAAAGTAATTGTTGTTTTTTAGGCGACATCACGCGATTGTTAGCTTGCGAGGTGCCGACAGGCGCCGCTGCAAGTATTACAGAGCGGTGACCGAAGCGAGTTAGCGATTGCTCATAGAGCAGAGCTTACGAGCAAGAAGCCAAAGAATCCAGGTGGAAAGATATAGCTACTTTTTTCTCCTGGATCCTTCGGCTTCGCCTCAGGATGACGGATAGCGGCTGCCGCCCCTTTTACACCCAAGCCAAGGAAAGGCGGATAAAAAATATCCCTATTTTTGAACCCAACCTGAGGGAATGCGGATAATGAGGTGAATAGAAGCAAAAAAAGAAGGTTTGGAATTCTAGCGTACTAAAAGCGTACGTGAATTTCAAACCTTCGACTTTTTG
>CANRJO010000096.1 GCA_947630965.1 uncultured Alphaproteobacteria bacterium
CGGTTCAGATTTTCGGGGTTATCATCGGCGCAAGCCATCATAAAGTAAAAATCTTTATTTCGCATTTCGGTATATTTCGGCACGGTGCGATCAATCAGGGTTTTCATTTGCCCGTTCATCGCATAAAAATAAATTGGCGTGGCGAGCACAATCACATCTGCGGCAACCATTTTATCCAAAATTTGCGCCATATCATCGTTTTGAACGCACCGATGCGCCTCGTTGCAAAAACCGCAACCGCGACAGAAATTGATTTTGTAATCCGAAAGCCAAATTTTTTCCACATCATGCCCGGCTTCTTGTGCGCCTTTCAAAAATTCGTCACACAAAAGGTCCGAGTTGCCGTGTTTCCGAGGGCTTGCAGAAAGAATCAGTACTTTTTTAGTCATAATTTACGCTCCTTTCCATAAGTTATTATATGATATTTTATGCAAAAGGGCAGGCGGTAAGTCAAGCTTTTTTATTGACTCTCAAGCACAAAATTTATAGGCTTTTAAATAGGAGAAGAACCATGGCGAAATCTTTATATTTAAATAAGGTGCAAATGCAGGCGGAGTTGAGCCGTTGCTTAGGGTGCAAACTCAAGCCCTGCGCCAAGGCATGCCCGATTGGCGTAAGCCCGGCAGATTTCATCGCTTTAGCAAAAGCCCAAAAAGAACCTGAGGCGGCACGTCACATTTTAGCGCGCAATCCGTTGGCGGGCATTTGCGGACTGATTTGCCCTGATAAATTTTGCCAAAAGTCTTGCACACGCGGAAACATTGATTTTCCGATTAACATTCCCAAACTTCAAGCCACGTTGGTGGCAAACGCCGCGCCCGATTCGCTTTATGAAAAATTGCCGGCATATAACGGCCGTCAAATTGCTGTCATCGGGGCAGGGCCTGCCGGCATGGCGGCAACAGCGGCGCTTGTCGGGCAGGGGTGCAAAGTAACGCTTTTTGAGGCGGTGGAACGCATTGGCGGGGCGCTTAATTTGATCCCTGAAGAAAGACTTCCCCAAGAGGTTATCCGTCAAGATTGGTCACGGATTGAGGCAAACGGCCGCATCACCTTAAAACTCAAAACCAAAGTGGTGGATTTTAAAGCGCTTTTGAAACAAGGCTTTGATAGCGTGATTGTGGCGATCGGCGCGCCTGTGGTCACACCTTTAAATATTGAGGGCGAGGCATTAAGCTTGCCGTTTGATGATTATTTGAATGCGCCTGAAAAATATAAGGCTTCGGGGCGAGTTGCAGTTATCGGCGGCGGCAATGTGGCGGCTGATTGTGCCTTAACTGCCAAGGCTCAAGGTGCTTTAAGCGTTGAAATGTTTGTCCGCCGCCGCATTTCGGATATGCGGATTTCAAAAGCCGAATATCTGGATTTGTTGGCGCATCAAGTAGATATTTGCGCCAAAACAAGCCCTGAAAAAATCAGCAAAGATAAAGACGGGCTGACGTTGACTGTCCACCAGAACACTTTCAAAGACGGCAAATGGGAAGCCGAACCGAACACATCGCTTGAACTGAAACATTATGATTTGATTATCAAGGCGGTAGGAAGTCGTCCGATAGAATATGAAGAAGATGCGCGCATCATTTTCTGCGGCGATTGTAAAAATGGCACAACGACTGCGGTGGAAGCGGTAGCGTCGGGGCAAATGGCGGCGATGGTGGCACTTCAAAACACCCTTGAAGAAAGAAAAGCAGTATAGTCTAACCTCATTTGGGTGCAAAACAAAGAACGTCCATTTCAAAATGGACGTTTTTTGTTGCTCTAACGTAGCAATTTAAAGGTACCTTAAAAAATTGGGCTTGTCAAGCTCTAAAACCCGCAGTTTCGCGTTGGTTAATCCGTTGCATTTAAAGGTACCTTTAAATTGCTATGGTTCGAGAAAATGCGTCAGCCTATGGACGTCATTCTGAAACCCCGTTCGGGGTTGAAGAATCCAGGTGAAAACAAATTAGCTAATTTATTGTCCTGGACTCTTCGCTCCGCTCAGAGTGACGTATGGAGACGGACGCTAGAGAAGAAAGGGAAAATAAAATGCGATATTTGATGTTTTTGTTGGGTTTGATATTTGCAAATGTAGCAAGTGCGATGGATTGTGAAAAGGTGCCTGATTGTGAAGAGTTAGGCTATTCCAAAGCTGAAGACCCGAATTGTGCTGATGACGGTTATATGTTCTGTCCGTTTGATTCCTCTTATAAAATCTGCGTGCAGTATAATTGCGCAAAGCTCGGTTTTACGGAATCTGACAAAACTTCATGGTGCAACAGGCTCATCAAATGTAAAGGCAATCCTCGCATGACGCTTTGTCAAAACCTTTGTGAAATCGGCGATGTATATTATGCGGATGGTTCGTGTGGAAAGGTAGAAAACTATGAAGCAAGCACCTCGCCCAAGCCGGTTGGCGTTGTCTATTGGCTGAAAGATAATGGCGCACATGGCAAGGTAATTAGTCTGAAAAATTTAACTTCAGATAATAATACATATCAGTTTGATCCCCAAAATCCTTACGACAATTCCAATCAATTTCTTTTTTATGGCTTGTGGGATGATAAAGGTCATATAGAGGGACTTAAGCGATATACACTTGAAATGTTTAAAGCCGATGCGCTTAATAGATCCTCTGAACTCTTTAGCGGTGCAAAAAATACGGATATTTTAGCGAAAGCAAAAACTAAAAAGGAAGCTTGTCTAAAAGGTCAATATCAAGAAGGGACAAAAGAATATCAGCAATATTGTATTCCTAATGCCGCTTTGGCAACGCGCGCTTTTTATCCGCCGGAAGTGAGTGCTGATAACAAATTTGTCGGGCAGGGCAAGTGGTATTTGCCAGCAATAGGCGAATTAATGGATTTATATGGATATGATTTTAATCAAATTACAGGACTTACAGGTACGGATGGTGTGCTCGGAAATATCAAAGAAATTGTCAATAAAACTTTAGAAAGCTTGAAAGCAAAAGGTGTTGACGCTGAAAAATTTACGGAACAGTATCATTATTGGGCTTCAAATCAAACTGAAACGTGGTTTTTTAAATTGAGCATGGTAAATGGATCGCGGGATGAGGGCGCTCTAGATAATTATGCTCGGGCAAGCCTTGAATTTTA
>CANRJO010000097.1 GCA_947630965.1 uncultured Alphaproteobacteria bacterium
AACACAACGTTATCTTACGATTCCACAACCAATCATTTGGATATGTTGGTTGATAAAACGCAATCCATTGAAGAACAGTTGGAAGATTCGCAAGATTTGGCCGTGAAAAAACGGTTATTGTTTGCCGCCATCGGGCGCTTATCGGAACGGGAACAAATTATCGTAAAAGAGCGGTTTTTAAGTGAAACACCCAAAACACTGGAAGAGCTGGGCGAACAGTTTAAAATCAGCCGGGAACGGGTGCGTCAAATTGAAACAAAAGCCTTTGAAAAAATTTCAAATGCCGTGAAGGCCGAAGCAGCTGCATTAACCATTTAAGATGTGTAAAAAACGCGGTTGAAAAATCGTTTAAGAAAGCTGCCCTTGCTTTTGGTGCGCCAAGGTGTTGAATTGTTCGATTTTTTCTTCATCAAAACCGGCAAGACGCAAATCTTCCGCCGAAATCAGTTGTCCGGCTTGATCCAAAGATGTTTTTGTTTGAGCCTGTTCGCTTAATGCGGAAATTTTATCGATTTCCTCAACGGTAAATCCTTTATTTAACATATCTTTTTTGGAAAGCGTGAATTGAACCGGTTTTTGTTCGGATTCCTGTTCCGATGCGCCGAATAATTTTCCGAGCAATCCGCCCCCGAGAATACCGACAAGGGAGCCGAGCAGTCCTAAATTATTCAGCTCGTTTTGAACAACTTTTTCCGTTGTTGATTCTTTTTTTCCGGCACGATAGGCAAAAGCGATGTAATCACTCTTTTTTTCTTCCTCCTCTTTGAGCTTGTTTTCAATATTCTGCCAATCTTTCAGCGGGGAACAATAATGAATGCTCGTGCCTTGCCGATTGGGCGATGAGGCAGTCGCTATGGTTTGCGGTGAAACAGACGATATGTTTTGCGGTATGTCGCCGTTTAAAATAAATTGCGGATCAACGGCTTGTCCGGCCGCGTTCCGAACTTCAAAATGCAAATGCGGCCCCGTACTGACGCCGGTTGATCCGACAAAACCGATTTGATCGCCCTCATGAATAACCTGTCCGGGTTGAATGTCGGTAAAGCCGCTCATATGTCCGTAACGGGTTTCACTGCCGTCGGCATGCTTAATGTAAACAACATTGCCGTAACCTCTTTGTGATTCTTTAACGGAAATAACGCCGTCGGCGGCTGCAAAAACGGGCGTACCGGCCGGTGCGGCAAAATCCATTCCTTTATGAAAATGACTGGCGCCTTGTGTCGGTGCGTTGCGATAACCGAACCATGAAGAAATACGCGAAAAAGAAGGTAATACAAACATTTTTTTATCCTGTCATTATAAAGTTCAATCAATTTATTATATCACACAACATTTGAAATGTCAAACAAGGGAAAAATCAATTTATTTTTTGGGGGACACTTTTTTTTGATTTTCTTTCCATATTTTTTCCGACTCAACGGGATGTTTCAGTAATTGCCATTTTAAAGAATTGGGAAAATGTGTTTTAATCATTTCTTCCGGCGGGGTTAAAAACCAAGATTCATCGACAAAGCGATCTCCCAGTTCAATTTTTTCCGGGTGTTTTCGCCGTTCCGACAGCATTTTTTTATAATCCCGTTGCTTTTGATAGGTTTGATTGTGAATATATTGTCCGCCCATGGCCCAAGTAGCATCCAACAAATACCATTTTCCTTTAATTTTAACGGCATTCCACGCATGCGGTGATTGTGTGGCTGTTTGCTTCGTTAAATTATAGCCGGCGTGTCCGACTATTTTTTCACAATTCAAATGCGCTTTTAATGCCATTTGTACGAAAAGATCGGCAATATCTCCACAAACACCTAAACGTGTTTGATAAGGATTATTTTTTTTCACAAAGCCCTTTTTGCGGTTGTTCAGCTTGACAATATTATCGGCTTTGTAGGCATCGTATTGAATATGCGTGGCAATCCACATAAAAATAACACGGGCTTTGAGTTTTTCATCGGCGCGAAAGGGCTGAATCAAATATCGAACCAAATCGGGCATATCCTCAAACTCCGGCGCATTTTTGGCGCGCTCGTCCGCCTGTGTGTAATCGGTTTTCGGTGTTGCATTGTCAGCCGAAAATGTCGGCAGAGCCGTAAAAAGAAGCGCAAGAAATAAGGCGTAAATAATTTTCATATATTTATCTCATCAATATTAAATGAATTGGTTTTATTTTCATGCTTTTGTGTGCTGTGTATCTGTATTTAATTTATCTTTTATACTCATTTATATACCAATTAACAAATTTTTGAATACTGCCATTAGCACCAGTACATCCATAATACTCTGAAACTTCTTGTTCAGAAAGCTCACAAAGATTTTTATTGTATTCTTTTAAATATATTATTTTCCACAACTCAGACCAAGCATATGGTGATTGAATATCAACTTTTTCTTTTGATATTTCAAATTCTCCGCCTTCACGTTCAAATTGAAATAGAGTGCCGTCTTCATTAACAAAAGTAGCTACACTAACAAATTTGGCTGCTCTGTTGCTAACGCCTTGCATTAATTTTAAAATACCATCGGCACCTAATGTTTTCAAAACATATTTGGTATAAACCCCCGGAAAGCCTTTTAATTCAAATACAGAAAATCCCCCATCTTCTACTAAAACAGGTTCTTTTAATATCTCAAAAGCTTTTAATGCCTTATATTTCGAAACCTCTTGAACAGTATCAAATTGGGGTTCCATAATATCTAAGTTTTGTGCACATATCTGCACGTCTATATTATTAAGTTTCAAACTGTTTTCCAGTGATTTTATTTTTCCTTTATTGGACGTAATAAAATTAATCTTATTCATACATAACCTCCACAGATACCACTATTTATCATATGTGAAAGTAAGCTTTTTGTAAAGGAATAAAAAAATGATTGCAAAAAAAATAATTTTCGGTATTTTAAAAACAGATGAAAAATAAAATAAACGGTTGGCTGATTATTGATAAGCCCATAAACACGGGATCCGCAAACGTTGTTTCCCGATT
>CANRJO010000098.1 GCA_947630965.1 uncultured Alphaproteobacteria bacterium
TTAAAGAAATCGGGCGGACAATCCGTTATTGCCGGAAACATTATTGTGCGTCAGCGCGGTACGGTTTATCGGGCGGGTGATAATGTCGGTATGGGCAAAGATCACACCTTGTTTGCAACGGCAGACGGTGTTGTTGAATTCAAGCGCTCATTCAAAAACAGAGTTTATGTTTCGGTGAACAACAACGCTCAAAATTAGTTTTATAAATTTTAAAAAAAAGCGGCTGCATTTTATGCGGTCGTTTTTTTATATGTTTCAACAAACCTGCCCTTCCCTGTTCAAAATTTTTTCTCTGATCATTGCTCAAATTAAACGTACGTTTTTTGCAACGATTTTTTTTAAAATTTTGAAAAAAATATTTTTATCATCATTATTGTTTTATTTTCAATCAGTTATTGAAAAAACTGTTTGAGAGGCGATCAAGTAAAAATGCCTCAAAAAAATTGCACCAAAAAAACGTACGTTTATTGTATAATGTTTTTTATAAAAACAACCCAAACAAACGAAAGGAAGGTCTCTCATGGCAACAACCATTCATCAATACAACAATTCTGATTACGCTTTTGCGCAAGAACGCTTACAACAATATGTTCGGCGAGGAAGAATAACGCAAGCGCAGCTCGATCAAATGATGCATCATTTGCAAACCTTGGAAACAAAAGGACAACTGGCAAGCGGAATGGACGAAGCGGGAAACGTGAAAAGCAATGCCGCCATTTATGCCTATAAAATGGTGCAAGCGAAAGAATTGTTGCATCCGGAAGAATATGTGGGAAAGAACAAAGAGCGCGTGAGCGACAAAGTGGGCGGCAATCATCGGGAAGCGCTCAACACATTATATCAAGCCGATGCCGATGAAAACGCCTTAGCCGAAGCGGCCAAAAGCGTTGCCGGGGTTGAAAATTTAATTACCACACGCGGGCAAACGAATTTAGCGGTTCATGCCAGAGGAATGAGTTTTAATCGACAGGGAAAAGCGGGGTTTGAAACAATTGAACTGCAAGATGTGCAAACGTCTCAAAGTCAAACATCTCAAAATGAAGGGCAAAAAAATACAACCGTTTCAAATGAAACGCCGACAAATGGAACCAATCAACCGCCTATTCCCGATCCGCGTCCCATAAATGAAACGCCGAACACGTCGGAAACCGAGAATAAAACAGAGGCGCAATTACGGGAGCGAATCAAGCAGTTGGAAGCTCAAACTGTCAACTTAAATGCTCAAAACACCGCATTAAAAAATCAGCTGGAATCGACCAAGAAAGAAAATGAACGGCTCACAAAAGAAAATACGGCACTGCAACAAAAAGCAGCTGAAATATCAGCGCAAACAAACATACAACAGCCGCAGAAAGATCCGCACATTGATGATCCGTTTGGTGAATATGGCAAAACAAAATTAATGATTGCTTGCCAAGACGGTAAAACAGATGAAGTCAAAGACCTTCTTGCCAAAGGCGCCAACCCGAATGCCAAAACAACATATGGCAGTACACCGTTGTGTTTTGCAAAAAATGCCGAAATTGCGCAGGTGTTAATAAATGCAGGTGCTGATGTACATGCCCAAAATGAATATGACGATACACCGTTGCATTTTGCAGAAACTGCCGAAGTAGCAAAAGTGTTAATAGCGAACGGTGCTGATGTACGTGCCCAAAATGACAATGACGCTACACCGTTGCATTATGCAAAGGATGCCGAAATTGCGCAGGTGTTAATAGATAAAGGCGCCGATGTACATGCTAAAGAAGAAATAATATTTGGCGATACACCGTTGCATAAGGCAAAAACTGCCGAGGTAGCAAAAGTGTTAATAGCTCACGGTGCTGATGTACATGCCCAAAATGACTGGGGACGTACACCGTTGTATTATGCAAAGGATGCCGAAATTGCGCAGGTGTTAATAGATAAAGGCGCCGATGTACATGCTAAAGATAACAATGGACAAACACCGTTGCATGTTGCAGATAATGCCAAAGTAGCAAAAGTGTTAATAGAGAACGGTGCTGATGTCCATGCCAAAAATAATGATGGCAGTACACCGTTGCATTATGCAGAAAATGCCGAAGTGGCGCAAGTGTTAATAGCGAACGGTGCTGATGTCCATGCCAAAAATAGTGAATATGGCGATACACCGTTGCATAAGGCAAAGAATGCCGAAGTAGCAAAAGTGTTAATAGCGAACGGTGCTGATGTACATGCCCAAAATAAACGGGGCGATACACCGTTGCATAAGGCAAAGAATGCCGAAGTAGCAAAAGTGTTAATAGCGAACGGTGCTGATGTACATGCCCAAAATAAACGGGGCGATACACCGTTGCATTATGCAAAGGATGCCGAAATTGCGCAGGTGTTAATAGATAAAGGCGCCGATGTACATGCTAAAGAAATAATATTTGGCGATACACCGTTGCATTATGCAAAAAATGCCGAAGTGGCGCAGGTGTTAATAGATAAAGGCGCCGATGTGCATGCTAAAGATGCCAATGGGCAAACACCGTTACATGCCGCAGAAACTGCCGAAGTAGCAAAAGTGTTAATCGATAAAGGCGCTGATGTGCATGCTAAAGATGCCAATGGGCAAACACCGTTGCATTTTGCAAAAAATGCCGAAGTAGCAAAAGTGTTAATAGCGAACGGTGCTGATGTACATGCCCAAAATGAATGGGGTCATACACCGTTGT
>CANRJO010000099.1 GCA_947630965.1 uncultured Alphaproteobacteria bacterium
ATTATGTCGCAAGACTTTACAAGTGTTGACAATCGTTCCGATTCAGGGGGATGGATTTGTTGCTTAACCCCGCAGTTTCAAGGAAGTTCCGTCAGTTGGTCGCTCAACTTCTAGTGGTCGAGGCCGGCGGGTCCTTCCTTGCTTCGGATCGTATGCGGGGACGCAAGCCGCAGCATTTTTCTAGCGAAATACAAAAATTTTGGGTGGTCGGTGGTCACTCAAAAATATATTAATATCAAATAGTTATGAAAACAAATTAAAGCCTTGGGTGGTCACTTTTTAATTTTGGGTGGTCACCCTTTGTTTTATCACACAAATTAAGGAGCAAAAATGGAATTTCAACAGAACTTTCCGGTGGATAAACTTATCCCTTATGCTCGCAACTCGCGGACACATAATGACGAACAAATTGCCCAAATTATGGCCAGTATCAAGGAGTTTGGTTTTACAAACCCAATTCTTATCGGTTCGGACAATGTCATTATTGCCGGACATGGCAGACTTTTGGCGGCACAACGCTTAGGCATGACTGAAGTGCCGGTTATTGTTTTGCCGAATTTAACTGAAACGCAACGCCGGGCATTGGTCATTGCCGATAACCGGATCGCCCTCAACGCCGGTTGGGATGAAAAGATGTTGGCATTGGAAATCGGTGAGCTGAAGGATGAGGACTTTGACCTAACTAACCTCGGCTTTACCGATGATGAACTGAAAGCCCTCGAGAACTTTGGCGAAATTCAGGATACCGGTAACACCGAAGATGATGAGGTCCCTGAGGCACCGGTCGAACCTATCTCCAAGCATGGTGACGTTTGGCAGCTAGGTAATCATCGTTTGATGTGTGGTGACACAACCATGATAGACGATTTCAAAAAGTTAATGCAGAACGACGTGGCCGACATGATTTTTACCGATCCTCCTTATAACGTGAACTATGGTGCAACGATGAAAGACAAACTCCGGTATCATACCAGTCCGAACCATGGGCGCACCATTATGAACGATAATCTGGGCGAAGATTTCGAACAGTTTCTTTACGATGCCTGTACCAATATGTTGATGTATTGCCAAGGTGCCGCTTACGTTTGCATGAGTTCGTCCGAACTTCACACTCTTTATTCGGCATTTGTGAAAGCCGGCGGCAAATGGTCCACCTTTATTATTTGGGCTAAAAATACCTTTACCTTGGGCCGGGCCGATTATCAGCGACAGTATGAGCCTATCCTCTACGGCTGGGTGAACGACAAACCTCATTATTGGTGTGGTGACCGAAATCAGGCAGATGTATGGGAATATAATAAACCTCAGCACAATGATCTTCATCCGACCATGAAACCGGTGGAGTTAGTGGAGCGTGCAATTAACAACAGTTCCAAGATTGGTGATATTGTATTGGACGGATTTGGTGGCTCCGGGACGACTTTAATTGCCTGTGAAAAGACCGGTCGAGTCGCAAGATTGATGGAATTGGACCCGAAATACTGCGATGTTATCGTGAAAAGATGGGAAGATTGGACCGGTAAAAAGGCTGTTCTGCTAGAAAGTGGCGAAAATATAAAAAATAATGCAGAAACAAGCACTTATAATGCAGAATTGACTGGATAATTCTTTAAAAAAGAGCGTTCATTGACTTGTAAGAAATAACAACGAAAGGGTATTAAGATGAAAACAGTTAAAACTTACATGGTCATGAAGCCCTCAGACATCGATGAGGTCAAAACCATGACAAAAGCCAAAGCATTCTCGGAGGTTGAATCTAGCACTTATGAAAACTTTGCAAAAGATTTAACAAAGCTTTGCAAGACCTATGGCGTAACGATAAAGTGTATTGGCGGAGTAAGCCTCCACTCACAAGACGACATGAAAAACCTCCAGGGTTACAGCTCGGATCTGGATAGTGGCGACATTTTACCCATTTGGAGGGATTAAATATGTATAAAGAAATGCCTGAAGATTTGATGGTCAAGATTAAAGAAGCCGCAGGAATCATTAACAAACACAACTGCGCGGTTGATACCATGCTTATCGCTGTCGGAAATAATTTCTATGGGTACCAACCATACCCTCAGCCGAAGAAAAAGAAATACTGTCAAGTAGCAGGTCAACGGCTTGAGGAAATAAGCCACACGTTTAACGAGGTACATGATGCATTGGCAAAAGAAAACATCGACCTCTTGGTTTGCTTTGTGGCTCTTAAAGAAGGCGGTGCAACGGTTTTCGTATCTCAAGAAGCTGTTAACCGCCGCCTTGACGTATTTAACGAACTCAAAAAAATGGAGGAATACCATGCCAAAATATCCTGAAATAACGGTTAAACTAATTGGTGAAAATAGCAACGCTTTTAATATATTAGGTATTTGCATTAAAGCAATGCGCAGAGCCGGTTTGACCGAGAAACAAGTTGATGAATTCAGAATGGAAGCAACATCGGGTGATTATCAACACTTACTAAATACCTGTATGCGATATTTTGAAATAGAATAGAAACCGCACAAAAAATAAGGGGCCGGATTAAAACCGGTCCCTTTTTTACTGGATAATAATTTAGGCGTTGGTCTTTAGGTAATACGTCCGTACGCCGTCATTCTTTTCGGAGGCGATGGTTGCTTTAGTTTTTTTAGCGTAAAGCGACATTGC
>CANRJO010000100.1 GCA_947630965.1 uncultured Alphaproteobacteria bacterium
AACAGCACTTGGCTTTTTTCGCCCCTTTTCAAGCCGTCCACAAGTTCAGCAATCGCTTGCGGCTGGTCGCCGGCAGGCTCAAACGGGCTTTCTAATTTGAAATCTTTTTCTATCATTTTTATCTCAACACTTATCTTATCTCTTTTCTTTTCAAAAAGAAATAGATATTTATGCAACGTTCAAAAGATTTATTTTTCAAGCGGGTAAAGCTTGCTATAAATTTGCGCGAGCGTGTTAGATTTTTCTTCTGTTTTCAGTGTTTGCCGCAGAGCCGTTAATTGCGGATGTTCGCCAAGGTTTAGCCCTACGCTTAAATCTGTTTGGTTTGGGCGAATGTATTGTGCTGCCACTTTTTGGAACTCAGGTGGCATGGCGCGCAAGGCATTTTGGAGTGCTGAAGCCTCGTAACGGGAGGCAAAAATCATATTATCGGCACTAGCTGTTAGAATATAACTTCCTTTAGCCTCAAGGCTTTCGTGCTTGTCTTTGCCAATGACCAAACAACCGTTGCCGATGTTATTGATGAGCGCAGATGCCTCTTTGAACTTTGTGGTGGGGTCTAATTTGCCAAACAAGCGATCCGTCACGTCATAACCGCTGCCAATGGGAAGTTTGTGGTGGTAAGAAACTGATTTTTCCTCATTTGCCGCTGAGCGGATTTCCATGGCACGCTTTCTTTCTTCCTTAAGACTTAACGCCTGATTATTAGCATCGGGTTCCGTAAAGCCTAACGCCGAAACATTATTCACGCCTTGAGCGAGACCTTTAATGAAATGATGTTCAAGGTTGCGGGCATAGTCTTGATAATTGACACCGGAATTATGATTTTCGTGATCATAAGCATACTTTTTGGCTAAAAGCGAGCACATCAATTTTACATAAAGTTCTTTGCTCTTTTCAGCATATTTGCTTTGGCGTTCCTCTTTTTTGCCTAAGGCTTTCTCTAAGGCGGCTTCCACATTTTCTTTGCCGTAAATTTTGGTCATGAGGGCTTCAAACGCCTGATAATTTGAGGCTAAAGACGGGTCATAAACAGCGTTTTTGCCGTTTTCTGCCAATAAGCCGATGAGTTTATAAAAGTTTTCTTTCACCCCGCCTTCTTTGTTACAATCTGCCCGAAGTTGTTCGCTAAACTCCTTGTTTTGCGGTTTTATGGTGTAATTTAACGTAATTTTTAAGCCCGTTAAATTGGCCTTGATGTCATCTAGGCGCTCTTCAATCAGAACATTATGAAAACCGGCATCTTGGTAGGTCTGCAGGTCAGTAAACGTGCGTTTCTTCAGAACGTCAATTTTATCAAAGAGGTTGCTTGCCAACTGATCAGCCCAAATTGTTTTTTCGGCTTCTTTGTTTTTGTTGCGCCGACCGATATTTTTGGCACCGGTTTTGACAGCAAGCGCCTGATCTTCAGGGCTCAGCTCTTGGTGCAAATTTTTTGCTAAAATAACCTCAGCATAACGTTTTGCCATTTTTTGAGATATGCCGATATCCGTTAAAACAGCCGCAATCTGCTCGGCGTTGGCGTTTTCTGCCACAATTTTAAGCGCCCTATTAGCCGTTTCGGCACGCATTTGATGAATGCGCTCTTTAAGCTCTTCCTTGGATTTTACGCTTTCAAGCTTATATTGCGTTACTTTTTCAAAAGTTTTTTCATCTTTGAAAGGATCGGCGTTTAATTGTTCAATTTCAGCGTAAAGTTTATCAACCTCAGCATCAGAAACACGGCGCAGACAGCCGTAATTGAGAAAGGCGGATTCAATTAAAAGTCTTCTTGAAATGTCTTGTACCGATTGTGCCATTTTGCTCTCCATTTTAACCCTATATATTAAGAATACATCAGTTTGTGTCGGCTGTCAATTTTTATTGTCAAAATTTTGTACAAATTTTTGTTGACAAAGAATATTTTTGGTGTATATTATACGACATCAAGTTAATTATTCTTAAATTTTTTGTATGTTTACATTTATGTATTTGAGGGAAAAATTTGGTATTCCCGCTCATATCAGACTTTCTTGGGGGCTCATTGAAACAAAAGACGGATTGCGTTTGGTTCTTAAGCTTCAAGACTCTAAGGTTTATCTGGATATTGCCGAACGGCGTTTTTACGGTTGCAAAAATGTAAAAATTTATCAGGCTTGGCGTACGCCCCTAGACAAAGACACTTACTTGTTCAGCACCATAAACAAGGATGGACACATGCTTGATAAGATTTTGCCGAAGACTTATCTTAATGATGTGATGTACGCCACACGCTATTCGGCTGATTTGGAAAAGAATCCCCCGTTGTGATGAAGAAAAAGCTCCTCAACCGAGGAGCTTTTTTTGTTTTTAGCGGATAAAATTCGTAAATTCTATCTGTTCGGGTTCGGGCGGCGTGATGCCGGCCTTTTCGGCGGCTTCACGGCATTTCAAGTGCCATGTCATATTCTTTGCCAAAATCCGCATATTTTGCAAGCCTTCTTTATCTTGCGCCACATCTTCAGTGGTTGCGCCATGAACCATGTTCCAGTAGCGACCGGAAATTATGGGCATCTCGGAAATTTGGAAATATTTGTTAATCTCATCTAGAGTTGCGGTTGTGCCGGCGCGTCGGGCACTCACGACGGCCGCCGCCGGTTTGTGACGGAAGATACCGCG
>CANRJO010000101.1 GCA_947630965.1 uncultured Alphaproteobacteria bacterium
AAACGCCTGAAATGTTTAACATTCAAAGCATTCCGACCATGATTTTGTTCAAAAAAGGCGCTTTGGCCGATAAAAAATTGGGGGCGCAATCCAAATCGGATATGGTAAGCTGGCTCAATCAGCATATTGCTTAAAAAAACAACTTTTTTTGTGATGCGGGCGAATCAGGCACGATTCGTCCGTTTTTTTTATAATAAATGTAAAAAGCAACAATTTTTTGTTTGACAATTATTTCAAAACACTTTATGCTTTTCATTAAGGCAAGTGATGTGTGCCCCGAGGTGTGACAACCTCATCAAAGGTGTCCTTGAAAAAGGACAGGTTGCGTGCCTTGTTTTTTTATAAACAAGGTAAGTAATTGAACGACCGGAAGGTGGTAGAATAGCCTTTTGGTCAATATATCGCACTATTTCCTTTGAGTAGTTGTCAACTTCCGGTCGCCTCTCATCAAGGCGATTTTTTTTGAATATGCATCAAAAAATATGCATCAATTAAACGTACGTTTTTTGCAACACTTTTTTTTCATTTTTTCAAAAAAAATTTATTTAGAGGTATTTTTAATGCAATATCAAATGGTTATAAAAAGCCTGTTTTTGCGATTTATAGGGGTAATTTTGCCCCGGAATCAGCGTTGCATTAAAGGTACGTTTATTTTATACAATTGAATTATAGGAAACAGGAGGAGAAACCATGAAAAAACAACAGAAAAAACAATTAAAACAAATTGAAAATCAAGCGCAAGGCGGGCGCAGTATGGTTGAAATGCTGGGCGTTTTAGCCATTATCGGCGTTTTAAGCATCGGCGGCATTGCCGGGTATCGCTGGGGTATGGATAAACATGTATCGAATCAGATTCTTTATGAAATGAATCTCAACAGTGCCCAGTTGGCTATGCTATTACAAAAGGGAAATCCCGACGGCGTAACTCTTTCATTGGGGTCGCCTTATGATGAAAACAAGTTTCGCACGGTGGAGTATGGCTTCGCATATGCCTGCGGGGAAGAAGCAAGTTTTGGGCATGAGTGTGAATATCTTGATGAAACAATGTATTCCATGACGGCAACGGGGTTGCCAAAGCGGGTATGTAATATGTTGAGTGATGCCGCTTCCGGTTTGGCTTATGCTTCCGAGCTTGATATTAACAACGGGGCAGATGAATGTAATGACTCGAACAACACTGTAACGGTGTTTTTTGATACCGATACCACAATTGAAGGTGGCATCCCGCGGCCGGAGGAATCGGAAACTCACACGCCCCTGCCGGAAGTAACGGAGCCGACCACGACAACCACCACAGAGACAACAACACCGGAAACAACGACAACGGAGGCTACAACGACGACAGAGGCCTCTACGACGGCAGAATCAACAACCACCACAACAATGCCTGAAACGACAACAACGCAGCCGAATCCGTGCAATAAGAACGGACAAGGTTGTGCAGCAGATGAATTTTGTTTGAGCAGCGGTTGCCGTGATTATAATAATGAGAGTTCGTGTACAAAATTTGAGTGTGTTAAAATAACAAGTATTGTTAAAGGTACGGTAGGTGGAAAGAAGCTTTATGGGCCGAGTAGCAGTATGAATTGGTGGAGTGCGGAAAGGTTCTGCGCGGCAGCGAAAAGCAAGGTAGAGGGCGCGAAAGGCAAAATGGTGAGCTGGGGGGATATAGATTGGAAGTGTTATAGTGGAGAAGGCACTTCTGTACCGGATCCGACCAACAAGAAGAGCGAATATTGTAAGGGAACGAGCGCGTCTTACGGAAGTAATAATGTATCAGAAACGATAAAGGATTTGAGGGAAATGTATTGTGGTAGTGATAAAAGAGAGAGTAGTTGTGCTTATTATCCGTGGTTGAAAGATGAAGCTACTTCCTACTCCGCGTACTACGTCTACCTCTCTAACGGTCACGTCAACTCCTACGGTCGCGGCACCAGCAGCTACCACGCCTTATGTGAGTGAGGCCAGCTTTTGAGAGGACGAAGCCATCGCCCCACTTTAAAACTTCCCCGTCGGGCATTTAAAAGCCCGCGGGGAGGGCTCCCGAAGGAGGCAGGGGGACAAGAGGGAAGTACAACAGAAAACGCGCCTGCGGGCTTTAAAACCCGTTTAAAACGCAAACGAAACGGTAAAACAGAAACGGAGAAAAGAAAAAGAGATGAAAACGCAAAAAAGGAGTTTAAGAAAGGTACAATTATTAACGCCGATAAATCCCCGAGTCGGCGCTTGCGCCGACCGACCCCTGATGCCCCGCATTTACGGCTTCCATTCAGCGGGGCACCTCCCTTTTCCCCTATCGGCCCATAGCGATGCGCCCCTCTTTGCCTTGTATCACACCCGCCGATAGAGGGAAAAAGCGAGTATATCTATAAAAAAACAAATTATCACCGTCAGAAAATTAAGAAAAAATTTTGATATTCAATTTATTAGCGCTTGTTTTTAATGTATTTCATTAACATAAAAAATATTCAAAAATATCAATATTCAAAGTCATTTCACAAGGCTTTTTATCATAAAAAACCCGTTGACAATTTCGTCAACGGGCTTTTTTGTGCGATGAGAAATAAATTATTTCTTTTCGTTGCGGAC
>CANRJO010000102.1 GCA_947630965.1 uncultured Alphaproteobacteria bacterium
AAAATGCGTGACGGATTAGCGGATTGTAAAGCCATCAATCAGGCGTTTGATAAACAGTCCATCTTTCGTGCGACGCTTTACGGCGACGGCACAATCAAAATGCCCGACGGCAAAATCATTACGCCGCGCAAGCCTTATGACGCGACGCTGATTTATCAAAAAGATCCCGAAATGCGCCAAAAATATATTGACTATTACCAGAAAAAAATGGATAAAATGCACGCTGACCCGGCTTATCAAAAGGCTTTGCGCGAGCGTATGGCGCAAGATCCCGGCTTTTAAGATTATCGTTACCCGTTTTTGTAAGGAGAAAGTTTGATGGCTTCCTACCAATATGTTTTTGTAATGCAGAATTTAACCAAAGTTTTCCCTGGCGGTAAAGAGCTTTTTAAGGGGATTACGCTTTCGTTTTTGCCAGGCGCGAAAATCGGTGTTTTGGGCGTGAACGGCGCGGGCAAATCCACGCTCTTAAAGATTATGGCGGGTGTGGATAAAGAGTTTAATGGCGAGGCATGGGCGGCAGACGGCGTGAAAGTTGGCTACTTAGAGCAAGAACCGAAACTTGATCCGCATAAAACGGTTATGGAAAACGTGATGGACGGCCTTGGCGAAGTGCGCGATTTGCTTCAAGAGTTTGAAGCCGTTTCCGCGCGTTTTGCAGAGCCGATGTCTGATGATGAAATGAACGCCCTTATTGAAAAACAAACCGAGCTTCAAGAAAAAATTGACGCTTGCAACGGTTGGGATTTAGAACGGACCATTCAAATTGCGATGGATGCCTTGCGGTGTCCGCCTGCGGATGCCGATGTCACAAAGCTTTCAGGTGGCGAGCGTCGTCGTGTGGCGCTTTGCCGGCTTTTGCTCCAAAAGCCCGATTTATTGCTTTTAGACGAGCCGACCAACCATTTAGATGCCGAGTCGGTGGCATGGTTAGAACAGCATTTGAAAGAGTACAAAGGCACGGTTGTTATGGTCACGCACGACCGCTATTTCTTGGATAATGTCACGGGTTGGATTTTGGAACTTGACCGCGGGCAGGGCATTCCGTATGAGGGTAATTATTCTTCATGGCTTGAGCAAAAGCAAAAGCGCTTAGAGCAAGAGGCGCGTGAAGAATCCGCGCGGCAAAAGACTTTAGCCGATGAATTGGAATGGATTAAGAAAAATCCCAAGGCGCGGCAAGCCAAATCTAAGGCGCGTATTAATGCTTATGACGAACTTTTAAGCCAAGCGGTTAAAGATAAAATCACGCATGCTTACATCAACATCCCGATGACCGACCGTTTGGGCGATTTGGTTATTGAGGCGGAAAACCTCACAAAAGCGTACGGCGACAGAGTTTTGATTGATCATTTATCTTTCAAAATCCCTAAAGGGGCGATTGTCGGCATTATCGGCCCGAACGGCGCGGGTAAAACCACGCTTTTTAGGATGATTACCGGACAAGAAAAACCCGATTCGGGGCAGATTAAAATTGGCGAAACGGTGGATTTAGGCTATGTTGACCAAACCCGTGATGAGCTTGATCCCAATAAAAATGTTTGGGAAGAAATTTCGGACGGCTTAGATATTATTGAGCTTGGCAAAAAGCAAATGCCCTCGCGCGCTTATGTCGGGCAGTTTAACTTCAAAGGCGCTGATCAGCAGAAAAAAGTTGGGCAACTTTCAGGTGGCGAGCGCAACCGCGTCCATCTTGCCAAAATGTTGCGCAAGGGCGCGAACGTGATTTTGCTTGACGAGCCGACCAACGATTTAGACGTTGATACGCTCCGTTCCCTGGAAGAAGGCATTATGAACTACCCCGGATGTGTTCTTGTGACCTCGCACGATCGTTGGTTTCTAGACCGTCTTGCCACGCACATTTTAGCCTATGAAGATGAAGGCCATGTAGAGTGGTTTGAAGGCAATTTTGAAGAATATGAAAAAGATAAGAAGAAACGTTTGGGTGAAGAAGCCTGCAAGCCGCATAGGTTGCGTTATAAAAAACTGTTGAAAGGCGTATAGTTGGCAGGGGAATGCGTCTAATGGGCGCCTAGAGCAATTTAAGGGGCAAAAGTGTCCTCACGTACGCTTTTTAGTACGCTGTGGTACTTTTGCCCCTTAAATCACTCCAATCGCCTCATTATCCGCATTCCCACGACTTGGGAGAAAAATAAGGATTTGTTTTTTTCTTTATTCGCCGGTTCAGATTTTCACGGCGCTTATAAATCTGATGTTCATTTGGGTGTCGGTAAGGGCAAGCATCCGCTCGGTGATAAAAATCTGATGAATTGGTTATGAAATTAAGCCGGTTTCACTTATACAAGTGGCATTTTTGTTATATGTAGCTTATCGGGATAATATAAACATCTTTATTTATCGGAATAAATTTGTCACTTAAGCAAATAATGGCGCCGATGCCTTTCTTTTTTTCATCAATGAGTTTAAAGTGCTTTGCCATGGATAAGGTAGGTGTGGCGGTTTGTTTTATTTCAAGCGGATAAATTTTGCCGTTTTCTTCCAAAATGATGTCTATTTCTTCTTTATTGCT